>JAISKC010000050.1 GCA_031261345.1 Eubacteriales Family XIII. Incertae Sedis bacterium | reverse complement strand
CATTTGTCATCATATCCTCCTATCCAAGAAAATTTCCCAGATAAGATTCTACACCATTCCGTCTCACACTAAATTCCACTCCCTCGTCCACTGTGGAACTTACTTTGGGAATTTACTGCAATGACAGATTACAATTTTTCTGTTGATATATAAGGCAAAATGCGATAAAATGAACACTTGCACGAGTTGTGTTATATGGAGGAATTTAGAATGAAAAAGAAATTTACTATCGCATTATGTCTACTATTATCTTTGTCGTTTGTGCTTGCCGGTTGCGGCGGCGGCTCAGAAGAGGCGGCGAAGGAAATCAATTCACCGGCTGATTTCAACGGCGCAAAGATTGCCGTTCAGACTCAGACGACGGCCGACGAGAGTATCACGGCCCTGAACACGGAAGAAGAAATCACAATCGAGCGCTACGAGAGTATCAAGCAGTGCTTCGACGATTTGAAGCTCGGCAGAGTTGACGCCGTATATGTCGATAGCGTCGTCGCATCGTACTATACGAAGGGCGAGTCCGAGTATAAAAGAACTTGGATTTCGGACGAAGCAGAGCCGATGGGTATCGTGCTGCAGAAGGACAATCCGGAGCTCGCCGCCGCCGTTGAAGCCGCAATCGACACTATGTATTTTGACGGCACGATGGCAGAAATCGCTATAAAAAACTTTGGAGATGATTTCACCGCAGGACTCAGAGACATTACTGAGCAGCCCGTCATTCCGGAAGGCTTCACGACGAAGACTGCGGGAGTTTTCAGCTACGGAACAGAGGCGACATATCCGCCGATGGAATACACGACCGACGACGGCAAGGACTTCATCGGATTTGATATTGATGTCGCAAACAGAATCGGCGAGATTTTGGGACTGGCTGTGAATGTTGAAAACACTTCATGGGACGGGATATTTGCGGGACTTGAGAAAAATCAGTATGACTCGATTCTCTCAGCCGTCAGCATCAACAAGGAACGTCAGGAAAAATACAACGTTACAAAGCCTTATGTCGCGAACGCACTTTGTATAGTAACCAAGGCGGGCGAGTAATAATTGAGCTCATTTGAAAAGATAATTAACTGGTTGCCGGCGTTACTGAATGCGACCGGCACCACACTTATCCTGACGATAACATCGGTTGTTTGTGCGCTGATCATCAGCATATTTTTGGCGTTGGGCAAGATTTCAAAGCGAAGGATAATAAAGTGGCCATCGACGGCTTACGTGTTCTTTTTCAGGGGCACGCCGCTGCTGATGCAGTTGTTTTTCATATACTATACGCTGCCGCAGATTTTCCCCGCGATGAATATCTCGAGCAAGTTTCTTGCGGCGTTCATAGCGTTTTCGTTGAATGTTGCCGCATATTTGGCCGAAATCATCAGGGCGGCTATTCAGTCGATCGACAAGGGGCAGATGGAGGCCGCGAGGTCGCTGGGACTTTCGTATGGTCAGGCTATGCGGCTCGTTATCATTCCTCAGGCTTACCGGAGAATGATACCGCCTATTTGCAACGAGTTCATCATGGTTTTGAAGGATACGTCGCTCGTGTCTATCATCGCGCTCACGGATCTCACGTTCCAGACGAAGATGATAGCGTCGAACAAGGCGAGTGCGCTCGTCTATATACCGGCGATGGCGATCTATCTTTGCCTGACCGCGGTGTTCACCATCGTGTTTGATAGATTGGAAAAGAAGTTGTCGGTTTATGAGAGCAATGAGTAAGGATGGAACATTGGATTGCGGGTCTGAGCCCGCAATGACAGAGACGGAGTAAGGATGTAGGGCACTGGATTCTGCGACTGCGCGCAGAATGACAGTTGAAATGACAGAGACGAAGTAAAAGGAGAAAGCGGTTGTCACTGATTCGCACGGTAGATATTTGTAATAAATTCGGTTCTCTTCAGGTGATGAAGAACGTCAGCCTTACTGTGGAACAGGGTGAGGTTGTCGCCATCATCGGGCCTTCGGGTGCCGGCAAATCTACCTTCTTGCGATCACTTTGCGGGCTTGAAAAGATCACCGACGGTGAGATTTATGTCGATGATGAACTCCTCGAAAAACGTGTGGACGGACACTCGCAACTTCACCTGTCGCATGAGAAACGTGCGGAAATGCTTCTGAGGATGGGCATGGTCTTTCAGCGTTTCAATCTTTTCCCGCATAAGACGGCTATTCAAAACATCATGCTTGCACCCATGAACGTCAAGAATGAAAGTGAAAAGATGGCACGCGAAAAGGCAATGGCATTACTGGAGCAAGTTGGGCTTTCCGATAGGGCCGATGACTATCCGGCGAGGCTTTCCGGTGGACAGCAGCAGCGTGTAGCCATAGCCAGAGCTTTGGCAATGGAGCCGGAAATCATGCTGTTAGACGAGCCGACCTCGGCACTCGATCCCGAGCTTGTCGGCGATGTGCTCGCGGTCATGAGCGATCTGGCGAAGAGCGGAATGTCTATGCTCGTCGTTACGCACGAGATGGGCTTCGCAAAGGAAGTGGCGGACAGAGTGGTGTTCATGTGCGATGGCGAACTCGCAAGCGATGAACCACCGTCGGAATTTTTCACAAATCCCAAAAATCCGAGGGCAAGACAATTTTTAAGTAGTATACTGTAATATATGGAAAAGAAAGAACTAAAATATTCATTACTTTTACTGATTACAGCCGCCATCTGGGGGCTGTCTTTCGTTGCACAGGTGGTCGGGATGGACAGCGTGGGCGCCTTGACGTTCAACGGCGTCAGGTTTGCCATCGGCGGGCTTTCGCTCATACCCGTCATTCTCATCTTCGATCGAAAAAAATACACGAAGGAAGAGCGCGCGAAACTCATCAAATACGGTATCATTCTCGGCGTCGTGCTGTTTGCCGCCGCAACGCTCCAGCAGTTCGGGGTTCTCATCACCAGATCGTCGGGCAGGGCGGGCTTCATCACCGGTCTCTATATAGTAATAGTCCCAATTATGGGAATATTTCTTGGGCGCAAGGCCGGAAAATTCACGTGGATAGGTGCGATTTTCTCAGTAACGGGTCTTTACCTCTTGAGCGTTCAGGACGGATTCGGGAACATCAACCTCGGAGATGTATTATTCTTCATCGGAGCATTTTTGTGGGCCACCCATATCATGGTGATAGACAGGTTTGCCGGTCTCGTGAACCCAATCAGAGTATCGCAAATCCAGTTTTTCACCTGCTCGGCTATAAGTATGATCTGTGCATTCATCTTTGAAGACGTAACGGTTTCGAGCATACTGGACGGATATTTGCCGATTTTGTACGGCGGAGTTTTGGCATCGGGTGTCGCGTACACGCTTCAAACGGTGGGGCAACAGCACGTTGCGCCGGCAAAGGCTGCTATCATTTTCTCTCTCGAGTCTCTGTTTGCAGCGATTGGCGGCGCAATTCTCATTCACGAAGTCATGACACCAAGGGCGTATGTCGGCTGTGCCTTCATCTTCGCAGGCATTATCGTGTCTCAGTTCAAATTCGGTGGCAAGACTCCGATCGTCGATCATGACAAAATCTGAGCCCATCGCAATAAGCCAGTATCCACGCTACACGCTGTAGATATTCTCTGCGCCCAAATAGGTCGCCACGACCTTGATGTCCTTGATTTCAAACTCCGGTACTTCAAATACATCGTTGTCGAATATCGCAAAGTCTGCGAGCTTGCCAACGGCAAGCGTTCCCTTGATATCCTCTTCAAACGAGGCATAGGCACCGTTTCTCGTATACATGCTGACCGCTTCATAACGCGTCATTTTATTTTCGGGATGCCAGCCCTCCGGCATATATCCGTCATATCCGGCCCTCGTTACCGCCGCAAAGATACCTATCATGGGATTGATCGGCTCAACGGGCGAATCCGAGCTACCCGAACAGATGAAGCCTTCGTGGACGAACCGGCCCCAAGAGAAGAGGTATTTCGCGCGATCACCGACCCTCGCGTCCGACCAGTGAATGTTCGATGAAACATAGGAGGGTTGAATGTCGAGAATTACTGGAAGTTTCTTCATTCTCTCAATGATCTCGTCGTTGATGAGAGAAACGTGTATCATTCTGAAGCGAATATCTTCCTTGGGATTTTCGAAATAGCAGGCTTCCAGCGCCGTGAGCGACATCTCGATGGCCTTGTCTCCAATCATATGGACGCCGATTTGAAGGTCCTTGTCGTAGGCCTCCTTGACGAGGGCGTTGAGCTCCTCTTGACTGTGATTTGCAACGCCGCAATTTTCGGGGTCGTCCGAATACGGCTCATTGAACAGGGCGGAATGACCGCCGAGGCTGCCGTCCGTGTAGATTTTGTAGAAGCCGTATTTGATGAATTCGTCGCCGATACCTGATTTGAGCCCCAGCCCTGGAAACTCGTCATAGCCCATGTATATGCGCATGCTGAGGCGGCCTTCATCGCGGAGGTCCTGATAGACGCGGGTTTGCTCGAATAGGTCGCAAAGTTTGCCCTGTATCGGGTTGATACTCGTGATACCATAGCTGTTGTCTTCCCTGAGTGCCATTTCAACACCGTTTTTGATCGAGTCCTCATCTTGGCTGCCCAAATCAATTCTGCTGATAAGGTCGGCGGCAGTTTGCTCGAAAAGTAGGCCCGTGGGCTCTCCGGCTTCATCGAAATCGACGGAGTTTTCCCATTTTGGGACAAAGCCCTTGCCGATGCCGCCGAGCTCGAGTGCCAAGGAGTTTGCGACGTTCATGTGTACGCAATATCTAGTAATGACGATAGGATGGTCCTTTGAGACCTCGTCCAAATCGTGCCTTGTCGGCATCACGGGCGGGTCGAGTTTTTCGTGGTCGAAACCGGCGCCCAGTATGACTGTGCCTTTCGGTGCGTTCTTGACGCGCTCTCTTAAGCGGCTCTGGATTTCTTCAAGGGTTTTCACGTCCCTGAGATTGACCTGCTTCAGATTTCTCGCATAGGCCTGAACGTGCTGATGTGTGTCGATGAGGCCAGGTAGGACGGTCCTTCCCTCGAGGTCGATCACCTCGCCGCCGTCCGCGAGATTTATCGCCTCCTCATCGCTTCCGATGTATAGAATTTTGTCGTCGAGCGTGGCAATTGCGGAAACCCTCTCGCCTTCCTCATTCATGGTGTATATATTGCCATTGATAAATGCTTTTTTCACGTTGATACTCATTGTCTGCTCTCCTTGCTGCGTGTTTCTACGGTCTTGATTGCGTCGAATAATAGTTTTGCGTCAACTTCAAACGGCTCTTTGTGTACATTCGGGCTGATTGTTACGGCCTTTTCACATATTTGCATGATGGTCTCATCAGTAATGTTCGGGACGCCGAGGCCCGCGAAACATTCCGGCAAGCCGACCGTGCGATAGAAGGAAACCACATCGTTCCATTCATCGTTTGGGACTTTTTCGGCCGCGAGCTGAATGAGCACACCTAGGGCGACCGCCTCGCCGTGCATGGCACCGAATGGCCTTAAGATTGCGGTCATGCCGTTGTAAACGCCGTGGGGAATGGTGCACCCCGTGTTTTCAAAGCCGACGCCACCCATATAGAGTATGGCCTCGGACACGCGGTCAAGCGCCTCGCTCCAGCGAGTATTTTTCACCGATGCCACGGCGGCTTTGGCATTTTCTCTCAAAATCAGGTTGCAGTATTCTGGGATATGATAGGCGAGGGCGGTTCCCCTGCCGCCGTTGTAGTTCATTGCGCCCGAGGCTTTGCAGGCCCTCGCTTCATAGTAACAAGAGAACGCGTCGCCTATGCCGGCTATGAAGGTGCGCAGTGGCGAGCCAGCGATCACGGTCGTATCTACGAGCACTATGTCGGGGTGATTTCGCATACGCTTGGAAACTACGAAGATGCCGTCTTCTGTATAAACGACGGACATGGAAGAAGAGGGCGCGTCGGTTGCTGCAGACGTCGGCACAATGACCACTGGAAGTCCGCTCTCGTCAGCCGCGAGTTTTGCCGTATCAAGTAGCTTCCCACCGCCAATCCCGATGATAGATACTGCACCGATTTCTTTTGCGAGTGCACCGACTCGGTCGGCTTCGACCTGAGTGGATTCGCCGCCATAGCTTGTATACGACCATTTCAAGGGTTTCTCACTTCCAGAAAACCCGATTTCTATCTTCTCCTTGACCAAGGGGTAGACGATGTCGTCTGAAAGAACCAGAAACCTGTCGCCTAAGTATGAGACGAGTTTCCCCAATTCAAGCAACGCATTCTCTCCCTGATAATATTTGCCTGGGCCGGCAAGTGTATTAATCATAAATTTTCTCCTTTACATTACTCCCTTAAACTCCTGAATGATGTTGCCGCCGTCCACTACAAGGCTTTGCCCAGTAATGTAGGACGCTTCATCGGACGCGAGGAAAACCACGGCGTTTGCGACTTCAAGAGGGGTCGAGCTTCTCCCTATGGGTGTGTTCAGTCCGCCTATATGACCTCTTTTTGACTGTGCGGCGGTCTTAATCCAGCCTGGCAGGACATTGTTGATGGTGATGTTGTCCTGACCGATTTCGATGGCTATCGCCTTGCTCATGCCGAGAACCGCGGCTTTGGCGGCTCCGTAAGCCGCATCGCCGGAAGTGCTGACGAGCGGACCCGTTACCGAAGACACGTTGACAATCCTGCCGCCGCCCGCTTCCTTCATATGTGGAAGGACGTTTCTAGTAACATTGAAAGTGATACCGAGATTTCGCGAAAGGGTGGTGTCCCACTCTTCATAGTCCATGTCCGCAAAAAACGCCGATTGATCCTTTTGGCCGACCTGAGCCAGACCGGCATTGTTGACGAGGACGTCTATGCGTCCAAATTCTTGCAATATCTTGGCAATCACGGCTTCGGTGGCGTCCCTTTTCATCAAATCCGCCACATACCCCTGAACATTAATTCCAATATTTGACAATTCGGTTTGACGCTCGTATATCCGTTCGCCGGTGGCTACGAGTGCTATATTCGCACCCAACTCACCCAAGAGCTGAGCACATTTGAAACCGATACCCTCGGCACTGCCAGCCCCCGTTACAAGAGCGGTTTTTCCCTCAAAATTACAAAATTGTTTAGCCATAGTTCCCTCCAATTGTATTGTCATTGCGAGCGTAGCGTGGCAATCCATATTGTAGTTTAAATGGATTGCTTCGCTACGCTCGCAATGACGCTGTTTTGCCTTAGTTAGTCTACTATCTCGGCTACGGCCGCGCGGAAAATCTCCGTGTGCTTATCGACATCTTCCTGCGTATGCGCCGTCGTGATGATGGCCATGTTGTGGAATGGTGTCATGAGAATTCCTCTGTTCAGCGCGTAGATGTGCATGTACCAGTCAAGCTCGAAGTCCCTTGAATTGACGGCGTCCGTGCCGTTTTTCGCCTCTTCTTCGCAGAACCAATATTCGACGCGCGTTCCGAGCTTTTGTGTGCTCCACGGCAGGTTGAACTCCCTGATTGACTGATGAATTCCTTCGTTGAACCTATCTGCGAGGGGAATGTTTCTCTCGTAGAATTCCGGCGTCAGGACCTCCGAGAGGACTGCCCTCATAGTCGCCATCGTGATGGCGTTTGCCGCGAGTGTGCCGCCGATACCCTTGACGAGTCCGTAGAGCGCATCGAGTTCAGCCTTTGCCTTTTCGCCGACTTCTTCCGTGAAACCGTATGTGCCAACAGGAATTCCCGACGCAAGCGTCTTGCCGCACACGAAGAAATCAGGGTCGAGGCCATGCAGTTTGGTGTAACCGCCGATACCGGCGCAGATGGTGTGTGTCTCGTCGATGAGCAGGTAGGTGCCATACTTCCTCGTGAGCCTTCGGAGCTCGTCGTGGAAGCCAGGAAGCGGATGGACGATACCGATGTTCGTCATGACCGGCTCAGCCATTACTACGGCCACGTCCTCGTCCTTCAGCGCCTCTTCAAGAGCCGCTACATCGTTCCATTCGCATACCTTTGTCGTGAGCGAGGGGTCAATTTGCGGACCGATGTTTCCCTTTCTTGAGATTACTGAGCCGTCTTCCGTGAGGGTCGCGATGGTCTCATCGACCGTGCCGTGATAGCACCAGTTGAAGACGAGGACCTTCGGCCGCTTAGTAATCTGCCTTGCGAGCCTTATAGCAAACCTGTTCGCATCCGTCGCGCTGGTGGAAAACTGCCAGTATTTGAGACCGAATCTTCGCTGAAGCTCATTGCCGCACCACGTGGCGTCTTCGGTCGGAAGCATGAAACTCGTGCCCTTATACGCGTGTTCCGCTATCGCCTTCGCGGCAGGCAGGGGACCATGACCGACCATCGAGCCCGTATCGCCGAGGCAAAAGTCGGTATATTTGATACCGTCCGCGTCGGTGAGGCTCGCTCCACCCGAATCGACGACCGAAATCGGCACTCCGCCCGCATAGCGAACCATCCAGTTGAGCGGCACGCCGAGAAGCAGGCTGTTCTTCGCCGCTTCAAAGCGCTCGATGGACTTGGGGTGAAGATCCTTGAACATCTCCAGCTCCCTCTCATAAACAGAATTCAGCTTGTCTCTATTGATCATGATAAAACCTCCTGCAAATAAACGTGTAAGTCAGTTACATTATGAGTAAATATTATCAGAGATAGCCACCGAATAAAAGAGGGGGGACAGGTCCGCTGTCCTGTTTTCTGGGAAAAAGTAAGACAGCGGACCTGTCCCCCTCTTTATTTAGGTTGACATTTTAGGTTGTGTTTGATATAACGGTATAGCGATATAAAACGGTACACCGTTATAATGTTCATGGGAGTATGATCATGCAAATCAATGAATTGCGCGAGGAACAAAATCTTACAATATACAAGCTTGCTAAGGAAAGCGGCGTACCTTACGCTACTGTGAATGATATTTGCAATGAAAAGGTCAGTCTTCGAAAATGCTCTGCGGAGACATTGTACAAATTGGCAAAGACGTTGGGCGTCTCTATGGAGGCCATTATTGAGAGCGCAGTGGACGATCGGACGGGTTTTGATACTTTCAAAAGTAATGTCTGCCACATGGTTAAAGATTTGGGCGACTTTGATTTTATTGCCGAGTTGCTTTCGTCAGACAAAATTCGTGAATATTGG
>JAISKC010000025.1 GCA_031261345.1 Eubacteriales Family XIII. Incertae Sedis bacterium | reverse complement strand
GTTCAATTACAATAGGTGGATATTGAGCATTGTGCTTATCTAAATCAGACTGGAGAACCTTGCTAATCTTCGCAGTGTATATTGTTGCCGATGCCGCTTTTCTACGTTTTGCAAGTAGGCTGAGTACCGACTCATCTACATAATTATCAATGAGCACGATACGCTTCTTGGCTGATTTCACCAGTTTACTAACAAACTCGTAGGCATCAAATATTTGTCCTTCATAAAACACACCTTCGACTGGTGGTAGCGCTGTTTTTACGAACAAATCGATTTTTTCTTCAACACCTTCCATTCTGTACTCAAGTTTATCAACTCGTTGATTCAGCGCATAGCCCTTGAGCAAATACTCGCGCAGGACACTTGTTGCCCAGATGCGAAACTGGGTGCCACGTTGTGATTTAACTCTATAGCCGACCGAAATAATTACATCAAGATTGTAGTGTTTTACGTTGTAGGCTTTACCATCAGTGGCAGTTGTCAAGGATTCCTTGACTACTGATTTTGAGATAAGCTCTCCTTCTTTGAAAATATTTTTCACGTGCAGGCTGATGTTTTGTTTAGTGGATTCGAACAATTCTACCATCTGTGCTTGTGTGAGCCAGACTGTTTCATCGCCGAGCATTACTTCAAGACGGACTGCTTCATCTGCCTGATATAGCACTATCTCATTTGTATTATTCATTTATAACACTCCAAATTCCTATGGCATTCTGCGAACATTTGTTTAATGCAATAGTATCATACAAACTTGTTCTTCTCAACCGGCTTTCGCTGAATAACTCAAATCAGTTCATACATTTCGCCATACATGTATTACAAAACTCGCACAGTCAGGTATTCCGGCTGCCACAGTTATGAAATTAGTTGGACACGCCAATTTGAATACTACCATGCGATATTATCATGTTGAAATGGAATACAAAGCTCAAGCAATGGCTATTATTGAAAATTATCTGTGATAACTCTGTGATAACTGAAAATAGTAAACCCCTTGAAATGTTGAAATTTCAAGGGATTTTTGGTGGGAACGACTGGAGTCGAACCAGTGACCTCTTGCTTGTCGAGCAAGCGCTCTAACCAGCTGAGCTACGCCCCCACGCACGCTATTTATATTACAATTTTTCGCGCTTTATGTCAATTTATTTTGTCGGTTCCCATATTTTGTTAATTTCTGCTGTTTTGCGAATTGCTGCTGATTTTTCTTTTATCCTTTTTGCTTTTCGGACGTCTATTTTGAGCACTTGCTTTGACGGTTCCCGTTTTGTTTGAGAAATCCACCTGAAATCGGGGTGGATTAGGTGAATAATGTGAATGAAACGGGAAACTGCGAGAGTCGATACAAATTATGGGTGAAATAGGTGGGATCATGTGAATTTGGGCTGTTTGCTCGAGATTTTGGGTTCAAATACGGCGATAATCTCGAGTAACTGGGGTGTTTTCACGTGATTTTGCGGTTTTTGTGTGAATTTGGGCTGTTTGCTCGAGATTGACATTATTTGAAACGGGAAACTGTGAGATTTGGGGCAATCTTGTGATAGAATTTGGCTATGGAAAAGGTGATTTTGGCTTCCGCGTCGCCTAGACGTCGGGATATTTTGAATAAGCATGGGGTTGAGACCCTGATACTGCCTTCGGACGTGGACGAGACTTTGCCGGAGGAGCTTGCAGATGCCGGACCCGATGAGGTTGTAATGTATTTGGCAGTGCTCAAGGCTCGGGCTGTGCGGGACATGCTTCGGGAGGACAGCTCCACCCACTTTTCTGGCACCCACAAGCGAAGCGGGGGCGGGAATGTGCGAGACGAGCTTCCGCGGATCATCATTGCGGCTGATACTATCGTTTATAAGGATGGTATCATCGGGAAACCTGTTGACGCTGACGATGCTTTTCGCATACTCAGTTCGCTTCGGAATAATTCTCATGGAGTCTATACGGGGGTTGCTATTTTGGACAGGGGGGAAGAATACAAAGGGGCGACATGCGATGAGCTTGCGAGGGCTGAGGTGTTTTTTGATTTGACTACCGTTACTTTTCGGGATTATCCCGACTCTGAAATTTGGCGGTATATAGAGGAAGAGCCGCCCTATGATAAGTCCGGCTCTTACGCTGTGCAGTCTTCTTGGTCTGTGAATATCGCCAATGTTGACGGCGATATCGAGAATGTCATGGGGTTGCCATGGCATTTGATTGAACCGCGGTTACTCGATAACCATCAGTAATTCTCCGGGGACTATCTTTTGGCCTTGTATAGCTATGATTTCCTTGACTTCGCCGCTTATGTTTGCGGTAACGCCTGTTTCCATCTTCATGGCCTCGACTACTAGGAGTGGCGTATTCACCTCAACTAGGTCGCCGACCTTGACCGAGATTTGGCTGACCATGCCTGGTATCGACGAGCTGACATGCCTGTGGTCATCAGCATCCGCCATGCGAACCTTTTTGATGGTGGCCGACACGCTGTCGTCAAAGATAGAGACTTCTCTCAGGCTGCCGTTCAGCTCAAACATGACGTTTCGCATACCCTTATCGTCAGGTTCACCCTTGCCGATGTATTTGATGACGAGCCGTTTCCCGTCCTGAATGTGGACTCTGTTCGTCTCGCCCTCAGCCAGGCCGTGAAAGAATACATGACTGCCAAGCCTTGTGATGTAGCCGTATTCCTGACGGGTCTTGATGAAGTCCTCGACGACTTTCGGGTAGAAGAACCAGCTGATTATCGTCCTGTTGTCCGGCTCATAGCCCAATATTTCCGTGAGTTTCTTCTTTGCTTCCCCAAAATCCACGGGTGGGAGTAACTCGCCCGGCCTGACGGTAATTGGCTTTTCCCCCTTGAGGACCACCTTTTGAAGCTCCTCCGGAAAGCCCCAAGACGGCTGCCCCATCATGCCCTTGAAGTACGATACGACGGAGTCAGGGAAGGATAGACTTTTGCCCTTCGTTGCAATGTCGCCTGGGGTGAGCTCGTTTTGCACCATGAATATTGCGAGGTCGCCTACCATCTTTGATGACGGAGTAACTTTGACCAACCCACCAAGCATGGTGTCTACCGTCTTGTACATGGATTTGATCTCATCGAAGCGTTGGCCGAGGCCGAGGCTCTCAGCCTGCGGCTTTAAGTTTGTATATTGTCCGCCAGGTATTTCGTAGCGGTAGATGTCGGTCGTCGGATACTTGATACCCCCCTCAAACACTTTGTAGCGGAGGCGGACATCAGCCCAATAAGCTGAGAGCCCATCGAGCCTGACATCGCTCAGCCCCGTGCTCCGTTCCGTCCCGTCCAAAGCCGCTACGAGCGAATTCATCGACGGATTTGAAGTGAGCGATGACATGCTCGATATGCAGACATCTACGATGTCTGCACCGGCCTCGGCGGCCTTGAGGTAAGTAGCAATCTGATTGCCCGTCGTATCATGAGTGTGCAAACGAATAGGGAGCCCGACTTCATTTTTCAGCGCCGTAACGAGTTTGACAGCGGCATACGGTTTCAAAAGTCCGGCCATATCCTTGATAGCTATGATATGAGCACCCATCTTTTCAAGACTCTTCGCCATATCGACGTAGTATTTGAGTGTCCACTTATCTTCGTGCGGATCGGAGACATCTCCCGTATAGCAGATAGCGGTTTCCGCAATCTTGCCAGTCTGAAGAACCTCGTCTAAGGCTACCTCTATACCCGGGAGCCAGTTCAGAGAATCGAATATCCGAAACACGTCGATACCGCCCGTAGCCGCCTCGCGAATGAACGCGCGAATGAGATTGTCCGGATAGTTTGTATAGCCGACGGCATTCGCGCCCCTGATAAGCATCTGAAACGGAATGTTCGGAATCTTTTCACGCAGAATATCGAGCCGTTCCCAAGGCGACTCGTGAAGAAATCTATAGGCCACGTCAAACGTCGCTCCACCCCACATTTCGAGAGCAAAGGCGTCAGCGAGCACTTCCGAAGTTGCCTCGGCCGCCTTCTCCATGTCGCGAGTTCTCATACGTGTGGCGAGCAGGCTCTGGTGAGCATCCCTCATCGTAGTATCGCCAAGAAGAAGTTTTTTCTGAGATAGTATCCAATCCCGCACGGCCAGAGGACCCTCAGCATCAAGAAGCTGCTTCACGCCGTCCGGCCTCACCCCAGTTACCTCAGGAAATCTGGGCGACTCATACATGAACTTGCCAGCGGTCGGATCGTTCACGACGATATTCCCAATATACTTGAGCATCTTGGTCGCCCTATCTCTGCCGCCCTCAATATCAAACAAATCGGGCGTTTCGTCGATAGTCTTCGTATGGCAGCTCCCGTCCAAAAATTTCGGATACTGAAGAATGTTCCCGATGAAGCCAATATTGGTCTTGACCCCGCGAACCCGAGTCTCGTTGACCGCGCGAAGAGCCCTGTGTGCAGCCCCTGAAAAAGTATTGTCGTGAGCTGTGATTTTGACGAGCAGACTATCGTAATAAGGCAGTATCTCAGCACCGGTATAAGCCGTTCCGCCATCGAGCCTGACGCCAAATCCGCCGCCGCTCCTGTACGTCGTGATCTTGCCCGTGTCGGGTGCAAAGTTGTTCTCAGGGTCCTCGGTCGTGATTCTGCACTGGATAGCGTAGCCGTTCACGCGAAGCTCTTCCTGAGAATTGATCCCGATGTTCGGAGTCGAAAGAGGTAGCCCGTCCGCGATGAGTATCTGCGAGCGAACGATATCTATACCCGTAACCATCTCAGTAACCGTGTGCTCAACTTGTATGCGAGGATTCATTTCAATGAAGAAATGCTCGCCCTTATTTGAAACGAGAAACTCGACCGTCCCCGCCCCCACGTAGCCGACTTCTTTGGCGACTTTGACCGCATCGGCGCAGATTCTATCCCTTGTGTCCGCGGGCAAGCTGAACGCCGGCGTGAATTCAACGACCTTCTGAAAACGTCTCTGAAGCGAGCAGTCGCGCTCAAATAGATGAACGATATTGCCGTGCTCGTCAGCGAGAATCTGTACCTCTATATGCTTCGGTTCTTCGAGGAATTTTTCGATGAATATATCGCCGTTGCCAAACGCCTTGATAGCCTCACGCTGAACGAGATCGAAGGCATTTCGAACTTCCGCCTCGCTGTCGCAGCGTCTCATTCCACGGCCACCACCACCTGCCGCCGCCTTTAGAATTATCGGATAACCGTAGGAATTTGCCTTTGCCACGGCCTCATTTTCGTCCACGAGCGGCTCGGACGACCCTGGGATAATCGGTACGCCGCAAGCCGTCGCGATCTCCTTTGCGGAAAGCTTGTCGCCCATCTTTGCGAGAACGCCCGACGGCGGCCCGATGAATTTGATGCCAGCCTGTTCGCAGGCGATTGCAAAATCCGCATTTTCCGAGAGAAAACCGTAGCCCGGGTGAATGGCATCAACGTTGTGCTTTTTCGCCACCTCAATCAGAAGCGGAATGTCCAAATAAGCCCCGAGCGGACTGTGATTTTCGCCCACCAAATAGGACTCGTCCGCCTTGATTCGAAACTGTGAAAACTCGTCCTCCTTCGAATAGACCGCAACCGTGCTGATACCGAGATCCATGCAAGCACGAAAAATTCTAACCGCAATCTCGCCCCGATTTGCAACCATTACTTTGTTCATAAAAAATCCTCCTAAAGTGAAAGCACCGCGTGTGCGTCCATATCGAGCCCGTCCGCACCCTCCGACCCGTACTTATAATACCCAGCGCAGGCAATCATAGCCGCGTTGTCCGTACAGAAAATAGGCGATGGGATGACCAATTCTATCCCCGCCTTTTCGCAATTTTCCTTCATTATCCCCCTGAGTGCACTGTTAGAAGCGACCCCTCCCGAGAGCGTCAAAGTCCTATGACCCGTCTGCTTCAGGGCCTCCATCGTCTTGATGACAAGCACATCTATGACCGACTGCTGGAAACTCGCGGCAACATCGGCAGCAGCAATTTCCCTGCCCGCCTGCTTCGCGCTGTTGATATAGTTTATCACACCTGTCTTGATTCCGCTAAAACTAAAATCGAGACTGCCTTTTTCGAGTAACACCCTCTTGAAATCTATGGCGGAGGGATTGCCCTCCTTTGCGAGTGCATCGACCTTCGGGCCGCCCGGGTAGCCGAGCCCGAGCACGCGTGCAACCTTGTCATATGCCTCGCCGACCGCATCGTCCCTCGTGCTCCCAAGCAGGTTCATTTCACAGTAATTCTTCACCTCTATCAGGCTAGTGTGCCCGCCCGACACCACAAGCGACAAAAACGGAGGCTCCAAATCGTTTGTCATTCCGGCCTTAGAGCCGGAATCCAGTCCTTCCAAATACGCCGCCGCGATATGCCCCTTTATGTGATGCACCCCTACGAGAGGTTTCCCCGTCGCGTAAGCAAGCGCCTTCGCCGACGCGAGCCCAATTAGCACAGCCCCGATGAGCCCAGGCCCCTCAGTTACTGCCACAAGGTCAATCTCTTCCATTGACGCCCCGCTTTCAGCAATCGCTTGCTCAGTAACAAAATTGATAGCCGTGAGGTGATGCCTTGACGCTATCTCCGGCACCACGCCACCGAAGACCTTGTGAATATCTATCTGAGATGCGATGACATTCGAAAGAACCTCCCTGCCATCTGCCACCACCGAGGCGGCCGTTTCATCGCAGGAGGACTCAATTCCCAACGTCAAAAATTTTCCGTCTTTCACTTCGTTCTTCTCCACATGATGATTGCGTCTTCCTTACCGCCATCTGCGGTCGCGTAGAATTTCTTTCTTCTTCCTTCTTCTTTGAAGCCCAATCCTTCATAAAATGCGATTGCAACAGCATTACTCGTCCTGACCTCAAGTGTCCATGCGTCCACGCCTTCCTCTTCAGTCGCACCTATCAGCCCCTCCAAGATGATCTTACCGATACCGTTTCTGCGAAACGCCGGATGAATTGCGATATTTGAAATGTATGCTTCTTCGAGAACAAAATACAGGCTGCCATATCCGATGACATTCCCGTCGAGCTCGGAGACGATGTATCTGCTGACCCTGTTACTGAAATCCTCAAGGAAGCCCTTGCAAGGCCACGGATCCAAAAATGACAGCTTCGAAATGGAGGAAAGCGCCCAAGCGTCGGCTGCTTTCACCTCGCGGAGCTTAACCCTCGCCAAAATTTCCGGCACGCCGTCCGCTTCGTCGAGTTTTCTTTGTGCCTCCGCCTTTCTCATATATATGGGCTCCACTTCGCTGTATGAAATAGGCTCACCAAAGGCCTCTGCCCAGAGAAGCACCGCCTCCGCACCCTGAGAAATCTCCGGACTCAGCTTCACCTGAAGTGAGCTGCCATTGCCAGCGGCGCAGCGGGACTGACTTCCGTCGCAACCGGCGCAGAAATCTTCCGAGCCGCAGACCGTCCTGCTGCCGCCGGCTCCAAATATCGACCATGTGAGAATTTCCTCCCTGAAAACATCAACGCCATCGCCAAAGAAATTCGCAGAAATACCACCGGCAGCACGCTCCTTCACGGAGGACCTAGTTATGGCCCGCTTCAGCCCATGCCCATGAAGGCGGTTGTCCCCATAGTTGTAGAACGACGGGAGCACCTCAGTGAGCATCCCAAAGAATTCATCGTGAAAATAGGCTCCGCCGGGCACGAGGGTAATTATTTCCCCATCCGTATCAAGGTAATAGGCACCGGCGTATATCTGACCGCGCCTAGCGTCGAAAATCGGGCAAGCGATAGTGATATTCGCCTCCTGCCCCCCATTCGCATACACAAAAGTCTCAAGCGTCGGCACCTTGATAAGCGGACACCCCAAATTTTGCGCAAGCGACCTCGCCGTCGCAACGCCTATTCTTATTCCCGTGAACGAACCAGGACCTGCCGATACAGCGATGGCATCCAAGTCATCAGGAGCAATCCCCGCTTCCTCCAAAAGTTCCTCTATCATCGGCATGAGCGTAGTGAGGTGCTTCAAATCATCGTCGCCGGAACGCACGCGAATGTCAGCCGCCTTTCCCGAACGCAGAGCAACAGAGGCGCGAGGACCCGTAGTTTCAATAGCTAAAATATTTTTCATTTTCAAATCACCTCGGCTTTCCCCAAAACGACTTTTCGCTTGTCGGGGTCGTCCGTATGAAGTAGGTTTATCCAAACTGCGTCATCGGGTATTGAAGACCCTATGAGCTCGGCCCACTCAACCACGCAAAGTCCATTGCCATAGAAATAATCGTCAAACCCGAGCTCGGCCATCTCGTCCAAACCAGAGGACAGACCATCGAGTCTATACACGTCGAAGTGATAGAAAGGCAGCCGCCCCGAAGAATATTCATTTATTATGGTGAAAGTCGGACTCGTTACCGCCTCAGAAATCCCGAGCCCCTTTGCTATAGCCTTTGAAAGTGTCGTCTTGCCGGCTCCAAGATCCCCAGAAAGCGCGATCACCGTTCCCTTTACAGCTGCCTCGGCAAGCCTAAGCCCAAGTGCCTCCACCTCCGCCAAATCAAATTCATTTTTTTCCAAATCAAATTCAAACATAGTACATATGTTATCAGACTGCACCATTATTCTCAAATATAGCAATAATAAAAACGGGAACCACACCACTATTGCATGTTGATTCCCGTTTTATTACACAAAGGGACGTTTCGTTTGTGTAAATTCTGATAGATATGCATTACACAAACGAAACGTCCCCTTGTGTAATCCAGAAAACAGGACAGCGGACCTGTCCCCCATCTTGCCCTTATGCTATGGCAGCTTCCTCTTCATACTCCGAGTCCTTTCCCGCTCTTCTGAGCTTGTAGACTACGAGCAACACCACATGCACGATGAAGATGAATCCTACGATCAACGTCCATTTGTTGATCCACGTCATCGGCTGTGAGAAATCATCGAGTATGAGCCAAGCGATGAGCGTGAATACACCCGCGAAGCACGTCAGAACCTTGAGCAGCTTCCCATGCCGACGTCTCTTTTCGTGCTCCTCATATCCATAAGTATCAACATTCTTATGCTCGTCCTCTCTTCTGCGCTTCGTGAACGCGCCCAATATGAGGATAATGGAGATGATGACAGCCACTATCGACATAATACCCGAGAGCAGGCTCCACGCACCCTTGGCAAAGAAGTTTCCGAGAGGAACATTGCCGTTCCCAAGGTCGTTCAGGATATTGCCCGTCTGCGCCTCAAACTTCTGCTGATCCGTGCGGCTGAACTCGTTGACGCTCGTACTCTCAGGTACGACCGGCTCATGTTCTTCTGTTACATTCGTGTCGGTCGCTGGTTTCACCGTTGGTTGCGCCACAACAGCAGGCACGACCGGAGGATCAACCGGTGTAGGCGGATCGACTGGCGGAGCAACTGGCGGGTCAACGGGCGGATCGACTGGTGGGTCAACCGGCGGATCAACAGGTGGTATCGGTGGCGTCGGTGGCGTTACCGGTATCAACTTGTATTCTGCAATCACGGTCAACTCGCCTGTGATCTTGTCGAACTTCTTATCCCAACCCGTGAACTTATAGCCCTCACGCACAGGGTCTTTCGGTGCAGTCGCACCCTTTCCGTGCTCAACAATCTCCTTCTTTATGACGGTGCCATCGTGGTCCTTGAAAACCACCTCATACTTGTTGATTTCATACTTGGCTATCACGGTCAATTCGCCAGTAATGTTGTCAAATTTCTTATCCCAACCGGTGAACGTATAGCCCTCGCGCACAGGATCTTTCGGTGCAGTCGCACCCTTTCCGTGCTCCACAGTCTCCTCCTTCAAGACAGTTTTGCCATCGTAGTCCTTGAAGACCACCTTATACTTGTTGATTTCATACTCGGCAATCACGGTCAATTCGCCGGTAATGTTGTCAAACGCCTTATCCCAGCCTGTGAAAGTATAGCCTTCGTGATCGGGAGCAGTCGGCGCTGTCGCACCACTTCCGTGCTCCACATCCTCCTCTTTCAGGACGGTTTCACTATCCCTATCCTTGAATGTTACCTTATATACGTTGATGTCGCATATGGCATGCACATCGGTGTTTTCTGTGATATTTGTGAACGCCTTGTCCCAACTCTTGAATGTATGACTGGCATGCGTAGGTGTAGAAGGCGCCGTCGCATCCCCACCGTATTCCACAGTCTGCTCCTTCAGTTTGGTGCCGTCATGATCGTAGAACGTTACTTTTTTGCCGGACAAATCCACAACCCTGACAACTGTTTCAACCGAAATAGTCCCTCCAAACCCATCGTCAATGGAACTAGTAACTGTGGTCTCGCCAAGAGCTTTAGCTGTGATGTAGCCTATAGGTGAAAGAGTAATAAAATCATCACTATCAGCTTCATACGAGATACTTTCAAGTAATTCGCTGATCACGTAACTGGGTGTTACCTCTGCACCAACATACTGTGAATCCGTGAGCCCAAGTGTGATCACCTCCGGTGCTGTGATTTTTCGAAGGTCAGCCAGACCGCCGAGAATACGTGCATTGCCAGTAATGTCGGCGTTTGTGATGACTGCACTTGCGGCACCGGATACAGGATTGCTATTTGGCACGAAGACCGACGGGACGCCAGGAGTCTTGCCATTTGGCACAAGACGCTTGCCCTCGGGAGCATTCAAAACGAGGCTCCAAGTCCCATGCGAAGGCACTGTAGCGGTGAAGCTACCGTCTGCCGTCGTCTGTACAGTGCTCAATACACTATCGCCTTTCTTGACGTCGATGTTCACGCCCGACACGCCGCTTGCATGCTCGTGAGTATCATAGGTCGCACTGTAGTCGCTATCGTCCCAGACCTTGCCCTCTATTTGGAAGTCGGAGAGATTGTAGGTTGAGAGTGCGGCATACTTCGCATTTCCGCCATCATAACGGGCATACAAGCTACCGAAAGCCTCTTGGGCACCAATCTCAGACTTGTCCTCGAGCAAACGATACTGCAGCTCAAAAGACTTGAGGAATTCGCTACCATGAGCCGCAGTGATACTGGGAATGTACAGCCTGATCATCGTTACATCAGCCCAGTTCTCTCCTATCTCAGTTGCAGACTTATACTCCGTTCCATCGCCCGTACGGTCTCCACTTGTATAGTTCGTGCTTGGGCTATCTGCCGTTGAATACAGAACCCGAGCGTCAGGATGAGTAGATGTCAAAGTCGAAATATCGAGCGGCCCTGTCAGTGCCAAACTGAAATCACTTGGCGCACTGGTGTCAAATCCACCACCGCTCTTTGCCAAGTCTACCGTCTTTCCCACGCGGGGAATAGGAAGATAAATATACCAGTTTTCAACGGGCTCATTTGCAATCAAGCTGAACTCATAGCCAAATATGCCTGGCAGGCCAGGAAGGTCGTGAATGGTGGAAGTTCCTACGCTATTTCGTCCGTTCACATTATGTCCATACTGGTTCACGCCCATACCCATACTGCCTATTCCGGTTTCGACGGACTCTATGATGGTTACTTGCCTAGTTGCACTCACAGTTTTGTATTCGGCATCCTTGCTTGCGGAAATCAGACCCTGCGTATCGACAGCCTTGGCTGCAGCTGTTTCAGAGACGGTATAGGGATGCTCGCTCGATGCGCTCACAGCTTCATCAGCTGAGAAATCAAACCATACTCCTGCGATAGGTGTGAACGTGCCGCCGGCCGCAGCCATGAGAGGACTGTCGAGCAGGTGGAAGGTGAAGGTGGTATTCGGAGTAATAGGAACAACGTCAAATTCGGTACCTGTTCCGACCCTCTCTATACCGTCTGAACTATCGGTGTATGTGATCTTGAGAGCATTGCGACCACTGCCGTTCACATCTCGTATGAATGCGACATCGAGACCCGCAGCCTCGGCACTCACGGAGCCGACCATAAGCGTTCCCGCTTGGTATATGAAGTTGGGGTCAACATCTATGTAGATGCTCGGTCTGGCTTTGTATCCCAAATTGTTGTTGTTGGTCATATATGTGATATCGTAGCCAACGTTGACCGACGCGTCCATACCATCACCACGGTTTCTGTTTATGTCCGAAAATGCATCGACGGTGGCTACCACTCTATCTATCAAAAGCTCCGGCATAGGATTCAATCTCGCAGTTTTGCCCGTAGCAAGTTGGTAGATAGTAGTGGGGTTTTTGCCTTCAATCGTATCAACCTTCGTATAGTCATCGAAGCTGAATTTTGCGGCTACGGCAAGTTGGTCATCCTTAGATATGCTATAGCCTGTCGGCGTTACCTCGGGAACGACCTTTGTCGTAGCAAGACCGATTGACCCAAAGCGCTTGAGCCCATCGTTCAAAAATGCATCGTCGGGATAGACCAGTTTGGCTGCGGTGAGATACTCCCCCTCGCCCAATTCGATATTTATTCGTCCCACTCGATCATAGAGGGCCCAACTTGATTTTCCATTACTGACATCTTTAAGCACCCATTCATCTCCACTGAGGTTGGTTTTGTAGGCTACCTGATATATCCAACTCTTATCGCTATCCATAACTTTATTTGTATGAACCGTGATGAAATTTGTAAGGGAAAGTGCCGCCCTAAATTCCTCTAGCTCCGTTTCACTGAGAACTCCGACAAAGTCGTCGGGATCCATTGAAAGGGATGCATTGATATGCTGCATATTCAGAGTCGTCTGGATGGGATAAGTAAATGCAACTTGTGCCAACTCCATACCTTCATAGAGCGAAAAAATATAATGACTGGGAACATAACCGGTTGTAGTATTAACTCTCGGATTCACCTCATAATCGTTGTCTTTCCAATTGATAGCAGAAATAGGATAACCGTGAATGATTTTTACTGTTTCATCCTGCTCAACGATGTCTCGAACTCCGATGGGATCCTCATCATCTGTGACAAATTTTACATCCACTGAAAGGTTGACACCTGTTGCTCCGGAGCCATTATTTAGCTCTGCGAGATCTTCAGCAACCAAGGCGTCATACCCCATATAGCCAGGCCATATCTTTGAGATCATCACCTGATGGTTTGTCGTGGTTCCCGCCAGAACATCAGTGACATTATTCAGTGCGGCATACGCCACTTTCAGCTCGGTGATATAGGAGCCATCCAAGTCGAGCAGTGAAAGGTCATAATAGCTTCCGGACTTTATGCTAGCTGCATCTATTTCACGCATAGGTGCTTCAGAGGCGTCTTTTGCCAGCTTGTAGCTGAGCGGTATCCCTGCGCTCGGTAGGCGGTCGATCATACCAACCAAGGAGCCTGTCAGTATCACTGCAGGATTTTTGTATTGCATCGTATTCGTGAAACGTGTTGACTGAAAAGCTGTGAACAGATTCGTAGCAGAATTGTCAACGTACAAGTGTACAGGTACTGAAACTTTAACACCCTTTTTAATTTCAATATTGTCTTTCAGCTTCACTAATTTGATTTTTGTCGGAACCGCCCAAATGGAATCCTCGCTTGACTTTATTGAATATTTTATAGTTGCATCTTGACTATCACTCAGTGGAGTGCCGTTGCTCTTCATATCGGTTGCACGCATGACCATTGAAAAATCTACAATGAACTCAACTCTTGCGCTTGATGCTCTCCGTACTTCAATCGATCTCTCAGACCAAAAATAGGACCTGCTCACCTTTATACTTGAGACCCATTCACCTTCGTCGAGCACGGGGGTGTAATTTGTTATACCAGGATCAAGCGTGAAAGTTCTTTGCACGGCATCCTCCGTTCCGTTCCACTTTGAAATGGTCAGGCTATATGTACTTGTTGCTACAAGTCCGGAAAGCGAAATGGGGGAAAGTTCATAGTCAAAGTCGTAGATACCTTCCGTATCTTTGTGTATCTTATATCCTTGGTCTTGATTAGGGACGAGAAACCCTGCTCGCAAAGAAGTGTTATTCGTCCCTTGAACTATACCCGTCGGTAGGCTATCTCTTTCATTCGACATCCCATTCAAAAACGGCTCAAGCCTATTTGTAGTTTTACCTTGAATCAGCTTTATCGTCAGTGGTTCGGTGCTCGAAACTGTCGACTGGCTTCCGAGTGTTTTGTGTGTAACCGATTCTTCTTCCCAACTTATAAATGAATACGGAGGATAAGGGGAATCTCTCAAGATATCGAGGCCAACCCTTGAGGCAATCGTCAGACTTCCGGCATCTGTCAGTAGCGAAGCGTAGCTACCTTTATAGTAAGCGTTGTCCACGACTGTACCCAGCATTTCAGGCTTGAGCGTTACCAAAAAGTATGGATTTGCCGTCCCTGGACCTATTAAGGTCGGCTTATTCATCAAACTCGGCGGATCCAGCGAAAAAATAGCACTTGCATCTAATGTAGCCGGTTCACCGGTCTTCGTCTTTGTCGAATCAATATTGAACACAATGGTTCGGTTATTGGCCGATAATGAATATGGCGGAAGCGGAATCTTCACAGACATCACAGATGGAAGTGCCCCCTTTTCAAAGCTGACAATACTAACATCACTTATCACGTTGGAATTTGCATTAGTAACAGCACCTTGATAGTAGCCTGAAATAGTATAGGGAGAAAGTTCACTATCGGCACCCGCTTTGACCGTGTAGTTCTTTTCGTTTCTTGTCGGCACGAGGTCTATCGTCTTTTCGTCCTGATCGACTCCGCCTATTGAAAACGTACTCGTCAAACTATACACTGTCGCTTCGGTGAGATTTTGTATCAACGTAAGCACATTTTGCTCAACGACCAAGTCAAAGACGTTAGTCAATTGGCTATCATCATTGAAAGAAATCGTGCAAGTTTTTTTGTCAGGTGAGAAAACCAACGAACCGTTCGTGATTGTTGGACTATCGGATGTGGAAAAAGAAAATCCTTCTGGAAGTGCCACGACGAGTTTGCGATTTGCAGCAGGTGCCGAAGTCAATTCCGTGTTGATGCGAAATTTGAGAGTGTCCATCTTGCCGATATCAAAATAGCTCGCATCTCTGAATTCTCCGTTTTCCGCCTTGTCTGCTATAGCAAAAGAAGAAATATAATCGCCAACCCCAAGCGCCCCAATGCCACTGTCATTGTGGGCCTCATCGCTACCACTGTCATTGCCATCACTACTGTCATTGCGGGCCTGACCCGCAATCCATCCCTCATCACCGCCACTGTCATTGCCATCACTGTCATTGCGGGCCTGACCCGACCTGTGCTGGGGCTCACCATCAGGTGAGTCGCAGTGAATCCAACCCTCATCACTGCCGCCGGATTCAGGCTCGGAGGCCACGACAGGGGTTTCGGCTACCTGCTCAGAGAGAGCACCCCCCCCCATTGGCATTTTCTTCCAATTCGCCGGCAGCCATGGCAAACGACGGCACGATAGCCATCGCCATCAGCACAAGCGTCAAAAATACCGCCGACGCCCGCCTTCCAAACAGCTTCCGTGCATTACCGTTACTGTGATTGATTTTGTTCCTCATTTTAATTACCCCCGTTACTACGATCTACTATTACTATTACCATTAACTATTACTTACTATTACACAAAGGGACGTTTCGTTTGTGTAATGCATATCTATCATAATTACACAAACGAAGCGTCCCCTTGTGTAATCCTATCCGATAGCTTAGGTACAGCCGAAACTCAGTCATCCATATCCAAGCACCAAATCACAACCGATACTCTATATATACCCACTTTTTTCGGTTTGAAACATTTTTTTCGAAAAAATCCCCAATTGACCAAAAAAACAAGAGTAGACATGTTATCAACGGAATGCTTTGGCATGAAATCCGAGTCAACTATCCCCTGCATATATAAGAGAACCACCTAATCCGAAAAATCCTGCTTTTTGCCTCCAATTATTTTACTATACTCCCCAAATAAGAAATCCAGCACAAACCAAGGTAAAGTTTTAGTAAAGTTTCAATGCCTGTTGACTTACTCGAACGGGGTGTTATACTAAAAAGAATAAAGGGCTACCGCTCTTGCGTGGCGGTATCGTTCCTAAAATTTCTAGAATACGAGACCGTCTCCATCAAAATTGATGAGGCGGTCTCGTGTTATTTACGCCTGTCTAACGACAGGGCGACAACTGCAATGATGACCAGTGCGAAAGCGAAAAGATCGCTATAAGTCACAAATTCAGTCATATGCGTCACCCCCTTTCGGAAAGTGAACGAAACCGCTAAGCGGTAGCCAAATAGAAGTATATCACAATTTTGACCATTGCAACCATTTATTTACAAAATTTGAATATTTTTTATAACTTTGTGTAGAAGCTAATTGTTGCTCTCTATCAGGACCTGCATCAATTCCGAGAAGTCTATCGGCTTCGCTATGTGCTTATTCATGCCGGATTTGAGGCTCTCCGCGACGTCTTCTGCGTAGGCGTTCGCCGAAACCGCAATGATAGGCACCGTTCCGGCATCACCGCGGTCGAGGCTTCTGATTTCCCTCGCCGCCGTATGCCCGTCCATATTCGGCATCAGCAAATCCATGAAGATGAACGAGTAATACCCCTCTTCCGAGGCGGCAAACTTCTCCACGGCAAGCGAGCCGTCTAGGGCCTCATCAATGCCCACGTTCGTGCCCTGAAGCATCTCGGCGAGCACTATACGATTGATGTCAATATCCTCCGCAATCAAAATATGTTTCCCCGTCAGATCCGGAATGGCGAGACTCTGCTCATTTTCCACGGACGCAGCCCTGTCAAACGTGAGCGTGAAAGCGAAAGTTGACCCTTCACCCAGCTCGCTCTCGACCGTTATCTCTCCGCCCATCATCTGCACAAGATTTTGGCTGACGGCGAGGCCGAGACCCGCGCCCTCCTTCTGCATCTTGACTCTCTCGTCGCTCTGTTCAAATGCCGAAAACAACTTCTGCTGCTGTTTTTTCGAAATACCTATGCCGTCATCGATGATTTTGAACTGCACCGTGATAGTGTCAGGTTTCTCCTTCACGACATCTGCCAAGAGTTTGACATGGCCGTCCCTCGGTGTGAATTTCGAGGCATTACCAAGTATATTGAACAAGATCTGTTGAAGCCTCAGACTGTCGCATTCGACAAAGACTTCCTCCAAGTCCGAAAAATTATTCTCAAAAGTTATCTTCTTCGTTACAAATCTATCCCTGACAACCGTCGCCACCTCATTCAAAACGCGTTTCAGCGCGACTCTCTTTTTTTCAATCCGCATCTTGCCGAATTCTATGTTGGACATGTCGAGAATATCGTTGAGAATTCCGAGTAGATGAGCCGAAGCGATGGAAATTTCGTCCAAAGATTTGTCGGCCTCTTCCTTCGTCTTCGCGCGTTTCGCGGAATGAGTCATGCCGATGATAGCGTTGAGCGGAGTCCTGACCTCGTGGCTCATGCTCGCGAGGAACCGGCTCTTTGCGCTCGACGCGACCTCAGCCGCGATAGTCTTCTGCTCGAGGGCCTCCGTCCTCTTCTTCACCGTCTCCTCAAGGATTTCGTTGGCGTCGGCCAGCACCGCGCTCTTGAGGAAATTGGAAACGTACATCCGATACACCATCACGGAAATGATGATCGTGATACCAGTAATGATGATGAGATTTGCGCGCATGTCGGTGTAGACGAAATCGGTCCACGATGAATGGCCCTCGCTATCCGTTATAAATCTGGTGAAATAAATCAGCCCAAGCGTGTAGATAAAAGCAATTACTATACTGACGATACTCTGTTTGGGCTTGAGTATCGGCACCATCGCGATGATCAAAATCAGCATTACATAGCTGTTGAGCCCCTGAATGGACAGGATGTTGAGCGTGTGAAACGCCATGTTGATAACCGCGTAAATGTACAGCAAGCTGTGCACCAGAAAGACTTTGACCCTTTTGCTCTTTATCTTGTGCTTCCTTGCCCTGCTCAGGAATATCCAGTAAATGATTCCGGTAAGTAACATCAGGAGCGACAGGCCTATGTAATATATCAGAGGAACGGCGATGCCTTTTCCCGTCTGTTGCGGCACAATCGCGTTGATGACCTGCAGGGAGATTTGCATCACGACCATGAAAATTGCCAGACCGCGCATACGCGCTACGTTCTGCTCTAAACGGTCAGCCTCAAATTTGCCTTTGAATTCCTCGGGAATAGTCTCAGATAAGTTTTTGAACAATTTATTTCCTCCTGACAAAACCGACAGTTTTATAATTTAATAAATTCATTACACTATTTGTAACATTTCAATTATAACACTCAGGCTTTGCAGGTTCTGAGAAGTTTGTGTAAAATATTGCTCCTAATTCGTCCTGAGAAGTTTTCTAATCGCCTCTTCAAGCCCGTCAGGTGTGAGCGAATACATGGGGAAAACCTTGCTGATTCCGCCGATTGTATCACCGCCGTAGAGGTAATTCCACGAATTTTTGTTGATGGGATTGAGCCAGACCGCCCTATTGTAATGGTCGTTGATCTTGTTCAGCCAATCGATACCGGCCATGCTCCGCTGCTTGTTCCACGACGAACTGCCCCATCTGTAGTAGAGCTCGGACGGGTCCATAGCGGCGTCGCCAACGAAGATGATCTTGTAATCGCTCCCATATTTGTGCAGCACAAAATCGGTATCGACGCTCTCGCCGCGCCATATTCTCGGCGACAGATAGAGCTTCTCGTATACGCAGTTGTGGAAATAGAAAAACTGCAAATCCTTGAAGTGATTCGCCTTGCTGACGGACTGAAACAGCAGACTCGTCATCGCGCTGTGCGGCGTCATCGACCCGCCGGAATCCATGAGCACGAGGAGCTTGACCGTATTTTTCCTCGGCTTGCCATAGACAATCTCGAGCATCCCCGCGTTGTCCGAAGTCTTGTGTATTGTCTCGTCTATATCGAGCTCGGTCTCATTGTTGTCAATCCTCGTCGAAAACTGCCTGAGTTTCCGAAAGGCCGTCTGAAATCTCCTGAGGTCGAGCACCTGATCGTTCCGAAAATCTCTGAACCTACGCTCGCCCGCGACCATGAGCGCTCGCCCGTGCCGCCCCTCACCGCCGACCCTGATACCGGCCTCGTTCCAGCCGCCGTGCCCCTGAGTAGAAGTCCCACCAGTGCCTATCCAGTAATTGCCACCCTCGTGCTTCTCCTTTTGCTCTTCCATGCGTTCCTCGAGCCTTTTCAGGAGTTCCTCGAGGTCTCTAAGCGGGTCTTCTATCTCGGGCTTGTCGTCAATATCCCTTATCAAAGGCTTCGAATTCAGCCATTCGAGCAACTCGTTTGGGATATCGCCCATATCCTTTATCGCCCTGAAATATTCGAGGAAAACCGCGTCGAATTTGTCGAAATCGGACTCGGTCGTCACTACAATACTGCGGCATAGGTAGTAAAACGAGCTGAAATTTGAGTCGGCAAGACCGAGGTCAAGCGCCTCAATCAAAAGAAGCCATTGCTTCGTGTCGGGTTTCAGCCCCGCAGCTCTCAGCATATAAAAGAAGGTTATAAACATATCAATACGTCGTGCGGCAAACCATTAGTAGCGTCCCCTGCCCTTTTTCGTGATGGCGTCGAGGTCCTGATCCTTCTTGAGAAGCACTCCCAAATAAGGGATTTTCTCCCCTATTTTTTGTAGCGATATACCCGAAAGCGACAACGCCATGAGCCAATCGAGAAGTTCGCTCGTGCTCGGCTTCTTCCTGATACTGTCCATTTCCCGAATCTCATAGAACTTTTTCATCGCGAGCGCGAGCAGTTTTCCGTCTATATCCGGATAGTGAACCCTGACGATTTCCTCCATCTGCTCATACTCCGGAAATGCTATATAGTGGAAGATACACCGCCTCAAAAACGCGTCCGGCAGCTCCTTTTCGGCGTTCGACGTGATGACGACTATCGGCCGCGACTTTGCCCTCACCGTCTCCTTCGTCTCAGGAATATAAAATTCCATGCGGTCGAGTTCCCAAAGCAGGTCGTTCGGAAATTCCAAATCCGCCTTATCGATTTCATCAATCAGTAACACCGCCTGATTTCCTTTCGTGAATGCTTCGCCGAGCTTGCCTGGCTTGATGTACTTTTCGATGTTCGCCACATCGCCCTCGCCAAACTGCGAGTCGTAGAGCCTTTGCACCGTATCGTAGACGTAGAGCCCGTCCTGCGCCTTCGTGGTGGATTTGATGTTCCAAGTAATGAGGTCCAATCCCAAGCCTTCCGCTATTGCCTCCGCGAGAAGAGTCTTGCCCGTCCCAGGCTCGCCCTTGATGAGTAGCGGCTTTTCAAGCGCGATGGCCGCATTGACAGAGCTTCTCAGCTCGTCCGTTATTACATAACTTTCCGTTCCCGAAAAACGATTCAATTTATCCTTGTTTTCTTTCATTATTTACTCCATACATTTGAGCCTTCATCTGATATACTTTATGAGTAATTATACACTATGGATAGAAGGAGAAACACATGAAAAAAATGCACAACGGAAAATTGGCGCTGACAATCTTCGTGATAACCGTTTTGGTTTCAGCGTTTGCCCTCTCGGCTTGCGGCTCGGCCACACCTAGCGACATGACAAAAGCGGAGCTCGACGACTTCAAGACCGAAGATACGGCAGAACTCGCAAAGCTCGCTGATTCCGGCCAAGATATCACATTCCCTGACGAATTTTTCAAGAAACTTCAGGAATTCTCATATAAAATCGGCTCAGAAGCTATCGACGGAGACAAGGCCACCGTGGAGGTAACAATCGACACTTATGACATGGGCACCGTTTACAAGACTTCATCTGAGCAGGTCATAAGGGACTATTTTGAGGCCGCGAAGAATGGCGAGGAAGGCTCGGCAGATGAGCTCGGGCAGAAGATGTTCAGCGCTTTCTTTGAAGGAGCCAAGTCGGCTGAGAACAATTACAGCAAGACCGTTTCTGTCGTTTTGGACAAGGTCGATGGCGAATGGATTTTGAGCGACTCGGAAAATCAGGAGCTGTTTGACGCGGTCTTTGGCGGTTTCCTGACAGCCGTCAATGAGCAGAATGAAAATATGGCTGACGAAGCGTATATCAACGAACTCGCGGGGCTCTAAAAGCGGCAATCATAAATAGCCATAAATAAAAGGAACCTCGGCTTTGGTTTGTAGCCGAGGTTCCTTTTATTAATTACTGGTGCACCTACCTGTGAAGGAACGGCGATATGCGTTTGTAAATCACGAAGACTATGACCGCATCGACGACGGCCTTGATCAGATTGAAGGGTAGAATCGCCGGCAAAATCATGGCCTGCACGGCGGCTCTCGGCGCTCCGAGAAACAGCGGTGTGACTATCAGATTTGCCGGAATCATGACCAACGTCATGCTGAGTCCGCCTGCTATGAGGCCGATGAGGGCACTCTTTCTGCTCTTCTTATGCTTGTAGATGAGGCCGGAAACGAGCACGAAAACGAAGGCGGCGATCACGTGCATGATGGATCCGTAGAGTCCCGACGCGGGTCCGACCATGATGTCGTGTAGAAATATGGATATTGCACCGACGACCAGACCGGAAATCGGGCCGAAGGCGAAACCGGAAATGAGAATCGGGACGTCCGAAATCTCCAGTTCGAGGAACGGTGCTGACGGTAGGATTGGGAAGTGGATGAACGACAATATGACCGATACGGCTATCAAAAGACCCATCTTCGACAGCTTCACCGTGTTGCTCGATTTTTGTTTTTCGATATTGTCGGCCACAACCTGCTTCGCCTGATTTGAACTAACTGCTTTTTCACTCATTTTTTCTCTCCTTTTTTTGATGTTGCAAAAAAGAAAAAGGCTCTGTAATACAATACAGAGCAAAAACTCGCTAAGGCCCAAAAAGCCTATGTGCTTGTTTCTTCCATCCGGACTGCGCCTGCTTTCGCACGCTTCACCGTCGGTAACGGATTCCAACCGCTTCGGCCTTTCGGCTCGAGGACTTGTAGCATTTCTGCTCTTCACCTCCGGTAGGGAATTGCACCCTGCCCTGAAACATTTTCTTTATTCTAATGTCCTACTATCGTATAAAATTAGTCGGGCTTTGTCAACTCAAAAATTGCGTCGGCAAATATCTCAGAGGATTTCATGAAACTGCCTTCGGTAACGTATTCGTTCTTCTGGTGCATGATGTCGGGCTCGCCAGGAAATCTGGGCCCGAAGGCGACCGCGTTTGGTATCGCTCTCGCGTAGGTGCCGCCGCCTATGACGAGGGGCTGCGCTTCCGTATCGCCGGTGTTATCTCTGTAGACTTTGAGCAGGGTCTCGATGAAGTCCGAGTCAGGGGGGACGAAAATCGGCTCCATGCCGCTGAGCTTCACAACGCCTAAGCCGTTTTTGTCCAAAATCGGCCGGAGCGCGTCGTAGACATCTTCCTCTTTTTTGCTGACCGGATTTCTCACGTTGACGGTGAGAATAATGGCTTCGCTGTTGCCGCTTATCATGCCGACGTTGACGATGAGCGGGCCTGAGGGTGCGTCGCTACTATCTATGCCGAGGCCTTTTCCGTCTATTTCAAAGCCGATGTGCTCAAGATAAAAGTCGATGAATTCTCGCGTGCTTTCTCCCGCTATGCTCAAACCCGAGAGGCAGTCCATCAGAACGGATATGGCGTTTGTGCCGAGTTCGGGGTGTGCGCCGTGAGCCGAAACGCCTTCGGCTGCAATCTCGAGCGCCGTGCCTCTGCCCTTCGCAGTAACGTTGTAGCCGGTTCTCTGCTTGAAATCGCGGACGTGATTTTTGACGGCCTCGTAGGCCTCCGCGGTCTTGTCCTTTGCTTTTGTTTGCGCTTTGGCTCTTCCCTTGCCCTTGACCTTCGGTTTGCCGTCGTCGTATTTGACAACGGCTCTGGCGAAGTCTGGCACCATGTTTGGAGCATTGCCGCCTTCTATGGTCCTCAGAATGAGACCGCTTTCACTCGTCTTTTCGAGCTTTTTCGCAATCTCGAATACGATCATGCCCATCTCACCGTTGATGACGGGGAAGTCCGCGTCGGGCGAGAAGCCGAAATCTGGCGCGTCCACTTCTTCGAGATATTTTGCCATGCCTGTCCAACCGGTCTCTTCGTCGAGCCCGAGTATGAGCCTGATGTTTTTTGCGGGAACGAAGCCGCTCTCTTTCAGGGCTTTCATTGCGTAGTAAGTGGCGATCACCGCATTTTTGTTGTCGGTGGTACCTCTGCCGTAGATTCTATTTGTGGGTGATGGCGTGTTTGTGGGGGAGGGTGCGTTTGTGGATGCTTGGCAATCTGTGCCGTCTTCGCTGATGTATTTTCCTTCGAAGGGATCTTCATCCCAACCGTCTCCTGCGGGCACAACGTCAACGTGGACAGGGATCCCGAGCGTGGCAGCGGCCGCTGCCTCGATGCCGGTGGCTTCGTCTACGTTCACGCCCCGCCATTCGATATGTCCGCCGAAGCCACCGACATCGACCGCGTCGAAGCCATCTTGTTCGGCTTTTTCGAGCATAAAACGATAGGCGCGGTCAACGTCCGCCCCAAAGGGAAAATCCGAGGTGGCTTCGCCGCGGACGCTCGGGATGGCGACGAGTTTGCGCAATTCGGCAATCATCTCCCCCCGATAAGATTCTAATATTTCCTTATAACTCAACTTCTACACGTCATTATCACTATCAACCATCATTACGTCATTGCGGACTTGATCCGCAATCCAGTCCTTCTCTTAGTTAACAGACTCAACACCTGTGATATCATCAGGATACTTCTCTCTGAGCAATCTCTCGATTCCGTTCTTCACCGTCATCTGTGAATGGGGGCAACCCGCACAATGTCCCTGAAGGCGAACCTTCACAACCTTGTCGTCGTCGTATTCAACAAACTCAACATCTCCGCCATCTCTCTGCAGGTAAGGTCTGATTTCATCCAAGGCTTCAATAATCTTTTCTCTCATGTCATTTATCTCCATATTCGATCGATACAACAAATTCATTTACACCTATATTTTATCATACTTCGTCAAATATTCCACGCATTACTGAGCAATGCACCGACCTCCATAAGGGTTTCGCTGCTAAGGCCTGCAAATCCGGCTACTACAGTTCGTCCATCTGCTCCCCCCCCCGCGTAGAAATCCGACAGCGGATAGAGGCGCACATGAGCCGCCTCAGCGCGGGAAACAAGTTCCGCCTCAAGAAGACCGCGGACGCTGAGAAGCAAATGGAGCCCCGACTCCTGACCGCGAATTTCGAGCCTATCCCCGAGCGGAGACAGCGCCGAGACCAAGGCATCCCTGCGCCCACGATAGAGTTTTCGCATCCTGCTCAGATGCCTCTCATAATACCCGCCGCTGAAAAAAGCACTAAGTATCTGCTGCTCAAACTCCGAAACCGAGCAGCTATAAAAAGAAAGCCGCCTCATATAAGTTTCGAGTAGTTTCGGCGGCAATACCATGTAGGCAATTCGAAGCGATGGTGCCAGAGTGTTCGCAAAAGTGTTGATATATATCACTTTGTCCTGCCGATCGAGACTGTGTAGGCTCGGCACAGGCTTGAAAGCAAAGCGAAACTCGCTGCCATAATCGTCCTCAATGATATAGCTATTCGGGTTTTCATGCACCCACGAAAGAATCTGTTGCCGCCGCGGGAAGCTCATAGTTACCCCCAGCGGAAAATGGCAGGCCGGCGTGATAAAAGAGATATCCGCCCCACTTTCGCGCAGAGCGCCGGCACTCAATCCGGACTCATCAACAGGTATCGGATGAGCTTTGACGCCACGAGTTTCGAGCACCGCCGAAACCTTGTGATAGCCCGGGTTTTCATAAGCGAAGGTTGCATCCGGAAACAGATCCACAACCAAGCCGAGGAGATGCTCCATACCAGCTCCAAGTATGATCTGCTCAGGGTGCACATCTATAGCTCGATATTCGCGAAGATACCTGACAATCTCCCCCCTGAGCCTCTCGTTTCCCTGCGGAAAACTCTGCTCGAGCAGCCCCTGCCCTCCGGCCTTGATATTCTCGCGCATAAGCCGGTTCCAAGTAGCATAAGGAAAGTGCTCCGCGTCCACAGTATTCGTCTTCATGTCAAAAATCTCAAAACCAGACACCAGCCCCCCAATTCCCGCTGAACGTCCCGATTCATTCGCAAATTTCACATTTTGCCCCCCCGTTTTTTTGTGAATTGTTCGAGTAATACGGGAATTTTCACTGATACCGCCAGAAACAGGTTCAACCAAGCCAATGAAATACCCACGTTTCGGCATACTATCAACATAACCCTCCGCCACAAGCTGAGCATAAGCATTCTCAACTGTATTCTGACTAATGTTCAAGTGAGTAGCAAGTTTTCGCTTCGAAGGCAGCCGCTCACCGCTCGCCAACCGCCCTCCCTCAATTTCCTCCTTAATATAGGCATAAATCTGCTCGTATAGCGGCTCGCTGCCCCCACGTCTCAAAATCGGTGTAATCATCTTCCCTCATTTTCCCTCGCAATCTGGCATGGTCAAAAACCTACAAACTGAACATTTACATCATACCAGTTTGGCATAGAATAAGTAAAGAACATGGAGGAAAGAATAAAATGCAAAACAACAAAGAAAAAACAAAGAAACTAGTGATAACGGCGATGTTCGCCGCCCTTATTTTTGTCATCACCTTTCTCGTCAGGATACCCCTACCCTTCGCGGGCAGCGGCTATCTCAACATCGGCGACGTCATGATTTATCTCGCGGCATACATCCTCGGCGGCCCCTTGACTGCCGTAGCCGCCGCACTAGGCAGCAGTCTCGCCGACCTGTCCTCCGGTTACGTGGCCTACATGCTCCCGACCTTCATCATCAAAGGTGCAATGGGACTGGCCGCCGGAACAATTCACGCAAGGAGCAAAACCCTACCCTGCTACCTCATCGGCAACACCGTGGCCGGCATCATCATGGTAGCCGGTTACTTCATCTTCGAATATTTCTTCTTCAGCCCCGGCCAAGCGATAGCAGCCGCCCCCTTCAACATGATTCAGCTGGTAGGTTGCGTAGCGATATCCGTAGCAGTATTTCCGGTAGCCAAGCAAATGGAGCCCCGCCTCTAAAGCTCCCTGCCTTCCTTGTTTTCGGGCACAAACCGGCGGATCTTCTTCGATGTAGTGATGTCGAACGGATCTCTCCTGAGGAACACCTTGCGAACCTTTTTGAATATCGGAACTTCTCTGTTCATCTTCTCGACTTCCGCGAGCAGCAAGGCTCCGAGCTCCTCTTCGCTCCAATCTTCGCCGAGCTGCTCCGCCACGGATTCCTCGTTTGGCAGAATTGTTACGGCGATGACCGTGTCCTCGTTGCGACCGCTGTCCGCCTCCCAAACCATCAGCTCGCCGACCAAAGGCGAGCGGGCTATCAGGTATTCGAGCTCCTCGGGATACACATTCTTGCCGTTTTTCGTGATGATGACGTTCTTTTTCCGCCCAGTAATGAAGATGAAATTCTCATCATCGATGTAGCCATAATCGCCCGTGTGGAACCAGCCGTCCTGAAGAGCCTCAGCCGTAGCTTCCTCATTCTTGTAATACCCCATCATGACATTCTGCCCGCGAATACATATCTCGCCAATGCCGGTTTCGGGATCAGCCTCAATGATTTTGCCCTCAAAGCCAGGCACGAGATAGCCCGCCGATGCGTCCTTGCCGCCGATCAGTGGATTGAGCGCGCAGATAGGCGAACACTCCGTGAGGCCATAGCCCTGAACCGCACTGAGTCCAAAGCTCTTCAACCCAGCGAGTACCGCGGGATCGATAGCCGCGCCGCCAGCAATCAAAATTCTCATACGCCCGCCGAACAGAGCCAGTATATCCTTATAGAAAATACCGCCGAGGTCAATGCCGATTTTTTTTGTAACATTGTTGATCTTCATGACGGTTTTCAGCAGGCTTTCCTTGCCCTGCTTCCTGACATTTTGCCAAATTTTTCCATATAGGTTTTCAAAGAGTAAAGGCACTCCCAAGAATACGGTCGGGCGCGCCTCAGCGAGGTTGTCAACGATGTATCTTAGACCTTCGCAGTAAGCGATCGACGCACCCTGTGCAAGCGGAATGAGAAAACCGCAGGTGCCTTCATAGGTATGGTGGAGCGGCAGAACCGAGAAGAAAACATCCTCGGGAACGATGCCCATGACGTTCGTCGGTATCATCGTCTCGGCACAAATATTTTTCTGGCTGAGCATGACGCCCTTCGCAAATCCCGTAGTGCCGGAAGTGAAGAGTAGGAAGCCGAGAGCCTCCGCGTCAATCTGAGCATCGAGATAAGACCTGTCGCCTTCATCGAGAAGTTTCTGCCCCTCGGCCAAAAGCACATTCACGCTCACCTCAAAGTCCAAAAGGTCTTCTTCCGCGGCATCAAGATTTGCAAACAAAGAAATTTCCGTCTTCGCCTCCGCCTTCACTACGGCCATCTCCTCCGCAAACTTTTTCGTGTAGAGTATGCCGCGCACATCTCCGATATTGATGAGCTCGACAATCTCGTCTTTGGTCAGCTCCTTGTCGAGCGGCACAACCACGCCCGTTCCGCAGATTGCAAGGTAGGAAGTCGCCCACGCGTAGCCGTTGTCGCCCATTACCGCGATGTTCTCACCCCTGAGCCCGTGCGCGTGCAAGGCCGTCCCGAGTGCCTGAATCCTCGCAAGAGCGTCTGCATATGTGAACACCTTATAGGGCTCCTTGTGGCTGGGCTTCTCCAAAAACGCCGGCCGATCGGGCCACTGCTTCGCGCTGGATTCAAACATTTCCTTGACATTCACGCAAGGTCGAATGTTCTTGTAACGCATGAATTTGTCAGTCGAACTCTGCAAAAATTCGTAGAGTTCCTGCGCCCTCTTCTCATCACGCTCATATATCTTTTGATAATCTTCCTGCGCCAGTAATTCCTTCTGTGCCATTCCGTGCTCCTTTCTACATCGCCCGTTTATTCCTCGTGCTTGACCTCATGCCGTTTTATCTTCTGCGTCGTAGTCTTTGCAAACTCCTCTTCCCGTATGTCAAAACGCTTCACGCGCTTGAACGGAGGCATCTTCGCGTTCGCCTTATCGACCTCCCTGTCAATGAGCGCCCGAACGTCCGCGGTCGGCTCCACCTCCGCTATCTCGTCATAAGCAGGGAAAATATCCGCGCAAATTGCCAGATCCCCGCTCGCAGGATCGTCCTTGCCCCAGACGACCACCTCCTCGATGAACGGCGACGTGCCGAGGAAATATTCGACCTCCTCGGGGTAGATGTTCTTGCCGTTCTTCGTTACTATAACGTTCTTTTTCCGCCCAGTAATGAACAGAAAACCATCGTCGTCGAAATAGCCATAATCCCCCGTGTAAAGCCACCCGTCACGCAGGACATTCGCAGTTTCCTCATCATTCTTGTAATAGCCGAGCATTACCGAAGGTCCCTTGCAGGCAATCTCGCCAACGCCCTCCTCGTCAGGCTCCATGATAGAGACCTCCGTCCCAGGCATAGGCAGACCGGCCGAAGCAGCCTTGAAATATCTATCCTTATTCACGCAGAGAATCGGGCTGTTTTCCGTCATGCCGTAGCCCTGCATCATCGTGATACCCATCGCGTTGAAGTCCTCTATCACGAGCGGATCGATAGCCGCGCCGCCGCTGATCAGCAGCTCCATATGCCCCCCGAGCGCCTCATGGACAGCCTTGAAAATTTTCTTCTTCATCTTGTCCTGCTTCTTGACCTTCTTCGTTACCGCCACAGCGGCCTTGACCGTCTTGCCCCTGCCGGACTGCTCGATGGTCTTCCAGATGCGGCCGTGCATTTTCTCCAAGAGGAGCGGCACAGCAACCACAACGTTCGCCTGACATTCCGCCAAATTCTTAGTAATATATTTGAGACCCTCACATATCGCCACGGTGCAGCCTTGATAATACGCCGTGAAGATGAGGCAGGTGAACTCGTAGGTGTGGTGCATCGGAAGCACCGACAGAGCCGTCCAGCCTCGGACGTTCACGTATTTGGACATGTTGACGACGTTCGCAGTAATGTTTCTATGTGTGAGCATGACGCCTTTGGCCGCACCCATCGTGCCGGAGGTCCAGAGCAATGCCGTCATAGCGTCAGGGTCAATCTCCGCACTCGTGTAGCTTTTGTCGCCATCGCCCTGCAAGGTCAGCCCCTTCTCGATGAGTTTTTTCAGCGAGCGCCTTTCGCTGTCGTCCTCAGCCGCGTCCATAGAAATAGCGAGCGGCTTGCTTCTGGAAATGCCAATCGCTTCAAGAACAATCTTCTCAACCTTGCCGGAATATACTATCGCGGTAACGTCGCTCTTATCTATGGTGCTGGCGATGTCCGCCGCCTTCAGCTCCCTGTCGATGGGCACGATGACGCCGACGCCGCAGACGACCGCAAAATATGTGACGGCCCATTCGTAGCGGTTCTCGCCAATCACGGCAATCTTCTGCCCGCCAAATCCCTCGCTGAGAAGTGCCGTCCCGATGGCGTTCATATCACTCTTGACCCTGCTGTAAGAGATGGGCTCATAGACCCCGCCCGGCTTGTTTTTCACCAGATAGGCCGCCTGCTCCCCATAGGCCTCTGCCCCGTAGAGCAGCATATCCCGAATGTCAGTAGCCTCCCGAACATCATAAAGCACATTCTTAAATTTAACACTGTTCATAAGTACACAATCTCCAAGTAACAACAATAAAAGTCCATACCCAAATATTTTATCACGCTTTATATACTTAATGTAGTGAAATAATGCCAACAAAGATAGGGGACAGGTCCGCTGTCCTGTTTTCTGGGAAAAAGTAAGACAGCGGACCTGTCCCCTACCTTTTTTTAATTAATTTTGAAAATGTGCTTGCTATTATTTTCTATCAATGGTATATTATACCATGCAAGGGCGGAAGCACACCCTATCCGAGAGGAAAAGGTGAAGCTTATGAAAAACATTATATTGCAAGTTGCAGTACAAATGATTCAAATTGCTATTGATTGTGTGAGATTGTATATCGTTTACTTGACCCATAAGAAATAGCCGCTCATATAGAACGGCCATCTCTACAGTCCTAAAAACTATACGGGGTGTGCCGTCCTACAGAGACGACCGCCCTTGTAATACAAATTATATCAGCCAATCCGAAAATTGCAAGCAAATATCTACTGTCATTGCGGCTGTCTACTGTCATTGCGGGCTTGACCCGCAATCCAGTCCTTGCCCGTGAACGCCCTACGCGACCTCTGCGTTGTCCTCCTCCTCTTGCTCCTCATTTCCCTTTCTGAGTTTGTAAACTATCAAAAGAATTATATGGACTATGAAAGTAATGCCTACAAAGACAGTCCAGTTGTTAATCCAAACCATCGGCTGATTGAGATTGTCAAGAATAAGCCAAACGATGGGTGTCAGAATACCAACGATGATAGTAAGCGTCTTCAGAATCTTTCCGCGCCTACGCCTATCGTCCTCTTCGCTGTCCTCATCAAATCTCTCTGCCTCTTCATCGTCATCTTCCCTACGCCGCATGAAAATTCCAACGACAAGCAATACCGAGACAACTACAGCCACAAGCGACATAAGCAGACTGAGCAAACTCCAAGCACCCTTGGAAGCGAACCCACCAAGAGGCACATTCCCGTTGATCAAATCGAGTATCGGATTGCCCGTCTGATTTGCAAGTCGCACATCAACACTTTCCTTCGTGATAGTGGGCGCAGGTGCAGGAACTTCCGGCTCTATAGGCTCGGCAATATCCTCAACCACAGGTTCGGGATCGGGAGTAATGACAACAGGTGGACGTGGCGGACGCGGTGGATTGACAATTGGCGACTCAACGGGAATCTCGCTCCAAAGTGCCGTATAGGTAGCGTTTCCAGTTACCTTAGAGGCGATAGTCTTATCCCAACCCTCGAACTGCCAACCGGCCTCACTACTGGTCTTTGGTGCCGCAGGTGTAAGGTCCGAGTAATGAAGACCACCAGTAACCTGTTCGGCAAATGATCCATGTGTACCAGGCAAATATTTCACCGTATAAACAATAGGTTTCCAAACAGCCGTATAGGTAGCATTTCCCGTTACCTTAGAGGCGATGGTCTTGTCCCAAACATCAAACTGCCAACCGGCCTCGCCACTGGCCTCTGGTGCTGCAGGTGTGAGATCCGAGTAATGTAGACCGCCAGTAATCTGCTCAGCAAATGTCCCATGCGTGCCAGGCAAATACTTCACCGTATAGTTGATAGGTTTCCAGACAGCATACAGAGTAAGTGAATTTGGAAGCTTGCCAGAATTACCTGATGAATAGGAGCTATCAACGGGACCGGCTGATGTAGTTGCCCACCCAGAAAACGTGTATCCTATGCGAGAAAATCCATCGAGGTCGCTTCCGTTAGG
>JAISKC010000002.1 GCA_031261345.1 Eubacteriales Family XIII. Incertae Sedis bacterium | reverse complement strand
AAGTCCTTCCGCTAAGCTCAATCTTCGAGCGTTCCTCCTTTTTCAATGCCTCACTGACTGCATCGGCATAATCGTTCTCGTCTAAGTCAAGGACGGATTCAATCCCAAGAATCTCTCCTTTTTTGTCAACGGTAACGACAAATGACGGGGAATAATTCATCTTAATTCTGGTCTGTTCTGTCTGCCCGTTGTTGTCATCCGCACCGGATTTGATTATTACCGTCGCCGATAGCTCATGCAATTTCGCTTCGTTTTCCGCCTGAATATTGCTGTAAGTCATCAGGAATATTGCAACGAATGCGGCGACCATGACGGACGACGTAATCCCCATATTGAGAAGCAAAAACTTCCGTCTCAGTTTTGTGAACATATCAGGAACCGTCCTCTCCTGAAATCAACGTATACCCGGCACCCCGAATCGTCCGAATTCTTGCCGCCGTGCCCGCGCCGGACATCTTTTTGCGAAGCAATGAGATGTGTGACTCCACATGATTGTCCTCCACATCCGTATCATACCCCCAAACTTTTTCGATAATGGAGCCTTTCGTAACAATCCGATTGACATTGTTCATTAAGATTTCGAGTATTTGCGTTTCCTTTAATGTGAGGCTGACTTCTCCGCCGTCATATTTGAGCATGAGCGTGTGCGGCGAAAGTTTGATGTCGGAAAATGAAATCAACCCGTCGTAATCCTCATTTACTTTTCTCCTGCATATTGCACGCAGACGGGCGAGCAGTTCATCCGTATGGAATGGTTTTGCAAGGTAATCATCCGCGCCCAAATCCAGCCCCTGCACACGGTCTTCCACCTCGCCGCGCGCCGTGAGTAACAGGACCGGCGTTTTAATTCCTTGCTTGCGCATTTCGCGGAGTACGGAAAGGCCGTCCCGTTTGGGCAGCATGATATCAAGAATGACGGCGTCGTATATCTCCATTGTGGAACATTCAAGTCCATACTCTCCGTCATAAGCCAGATCAACCGTATAATGTGACTTCTTGAGCACCTCCGCAACGGCACGAGCAATATATTTTTCATCTTCAATCATTAATATTCTCATTTGAACTTAGTCTTTGCGACATTGCAGCCTCCCCTTACGAATATTCCGTCTGGGAAGGCTGTAATGCCACATTTAATTTTTCTATTTTTGATTAGATGCTTTTACTGGTGTTGAATCCTGATTCGTCTGTAACGGTAACACCTTCGGGAACTTCAGTTGTCCATGTCTTGTCGCCGTCTACAGAGTATTCAATCCCGTCAACCGATGCTCTGACTGAAAGGCTCGAACCTTCAAATTCATCGTTTGCCACAATCCGAATCGCATCATCAGCACCGTCATCGTCTGCGGCAAATACGCCCGACGTGACGGATATGGCAAGAACCACTGCCACGCACAATGCGATTGCTATCAGAATTCTTGCGTGAGTGCCTATTCCTGTTCTTACTGTTGTTTCATTGTTCATTGTTGTACCTCCATCTCATAATTTCTTTGTAAATTGGTTTGTTAGTTTGTTGCTGCAACTTACTCACAAGAAATATGATAAAAGAACAACCTTTGCTCATTCTGTGATTTCCGAAAAAGACAACCTAAATAAATTATATCACTTCCGAGTTGCGCATTCATTCCAATCAATTGAACTGAAACACTGGTTAAAATAAATCTTCAAGTATGACTTCAGACTGGACAATCCCGGAATACTTGTTTTGTTTGACACCATATGTGGTTATCATTGTAATATGAGGAGTCTTTCTGGTTTTTACTTCACGAACGAAAACGCCGATTTTGTTTCGAAGTGCTTCATCATAATCTTTATCAATAACAAACTCATCATTAACAAATTTGCATTCACAAATATTGATTATGTTATCATTCCGGTCAATTAATAAATCTATTTGCGCCCCTTTTACACCTTCCTTCCCGGCTTTCGCCCATGCATATGGGGTCGCTAATATACCTCCGATACTGAGCTTATTTTTAATTTTATCAATATGAACGCGACATAGCTTTTCAAAAGTCGGACCGGCCCATGCATAGTATGTACCACTGCCAATCGTCTTTGACCAGTATCCTGTATCAAGTTGCTTGTTTTTCTTCATAAATTTCAGATAGAATGCAGTGAAGAAATCTGTCAGTTGATAGACGTATCGTCCGCTTTTTCCGGAATAATCATTGGTTGCTTCAATAAACCCGCACTGTTCTAGTTCATCCAATACCGCAGTAACTCCACCTCCGGATTTTAGTCCGGTTAAGTCGAGAATATCCTCGCGTAGCAGTCCATTTTTTTTAGACCCAAGTGCTGTGAGGACTTTTAAATGCTTTTCTGAATTTCTAAAAAGAGATTTGAAGAGTACAGAAAATTCGTCGAGCATGAAAGAATCCTTTTCAAAACATAGCCTATCTATATTTTGTGCAATACTCTTTCCCTGTTCTAATTGTTTGAGATAAAACGGAATTCCGCCGAATACCATATACGCCTGTGCAATATCAATACGAGGCACGTTGATATTTTTGTAAATCAGATACTCCTCAGTTTCCACCAGTGTAAAGGGATTGATTCGCATTCTGCGAGTAACCCTATTATGCAAGCCTCCTCTATTTCGGATTAGTTTGTTTATCATCCATGAGGTGGCTGAACCACAAACAATCAATAATATATCTCGGTTGGAATTCGCCCATCCGTTCCAGAAATGTTCAAGTGCCGAGAGAAACCCTGATTTTCTTGTATCAAGCCATGGGAGTTCATCAATAAAAATTATTTTTCTCCCGCTCACTCGAGATTTTTCAAGCATAGTGATTAAAGCTTCAAAGGCATCGTACCAATTATCGACATCCAATTCGTTGCCACTATATTTTTTTATACTAGCGCAAAAGTTTTTCAATTGTGCTGCCTTATCTTCACCGGCAAGTCCGGTCACGCTGAAGGCAAAGTCTTCATCAAAAAATTCATTTATCAAATATGTCTTACCAACTCTGCGTCGACCATAAACGGTAATAAACTCAGGCTCACCCGATTGCATGCACTGTTTCAGTAGCTTTTTCTCTTTATCTCTTCCAATGATTTTCATTTTATACTCCTATCGGACGATATACTAAGATAATAAATAACTCGCCAAACGAGCATTATTTTCGTGCGTTTGGCAACTTATTTATTATGTTAATTATGTCATATAATATTTGATAAGTCAAAAATGGCTGAATATTAATATATTTGCACGCCATCAAAAATAAATACTTCGCCAAACGAGATAATATTTTAAGCGTTTGGCAATTTATTCTACCTTCTTCTTCCACGCTTCGAATCGTTTTACGGCTCGATGATATTGAAGTAGGGGTCGAAATCTACCATATAGCTGTACAGTTTTTTCAGCTTCGCCACATCGCCCGCAATTTTTACTGTCTCATTTTCAAGTGAATCTTCCGAAAGCAGAAGTGCCACTGCCGGTTTTGGCAAGGTGATTGTGATATCCGCGTCGCCGCCGGCAGCAACTTGGTAGAGTAGCACGCCGGATTTGACGGTGAGCAAATAATCCTCATCGCCCTGTACTTTCACGAGGATGCGCAAATTCAGATCCTGCGCCTTGTTTGAATCCAAGTGGATGCCCATATAATCAAAGACCATGGTCGGCTCCAGTGACCTGAGCATATCGCCACTATTGCCCGAGGAAATTCCGGCGGTGGGCGTTCCTTCCCTCAGCTCTTTCGCGGGTGATGTTGCTCAGGTCGTAACCGCGAACCTGATATATGCCGTCCATCACCTCGAACAGCCCATAATTGTGATTGAGCCGGGTATGTCGCCACAGGCTAGGATTTGCGGTGGCCGGCGCATCGGCATCTTCTGTAAAGGCAAATGCCTCTTGACTCTAAATCAATTTGCCACTGTCGTCCAAAATTTCCAGTGCTTTTGGGGCAGCGAGCAAGCCCTTTTCGGCAAACTCAAACTCCTGCTTGTCGTCAAAGTCCAATAGGGCATAGACCTCTTCGTTGGTTTTTTCGGTGTCCGCAGACGCGTCTTTCTGCTCGCCTGTGAGCTGAGAACCCGAATCACAGGAGGTGAACGCAAACAGCATCGTGGCAATCAGCACTATTGCGAGCCACTTCCGGCACGGCGAAGTTTTCAAAGTTTTCATTAATAAACATCTCCCTTTTTATAATGGATTGCTTCGATCGCTGACGCTTCCTCGCAATGACAGCGGGCATGAAAACTTCCTCCAAACAAACGCGCTGAGCATGCTGAGTAGGGCGCAGGCGAGAACAATCCACCAAGTCAGCACATTGCCGGTGTCGCCTGTATTTGGTGACTTCTGCCCGTCAGGATTGTCGGGGAGCGACACGTCCGGCCCGACAGGATTGTCGGGGTGCAACACGTCCGACTTGTCAGGATTGTCGGGGAGCGACACGTCCGGCTCGTCAGGATTGTCGGGGAGCGGCACGTCCGGCTTGTCAGGATTGTCGGGGAGCGACACGTCCGGCCCGTCGAGTCTGATCAGTGCGAAGGGAGAGAAGCTGGTAACTTCAATCGTATGCAGTCCATCTGCGGTGACGCCATTGCTGTGGCGACGATAACTATCCGTGCCTATGGTGTGCAAGACGGCGTTGCCAAACTCTCCAACCTCAGTCTCGTGCAAGGGGAAGGAAACGATGGCGGAACCGTCAAAAACGGCGCTGTTGCCGTCCGGTAGGCGA
>JAISKC010000048.1 GCA_031261345.1 Eubacteriales Family XIII. Incertae Sedis bacterium | reverse complement strand
AATAGGGTCTTCGTGATTGCCGCTGTAAGTGTTGTCTTACCGTGATCGATATGTCCTATCGTCCCGATATTTACGTGCGGCTTGTTTCTTTCAAATTTTGCTTTAGCCATTTCATTACTCCTCTTTACCTAACAGTAAAAACAATTAACAATACTTACGTTGGCAACTCCGATTTCCCGAAGCGTCATACCTTGTCATTATATTAAAGATGACCCTGCTTGTCTACCGAAAATTTTCAGCATACGGAATATGCCTACTTTATACTTACTTCAGTGCCTCGTCGATTTTATCTATCGCTATTTCGTAGTCCATCATCAGTATGTCATCTTCGATAGCCGCGACCAAGCGAGCATCGTTTGCACTCTTCACCAAACCGGAAAAAGTTAGCAGGAGTTCATTGATCTTCTGAATGTCTTCGTCGAGAAGAGCCTGTCTGAGTGCAATCAGATTGTTGCGAATGGCGTCGGTACCATCTGCTATGTCCTCACCGTCCCTATACTTGGCGATCCCGTCCTCTATATCCGAAACGAGATGCTCGAGCGACAGCAGCAGGCCAGCGGTGTGAGCATGCATGGCGTCGAGATCCTCGTCCTTCGCAGCGTTCTCCATCGTCTCAGCATAGAAGGCGAACTGCTGCGCGCCTATGCTTCTGGTCGCACCCTTGAGCGCGTGCACGAGTACCCTGTAGCGTTTGATGTCGCCGTTCTCAAGACTCGTCTTCACATCGTCTGCGCGATCCTGCGCGCCTCGGCAAAAGTCTTCCACGATGTCTATGTACGCCGGTATTGAACCACCCACGTTGCGGAGCCCGACCTTGGTATCGACATCGCCCAAATCCGGCAGTTCGGATTCCTGCGTTTCCCTTATCACCCGCTTCTGCGCGTGCTGCTTTTCGGGGTCGAGCCATTTCTCAAGGATCCTCGTCAGCTTACTCATCTCAATGGGTTTTGCCAAAAAGTCATTCATCTTATTGTCCAAGAAGAATTCTCTGCTGCCCGTCAGAGCATTTGCGGTCAGTGCAATGATGGGCAATTTCTCATAGCGTTCGTCGGGCGAGTCAAGCCCCCGAATCAGGCTCGTCGCCTCAACGCCGTCCATCTCGGGCATCATATGGTCCATGAAGACGATGTCGTATTGGTTTTGCTTCACCAACTTGATGGCTTCCCTTCCACTCTCGGCTATGTCCACCTTCATATCGTACAGTATCATAAGCTCTTTAGTTACTCGAAGATTTGTATACATGTCATCGACAATCAGAACGTGGGCCTCGGGTGCGGAGAGCAAATCGCTGTTGTCCTGCTTGGAAAAACTGCTTTCGGAATCGTACGGATCGCCGTTCAAAATGTCGGCAATCACGGTACAGTAAAGGGGCCTCTGCACAAACCTGATGTCCAGATCGTATGGCGCGGTGTCGTCAAGCTCGGCTATACCGATGAGCTCCGTAACGCCTTTTTTGCCCGCGAGCCTCTTGTCATTACTTATCTTGTGGTTGATCGAAAGGAAGGCAAAGTCGTATTTGTCGGTGCTCAATTCAAGGAAGAAATCATCGATATTGAAGGTGCGAATGTTGCTGACGCCCAGATTGTCCAAGGCCAACTGAATGGACAGGCCGCTGCTCACATTCTCGTCGAAAAGCAAGACATGATACTTTTTGGCGTCCTCCACGCTCGCTATTTCACTGTATTTGTCGATCTTCTGCTCCACGGTGAAAGCAAATGTTGAGCCCTCCCCGTACGTGCTCTCGACCTCGATTTTGCCGTCCATAGCATTGGCCAGCGCACCCGCTATCGAAAGTCCGAGTCCCGAGCCTTCGATGTGCGACTGCTCCACGGCATCGAGGCGCGTGAACACCTCAAAGAGCTTCTCCATATCATCATCTTTGATGCCGACGCCGGTGTCTTTGACCTGAAAAATGATCTTGGCGGTATCGTCCGTCATTTCATCTAAGATCACATTGAATTCGATGGAGCCCACTCTCGTGTATTTGGCCGCATTGCCCAGAAGGTTCAGCAAAATCTGCCTGATATGCTGGGCGTCCCCGATCAAAAAATATGGTATCTTGCTATCGACGTTCACGACAAAAGTCAGGTCGGAGCCGAGCAGCCTCGCCCGCGTCATATTCACTACGTCGAACAAAATGGACGGGACATCGTAGCTCACGGGTACAATCTGATACTGACCCGATTCGATTTTGGAATAATCCAGAATGTTGTTGATAATCGCCAGCAAATTCCTGCCGCTTTGGGAGATGATGGTCATGTAGTCGATGACCTCTTGTGAGTAATCCCTCCTGAGCATGAGCTCCGATACGCCGATAATGGAGTTCATGGGTGTCCGAATTTCATGGCTCATTCGTGCAAGGAAATCGGACTTTGCCCTCGTGCTTTCCTCCGCCTTGATCAAGGCCATTTCAAGGTCGGCATGGGCTCTTGCCATTTCTGCCAAATGTGCTTTCTCAGCTCTGAGGTCGCGCGTGTAGGCGACTACCCTGTGGGAATTGTTCCAGTCAACTCTGGTGAGCGTGATCAGACACGGAATCTCTTCCTTCTGCTTGCTCAGGCGGACAAACTCAAAGGAACATTCGCCCTCGCTCTCCGCTTTTGCTATGTATTGCTCGTACTTCTTATCGCTGTTTTCGCCGTTCGGCTGATGGGCCGGCGTAAGCGAGAAGAAATCCTTAAGCAACTCCTCCTTGTCCGTATATCCGTATAGCTTCATTGCCGCCTGATTGCACATGATGATATTGTATTCCTCATCAAACCATGCACTGGCGAGCGGTGAGGCATCCGTCATCAGGCTGAAAATCTTGTTCGATTCGAGGTCTTCGTTGGATACGAGCTGCGTCCTTCTGGCTATGCGCAGCAGGTAGAACATGATAGCTATCGCCAACGCACAGAGAACCGTTAAGGATATGAGCAGAGTTCTGTTGGCAGAATCGAGATTGCCCGCAATTTTGTCTTTCTGCTTGTCGAAGGAATTCAGGAATGAAACATCGTAGTCTACGCCCAAGACTCCCACCACCTCATCGCCATTTTTGATGGGCATCGCCGCCGATATGAGGCTACCCCATTCGTTGACGGTGGGCTGCTCGGAATAGGTGATTTCACCTGTCTGCCATGCTTTCTCGATGAATCCAGGGGTGTCGCCTTGCCATACCGGCCCCAGAAGCTGCTCGGGATTTTTATCTTCCAACAAATCGGCCGACATCAAAAAGATGTAGCCTCCGTCCGATTGTCGCTCAATATAGTAGATATAGGCATATCCGAAAGTTTCCTTCAGCGCCACAAGTTCATCTGTCTGTTCCCAAAACCAATCCGTCTTTGACTCGTCTTTGAGCTTCTGAGTGTCCTGCATTACTGGCATGACCTGATTGATATACTTCAGGGTATCGGTAAGAGTTTCTTTGTAAATAAAGTTCAGGGAAGTGTCGTATTGCTCCTCGGTGATCTGCTGGAATTGCGTTGACATGCTCTGAAATATGAAAAACACAGTGGTCGCCATGGCTATGATGGCAACGAAGCTAAGGGCGATAACCCGATTGAAGATTTTTTGCGACGGGACCCTCTTTGGGGGATTGAGCTCCATCATCAGATGACGCCGGCACTTCGCTCAGCATTGAATCGATCCGCCGCCGAGAAGAAAACTTCCCTAAGCGCAGGGTCGAACTGAGTGTCATAGACGTCCGAAATGATTTTGAGCGCCTCCTCGTGGGTAAACGGCTCCTTGTAAGGCCGCTTTGATATGAGAGCATCGTAGACATCGGCAAACGCCATGAGTCTGCCGGGAAGCGGAATATCCTGTCCGGCCAATCCGTAGGGATAGCCCGAGCCGTCCCATTTTTCATGGTGGCTTACCGCAAGCACCTTTGCCTTGGACAAAAACCAACTGTCGCCGCAATCGCGTTGCAATTTCTCTATCAACTCACCGCCTTTTTCCGCGTGTGTTTTCATTATCTCAAATTCGTTGAAATCCAGTTTCCCTGGCTTGAGTAGCACGGCGTCGGGAATGTGAATCTTACCAACATCGTGAAGCAGGGAAGAGCGCAAGATGAGCTCGGTATCCCAAGTGCTGATTTCGTCCATATAGACCTGACGTTCCTGCGCCGTCTCGAGTATGACCCGAAGCAGCCTCTCCGTCCTGTTGATGTGCCCACCGGTGATATCGTCCCTGAATTCAACCACGTTGCTTATCGCCATGAGCAGGGATTCCTGAAGATGTCTCAAATCCTGCGTCTTGTCCTGCACCATCTGCACGAGATTTTCATTGAAGGCGTTGAGCTCGTTTTGCTGCCGGCTCAACTGCATATGCAATTCCACGCGCTTCTGCAGAACCTGCGGCACAAAAGGCTTTGCCACATAATCAACGGCTCCGATGGTGAGCCCCTTCATCTCATCGTCAACGGCGGAGAGCGAGGTCAGGAATATGACCGGAATCTCCTTTGTGTCCTCCTGCTCCTTGAGTTTCTTCAGCACAGCATAGCCGTCCTCGTCCTCGTCGAGCAGAATGTCCAGCAAAATCAGCTGGGGTTTCGTCTTTTCCAGCAAGGCAAACAGCTTGCGCGAATCGGGAATGGTGATCACATCAAACTGCGCCATCAACGCATTGCGCGCCACCTTCAAGACGATTGGATCGTCATCAACAATAAAGACCGTTTCTCTAATAGGCATAACCATTCTCCAATCAACGTACCTTTGAATTTTCCAAGCAATAGATATTGTAACATGATAAAAAGAATTTACACAAGGGGAGTTATGCCACGGCTTCACCTCTCTCGTCTGCACTATCATTGTCATGCTTTCTCGCTTTGTAAAATACGAGCAGGACGATGTGCACGATGAACGCGATGCCGACGAAAAGCGTCCACTGATTGATCCAGACCATCGGCTGATTGAGACTATCGAGTAACAACCAAACGATAGGTGTCAGCACACCAGCTATGACGGTCAGCAATTTGAACAGCTTGCCGCTCCTCTGCTGCTCCTCATCCTTATAACTATCCTCATACTCGTCATCCTCACGCCTCTTTTTCATGATTGAACCGACGACCAGCAATATCGAGATGACCACCGCTACAATCGAAAATAGTAGCGACACCAGACTCCACGCACCCTTGGCGGCAAATCCGCCCAGAGGCACATTGCCGTTTGCCAAATCGCTGAAGATGTTGCCCGTCTGAGCTTCAAGTCTTGCCGAATCCTCAGCGGTAAAGCCCGCAAATACAGTAGCATCAACCTCACCGACGGTAGGCGTCACGACAGGCGGATTGACAACCGGCGGGTCAACAACTGGCTCGTCAACAGGCGGGTCTATCACCGGTGGATCGACAATAGGATCAACGATAGGATCCACAATCGGTGGGTCAATAATAGGATCAACCGGTGGCTCAGAAGCGGCCGTAACCTCAAGGTTTCCTTCCGCATAAGCAATAGCATAATTGCTCGTATTACCACCGATGATTTCAATTCCGGACACCGTGCCCGTAGCCGTGCCAACCTCCGTAATAGAACCCGCAAAGGAAGCATTACTGGCATCAAGGCTGTGTCCACTCACAAGCGTGCCCGAAACAATTTCAACATCCGTATGCGTCAGAGCCGTCCCGTCATACACTTTAGACCGATCGACAGGCTTGACCGTGATGGGTCTCTTAGCGATGGTCACAGTGCCTTCGACAGCAGGACTATCGTAATAGTAATCATTGATGGCTTTCACCCAAACAGGATAGGTGCCGGCCTCCGAATACTCCGGCGGCATGACGCTGAACGGCCCGCCCGCCGAAGTGCCATATACGTATGTCGTAGTCCCCTTAGTCACCTTGCTACTATTGTTCGTCGAAATGAAAGTCTTGCTGTTCAGCCCATACTTTTCACCGTTGTAAACGCTGTTCACGTTTGACGCCTTCACAGAGAGCGAATGGGACAAAACCGTCACCCTCACGACATCCTCAATCACATTACCATAACCATCATCATAGCTATATGTGAGAACATAGACACCGGGCGTCATCACGATTGACTCGACTTTCGCGACAGCCACATTATCGCCGACATCCTCATTTTTGATCGACACGAGCTTGACGTTTGCCTTCTGTGCACCGAGCGCATCGACCGTTCCGCCCGAAACGCCAGTGTCTGTGAACTTCACTTTACTTCTATAGAACTGCTCAAATGTGGAGTAATTGCTCACATCTTTCGCCGAATCATCTCGGTATATCGTCGCCGCGCCATCAATTGAGCCTAGAGTCGTCAGAACCTTAGTAATCTTGATGGTGCGCGTGGCTGTGCCAACCTGCGTGTCATGATCCGATTTTGTTTTGTAAGTAATGACATATGTGCCGGGCTTGTCAGTATTGACATAGTCCGCTGCCGACTTTCCAAAATCAAAGTCAATCACGGAAGCATAGCCCTTTACGCCATCGGAGACATTCGGCGTATACTCGGCTGGCACCCCAAACGTGCTGAACGTCGTACTTTCAGGCGATGCCGCAAGGGCGCCAAGCCCCAAAATACCACTATCCTGCGGCGTATAATCCACACTGATGCTGTCGATTTCTATACCGGAAGTGCGGTCGTCATAGGTGATGACCTTGTCCCATTCAGGCAGCGCAGAGACATCGGATTGATATAGGAACTCAGCCGTAGTAGAAGGCATAGCAGTATCACCCAGAGAGCCATCATCTTGCCTAACCGACGGTATGCCTGACTGCAAAAGCTTGACCGCAGCTTTGCCGCCCTCGCCAGCTATATTGCTAGCAAACCAGTAAGGTGCTCTGCCAACGGCAACTTCATCATAGTCCGTTTCCTGATAATCGACAACCGAAGGAGTAGCGTAGGGCATAAGAAGTGTAAACGCATTGCCCTTGCTCAACGCAGTAAACGTATATTTGAAACCCGTGATTTGCGGGAACACTTCTTCATCAATTGTACCGATGGAAAATTCAGTCCATGGTACATCGACTTCGCCTGCGCTATCACTTGATTTTCCAATGACACTTTCATCTATCGTGTAATATAGTTTGTATATGCTAGCGCCCAGATTTGTGGTCAAGGTGGGCTGTGCACTCAATAGAGGCTTCCAACTATCACTGCTACCCTGCTTTGGCATGAAGAAGTAAACCTTGGCGTTTGTGGACGGCGTATCAAAGTTGTAGTTGATATATGACTTGAAGCTACCATTTTCCTCATGAGCATATTTTGCAGGATAGGTCAGAGCATCTCCATCGGTATAGTAACGGTAAGTATTGCCGACCGTTTTGGTATATGAAGATGAAAATGCTATTGGGGGCGAGGAGATATTCACCGTTTGACTTGACCTATTTGAATAGGTAGCAGTGTTGCTAGTTGCCGCCGCTCCAATAGGCAAATTCATTGTTCGGCCACTAGTATAACCTCCTGCTCGAATACCCATATACTGGTCAGTTGATGCCCATGTGGTGTATGAAGCGGCAGTTGCAGGTACGATAATTTGTGCTCCATATAAGGATTCATCGTAGTCCGTGGGTATTTCAAGCTCGAGTCGTGCCCAATGCCCAGTATTGACCAAATATACATCACCACCGTCACCGTCGGTCAGTTTCACCTCCACAAGTTTGCCACCAGTTGCACTCCAATCACCCGCATCGTCAAACACCTTCATAGTTGTGCTGAGTGCATTTCCATTTGAATCAATAGCACTGCTAGACAAAGTGACATCCTTTACGTTCAGCCCCGGCGGAACGCTAAAATAGAGTACGGGATTCAAGAGCAACGCTCCGGTTGACTGTAAGGGATTCAGAAAGGCCGTCGCACCCGTTCCATTATTGTCGACTGAGAAATTTGCCATTAAGAACATACTGTCGCCTTTGTTTATTGAGCTACCTGTTGGGAAGTTTGGATAACTGCCAGCCCCATTATAAGTGTGAACCGTGGCGTTGGCACCGGGGTCTCCATTGCATACCCAATAATATGCACCGGAAGTCGTCACCTTTGCAACCGCATTTTTGCTGGTAGTATCATAATCCAAATCAAATCGAACGCTACTTGATGTCAAACTTTCTGTATAACCAAAAAACGTAATATAGTATTCAGTATTATTCGGGGCACCACCTAAGCCACCGCCAAGCCCCAGCAAAGTCTGCAATTCGTTGATTGTCAATGTAACAGTTCCAGTTGCAGCCACGCCACTATTGGCAGTTTCTACATCAATGATATCACCAGGATAGTATGTTGTTCCTTTGTAGCTGACAGATGTATATTTTGATGATATGTTCGCCTTTGGAAGGCGTATATGAGTGACATGAACCCCAGTCGGTATGGTTAGCTCAATGGTGTCCTGTTGGCCTTCAGCGAGGTCCGCATTTCTGGGACTGTTAGCAGCGACTGTAAATAAGGTCTGTAGATATAGATACGCCTTATTGTCAACATCCGTTGGATCATTTTCATATGCTTCCCTATAGGCGATGGAGTTTGGTTGCAGATACTCAACACCTATTGCTCCATTTATGTAAAAAACAGGTTTTGTGGAAATGGCAGTAATTTTATTGTTTAAGCGGTTCACACATTCTATCGTCGCAAATGCAGATGGACGAGTGCCTGTCTGCGAATCATACTGCACGGCATTTATTACCGGACCACGCTTGTTGTATTGCCCCTGATATGTCACCTCAGGCCCTCTATTTGAAGGATCAACGCTATTGTTGAAATCGAGTGCCGGCACTTTGCCGCCTGAAGTTATAAAGTCTGCCGTAGCGACGTATTTGATCTGCGTGGTACCAGCAGCGGCAAGCATCGTTGCAAGACCACCGCCATTATCACCCAAAGGATCTCCGTTTGCATAATAAAAAGTGATAGGAGGAGTGCTTGATGCAATTGCACAATCTTCTAGCCATTGTCCGTATGTCTTGGTTTCTCCATTGGCTGTGATTGTAAAATTACTCAAATCAGCCGTATAGGATATGCTACCAAATCCATCGCCATAAACCGAATAAGTATGGCTCATATTTAGGCTGATCAATCCCGTCGACGCACCTAGCGGAAGTTGGGAGGGAGATGACATGCTTATGTAAATGGTAATCGATTGATCTGCTATCACGCCCACGGCGGTAAGATTTTCTGGGGCGGCTACAGGTGTAGCACTCTCATACAAATTGGCCGTGACCTTTGCCTTTTCCCCATTGTATATTCTTGGCTCTCCGGGTTGCGGCCTGGTCCCAAAATTGATATTAACGCCAAAATTTGCGGCTTTATCATAGAAATCGGGAGCTAGCGTATAGGTCAAAGTCTTGGTGGCAACATTATTCTGAGCGGACACAACGACCCCATAGAGTGTAGAGCTTGAAGTAATAGGTTTGTTTGAACTACCGTCATAATCAATAACATAGAAGCCCGACGCCGTATCACTAGATGGAATTGGATCGAGATGCTCATAGTTAATCACCAAGGTATAGTTGCCAGTTGAGGGAGATGATGTCAACTTTTGCACATTCACAACGAGCATGTCGATTGCACCCGAACCATTGAATGTAGCCTCGCTCGATGTGGTTGAATCCCATTTCATACTGATCTCATAGTCGGAAGAACCGAGAACATTTATCGTATCTTCTGAATTTAGCGCAGACAGCGTCCCCTCCTGCGGAGAGAAAACCGCTCTAAATGTCGTATCCTGCGTCACAACAAATTCACCGATTGGTGCGTAGCCATCGGTTTCGACCAGACTTTCATCCGTTGTGTATATTGTTTTCGTTTCGTCTTTTGTGTCCGTCCAGCCCAAGAATTGACTGTTCGTAGATTGCAGGTCGGAGCCCACGCTGTCATTGCGGGCCTGACCCGCAATCCAGTCCTTGCTATCGGTAGTGGTTTGCCGCACAGAGCCCGCGAGTTCTTCCTCCGTTGGGATCGCGTCCGCCGGCAGTTTGACCTCTGTCTGTCCTTCCGGAATGGCTACTTGCACCGTCTTGATGGTGCTGCCATCCACTTGGAAAATTACGCTAGGAGATACCCCCCCCCCATGTAAATATTTTCCAGCTCGGTGCCAGCCATAGCAAACTGTGGTAACATTACCCCAAACAGCATTACTGCCGCCAGCAAAACGGCCAGCCATCTCTTGTTCTTCGTGATACGGTTTGTATTGGTACTCATCATGATTCCCCCTGTGATTCCCGCCGCTTTTGCGGCCCAACTGTTTATGCCTCTTGCCCAATTGCAATCTTTTCACTTCCGAATTGCACTACGCATTGAAATTTCTCAATGCCACCTTGCACACGCAAGTACAATTCGTCCATTACTATATATATACCCCAAAATAAGCAAAATAAACATAAAAACTCAAATTAGTATACATTTTTTTTCATGCACACAATAATATAGATGAAGAAACAACCCCTTTTCCTTATCCATTCCCCAAAAAAATAAAAAAAACAATCAAAACAAAACAATGCTTGCATTTTGATAGTCTATGAACTATCATCTCCACAAAGGGAAATCCGTATTGCAAAGCGAAGATTGCGTGAGATAAGAGGAGGGTCAGAAGATGGGAAATAAACATATAGGCGGAACATGGCAAGAACACACAGAGGAGATGCTTTCCGATGGCAGAATTGCTGATCGTGAAATTGCAGAGATAGATGCGCGCGTAGCCATTATGCGAGAACTGACATTGGCACGCAATGAGCAAAACGTAAGTCAACGAAAACTGGAGGCGCTCACGGGGGTGAGGCAACCTACCATTTCTGACATGGAGGCCGGAAAGTCTTCGCCTTCAATCGACACCGTCATCAGATTGCTGGCACCACTGGGCAAAACCTTAGCGGTCGTCCCAATCGGGCACAGGCAACCGGTATCCAGTAGGCTCAGATGAACCACCCCAAACTTTCCCCTACCCGATTACCATCTCCAAAAGATTAAAACAATCAAAACAAAACAACGCTTGCTAATTATTTCCATATATGATATTTTATAGAAAACAGAAGCGCATTGACAATATGTTATATATAGCATATTATAGTTTGGAGGGAAATTTTGTGGAAGGTTGAATATTACGAAAATGAGCTTTAAAAACCACTTAGATGAAATGCTTAAGGACGAGGAATTTTCGAGGGAGTTTAAACGCCTCGAACCTGAATATGAAATCGTCCGAGCGATGATACAGGGACGTAGCGAAAAAGGCATGACACAAAAGGAGCTTTCACGTGCAACCGGTATCCAGCAAGCCCAGATAAGCAGATTGGAAAACGCCAATTACAATCCATCAATCGCCATGCTAAAGCGAATCGCAGCAGGCTTGGGCAAAGAAGTACACATTGAGTTCCGATAAGCTCTCCAAACTTTTCCTTATCCTATTACTTCCCCCATAATCTAGTAAAACGAAATAAAACAATGCTTGCTATTTTCTTCCAATTAAGTTAATATATACATATGTTATTGCTGACGATGGGAATGGAGGTTAATAATGCTTTACATTATTAATGCGTGGTGTTACTATAATGATAGTGTCGTATAAGAACAAGGAAACGGAACAACTTGCAAATCGTTTTCGAGTAAAAAGGTTTGAACATATTGAGCGAATTGCCTTGAGGAAATTGGTACAGCTGGAAATTGCTCAATCGTTGAATGACTTGAGAATCCCGCCGGGTAACAGGCTGGAGGCTTTAATGGGAAACCGTGCAGGTCAATATTCAATAAGAATTAACGACCAGTATCGAATCTGTTTCATTTGGACCGAATTTGGCCCGATGAACGTTGAAATTACGGACTATCATTGAGGTGAGTATGATGAAAAAATTGATACCGGTGACGCCGGGCGAATTATTGAATGAAGAGTTTTTGGTGCCTATGGGTATAACCAAATATAGATTGGCGAAAGAAATCGGAGTACCGGCCCAGAGAATTGGCGACATAGTTTCCGGGAAAAGATCTATTTCGGTGGACACCGATTTGCGACTGTGTAAGTTTTTCGGGCTAACGCCGGGATACTGGCTTCGGGCACAAGCGGCGTTTGACACCGCCATTCTAGAAGAAAAGATCAAAACCGAACTAGAAAAAATCAAACCGTGGGGTGAACAAGCCTCCGCATAAAAGTGATAAGTACAATTAAATTGTACTTGACTAGTTCGCTATTTCAGCATAAAGTGTAACTATAAATCAGTTACGCGATTGGAGCTATCAAATGACAAAAATTGAAAAACTAATTGCAAGAGCAAAGAGGAAGCCCGACGATTTCACATATCAGGAATTGGTAAAATTATTAAACCACCTTGGTTACAACGAATTCAACTCAGGGAAGACATCCGGATCGCAAGTCAACTTTTATGACGAGAGGCACAAAGAATTTATTACAATACATAAACCACATCCACATAAGGAATTTAGACGAGGCTCTTTGATTGCAATATTGAAACAATTGGAGGAGAAAGGAATACTATAGTATGGATTTGATGACGTATAAAGATTATAGGGCAAAAGTTGAATTCAGCCTTGAGGACAAGTGCTTCATTGGACGAGTATTGGGAATCAATGATGTAATCATTTTCGAAGGAGAATCTGTTGAAGAATTAGAAGAGGGATTGAAGTCGTCGATTGACAATTATCTTGACCTCTGCGAGGAAACTGGAAAGGTGCCGGAGAAAGAGTTCAAGGGGTTGTTCAATATTAGGACATCAAAAGGCTCTCACAGAAAACTATATGAAATTGCCGAGGCGAAAGATACTAGCCTAAATTTCGTGATCAACGAAGCAATCGAGCTATATCTCTACGATGCATCCAAGAAGGATAAGTAGTCCTGCTCACAATTGCAATAGTCCTTCAATCGGTGTTGGCTTCGGGCGTTCTTATTTCGAAGGCTCGGTGTAGGGTCATACTGTTGTTGCCTTTGTCCTTCAGGCTGAAGTAGAGGGTGTATTCCCCGAATTGGCCGGTTGCTTCAAGCTCAGACACTTCCGTCTGGAGAGTGTTTCCCGTTCCGCTATAGATGATCTCGCCATCGGAGTTTTTGATTTCCCAAGTGGGATTGGTGTCGCCATCTTTCATATTTACCAGCTCGGCACCGGTGGGGTTGATGTGCTCGTAGGCGTCGTCTCCTCCCATGAAGGAAATTTCTCTGTCCAAAAGTATTTCAGCGTCGGACAATTGAACTGCGGCAGGGGCTCCTTCACCTTGGCTACCCTGTCCGAAATAGATTGTGGCAAATACCGTCCCCCCGAGTATTACTGTTGCTGAAACGGCAATAACCGCCACCTTGACGAGAATGGCCGACTTCGCTGCGGGAAAATTCATCGCCTTCATCTTTGGCGCCCATGTTTGCTCAAAAGCCGTAAGCGACTCCTGTGAGACCCGCTTGTCCGCCTGCTGTTTGAACACCTGCCCCATTACCGTAGACGAGACGCCAACGCCCATCAGCTCCGATTCTTTATTTCTATCCAAATTCAATTCCTTCTTTATCATAGCTCGCGCATTTGTCATATTTGCGGAGACAGTTTTGATTGACGTGCCCGTGATGTCCGCAATCTCCTGATAACTCAGCTCTTCGTAGTAATACATGAGGATAGTCTCGCGCCTCTTTTCCGGCAAGCCGAGCACGATTTCATAGAGCCTATCACTCTGTGCCGCATCCTCGGCATAGGCCTCAGGCAGGAATTCGCGATTTTCTTCAACAATGATTATGTCTTCATCTTCCACATCGAGATCGGCCTTGTGCCTAAGCTGCTTGCGGAAAATCGAATTGCACTCGTTCCTGACGATTTTGAAAATCCAAGCGTCTATGGCTTCGGGTGTCTTCAACTTGCCAATGTTTCGAAACATCGAAAAAATAGCTTCCTGCACAGCATCCTCGGCATCGTGATGATTTCCGAGCACCGTATAAGCGCTGAAGAGCATCTCCTGCTGTTTCCGCCGGCACAATTCCTCAAATGATGCCTTGTTTCCCTTTATTGCCTTTTTCGCCAGACCTACTATTTCGGGATGAGCCATTCCCTAAATTCCCCCTACTTTATACTCTTATAATAATAGATGCAAAGTTGCTGCTTTTTCCTTATCCCTATGCGAAGGTTTTCAGGGCTTCTTCGAGTGAGAGTGTCCCTTTGTAGATTGACTTTCCGCAGATTGCCCCGTGGATATTGATTTCATCTAGGGCTTTGAGGTCGTCAATTGTAGTAACTCCGCCGCTCGCTATGACGTCTGCCTTCACGGCTTTGTTGACCTCGCCCAGATCTTCTAGGTTCGGGCCCGAAAGCGTGCCGTCCTTTGCTATGTCGGTGTATATGATGGTTTGCACTCCGGCCTTGTCCACCTGCTTTGCGAGCGTTGCGAAATGTACACTGCTGCCAGAGAGCCAGCCACCGCCCTGCGCCATTCCATTTTTTGCGTCTATGCCCACCGCGATTTTCTCACCGTATTTCTGTATCATTGCGGTCGCAAACTCGGGGTCATTGATAGCGACCGAGCCGAGTATGAGGCGGCTTATGCCCGCTTTCAGGTAATGCTCTATCGTTTCTTCCGTGCGAATACCGCCGCCGAGTTCTATGAATAGATTTGTTTCGCTTGCCACGGTCTCTATTATTTTGTTGTTCACGGGTTTGGCTTCGAGGGCTCCATCTAGGTCAACCATATGAAGATGGGTCGCGCCCATGCTTTCAAATTTCTTTGCAGTAATGACGGCATCGTCCGCGACTTGCTGGGTCGTGGCGAAGTCTCCTTTTGTGAGCCTTACGGGCTTGCCGTCCTTGAGGTCTATTGCCGGAAATATTATCATCTTTCTTTCACTCTTTCCTTCATTCCAATGCCGCGAAGTTTTGTAGAATTTTCAGGCCGATGTCTCCGCTCTTTTCAGGGTGAAACTGTGCGCCGAAGACCTTTCCTCTATTCACGAGGGCTGGTATCTCCTGCCCGTATTCCGAGCGAAAAATGATGTTCCGCTCCTCCGTTACTATCTTGTATGAATGTACGAAATAGACCATCGAGCCATCGCTGACGCCTATGGCAATGGGGCTATCGTTTATCTTTCGCACATCGTTCCAACCCATGTGAGGAATCTTCAGCTCCGGAGCGACGATTTTGTCAACATAACCATCGATCAGCCCAAGCCCTTTGGTTTCCTCAAATTCATAACCCTTATCAAAGAGAATCTGTGCACCGAGGCAGATACCGAGAAGTGGCTTCTCCTTGCTCTCCTTCTGAATCACCTCAATGAGTCCGCTCCCTCTAAGCATTCTCATGGCGTCGGGAAACGCTCCCACCCCGGGAAGTATGAGTTTGTCCGCCGAAATGAGCACCTCCGAATCCGAGGTGATAATGCTTTCAACTCCGATGCGCTTCAAAGCGTTTTGAACGCTGAAAAGATTGCCCGCTCCATAATCAATTATTGCTATCATCATCTTCCTTTGGGGACAGGTCCGCTGTCCTGCTTTTTGCCAAATCTTTTCCAGAAAACGGGACAGCGGACCTGTCCCCTCTCTTACAGGGTGCCTTTTGTTGAGAGCAACGTGTCGCCGTCTACTTTTGCGGCCTTCTTCAGCGCGTGTGCGAACGCCTTGAAAATCGCCTCGGCCCTGTGGTGGTCGTTCTCGCCGTAGAGCAAATTTATGTGCAGCGTTATTTCCGCGTTTGTCGCGAAGGCTCTGAAAAATTCGGCTATCATCTGCGTGTCGAGCGCACCTATCAGTCCCGCCGAGAAGTCCGCATCGAAGACGAGATAGGCTCTGCCGCTGATGTCGATACTTGCCTGTGCCAACGCCTCGTCCATGGGAATTGTAGCCGTGCCATATCTAGTAATACCGACCTTGTCGCCTATAGCCTCCTTGAAAGCCTGACCAAGAACGATGCCGACATCTTCAATCGTGTGGTGCCCGTCAACGTCTAGGTCGCCCTTGGCGTTCACGCTCAAATCAAAGCCGCTGTGCCGTCCGAGGGCCGTCAGCATGTGGTCGAAAAAACCGACCCCTGTCGATATTTCTGTCTTGCCTGTCCCGTCGAGGTTCAGCTCTAGTGTTATGTCTGTTTCGTTTGTCCTGCGTTTTTGATTTGATGTTCTCATTGCTTTCTCCCTGTTTGACCACCCCGTCAGGCTTCGCCTTATGCTACGCATGTGCCCATACGGCCAACCCCTCCATAGAGGGGAATTTATTCGAACCTTATTTTAATGGAGTTTACGTGGGCTGTTAGACCCTCTACGTTTCCGATTTTCATTATATCATCTTTTGCTGCTTCTAGTTTTTCCTTGGTGTAATAGGTGTAGCTCGTCCTTTTGATGAAGTCGTAGACCCCTAGGGGCGAGGAAAACCTTGCCGTGCCCGAAGTCGGTAGCACGTGGTTTGTGCCCGAGTAATAATCCCCTAGTGGCTCCGGTGCATAATTGCCGAGGAATATCGACCCTGCATTTTCGATAAGAGGCACAAACGAAAGCGGATCGTCCAGAAGCAGCTCGATGTGCTCAGGTGCTATCTCGTTTGCCATGGCAATCATCTCATCCGTGCTGCGGCACAAGATGATGATACCGTTGCTCTCTATAGAACTGCGAGCTATGGCTGCGCGAGAAAGTTTCGATAGCTGGGTTTCTATTTCCTCGGAAACCTCCTTGGCGAGGATTTCATCCGTCGTCAAAAGAATGGAGGCGGCGTTGGGATCATGCTCAGCCTGAGAAAGCAAGTCGGCAGAAACAAAGGAGGCGGCCCTTTCGGAGCCGAGCTCATTTCGAGGGCTTCTGTCAGCTACGATGAGTATTTCACTCGGACCGGCTATCATGTCTATGTCAACGATTCCAAACAGCAACCTTTTGGCTGTGGCGACGAAGACGTTGCCAGGGCCGACTATTTTGTCTACTTTGGGGAAGGTCTCTGTGCCATATGCCAAAGCAGCCACAGCCTGAGCACCACCGGCGAGTATGACCTTGTCAACTCCGGCAATATAGGCCGCGGCGAGAATGTTTATATCAGCATAAGAAGAGAGATAGCCATCCGAGGATTCTGCCAAATCCGAAGATGTCCGCCGTGGCGGGCTCACCATCACTATTTCTTCCACTCCGGCGAGTTTTGCCGGAACAGCGTTCATCAATACCGTCGAAGGATAGGCCGCCGAACCGCCGGGTACATAGATACCTACCCGCTTCAGTCCGCGAACCGTCTGTCCCAAGACGCTCCCATCGTCCAACTTCTTCTCATATCCGTGCACAATCTGGCTTTTGTGATAATCAACAATGTTTTCGTAGGCGTGAAGTAGCGCCAGACCGACGCCGCCCTCAGTCTGCTCAAAGGCCTTCTTCAGCCCCTCTCTATCGATGACGAGAATCCCGCCATCAGAAGAAGCGGCGGCGTCTCCATCAAACTTCTTCGTATAGGAAACTACCGCGGCATCGCCATCTCTTCTGACGTCCTCGATTATCTGCTTTACAGAGGTTTCAACGTCATAACCCGTTGCTTGGTCGCGACCGGCCAGCCCCCGTAGGTATTCGTATTCGGTTTTTCCGTCAGCAAATATTGTTTTTATCATTTAAATTACCTTCGATAGGCTTTCTACTAGCTCGTCGATTTCCCTCTTCATCAGCTTCATTCCCGTTACGTTCACTATCAGCCTTGCGGAAATATCTCTGATGTATTCTATCACCTCGAGGCCATTCTCCTTCAGCGTCGTGCCCGTTTCAACGAGGTCAACGATACCATCGGCTATGCCCAAAAGCGGAGCAATCTCCACCGAGCCCTCAATCTTGATGATCTCGACGTCGAGCCCCTTACTCTCAAAATAGCGGCCCGCAACGTTCGGGTATTTCGTCGCAACGACCTTTGCGCCGTAGCCGTCAAAAAAATCACGTCCGCCCGGAGTCGCAAGAGCAAACCTGCACTTACCAACACCAAGGTCCATTATCTCGTAATAAGTGCCCCCGTGCTCAACTATCGTATCCTTGCCGACGATGCCGATCTCGCAGACACCGTGCTCCACGTAGGTGATGACGTCCGGAGCCTTGGCCAAAAATATTTCCACGCCCGCCTCGGGTATCTCGATCAAAAGCTTGCGACCCTTTTCGAGTAGCGGCGTCATGTCGTAGCCCGCAGATTCCATGAAGCGAACGAAGTCCTTTTCAAGCCTGCCTTTCGTGAGCGCAATCCGCAATTTGCCATTTCTGGGAACAGCCCCTGAGGAAACTCCCGACTCGGCCGACAACTTGTCAGACAAAAGTGCTTCATAAAGAAGATCCACATTCACGCCAAAGCCCGTCGCAGGAAGATCCTCCCCAAATTCAGAGAACAGATTGTCGTAGCGACCGCCCGAAAGAAGCGGTTCTCCCGCACTCTCCCCATAGCCACGAAAGACCAGTGAGCTGTAATACTCCGCCGCATTCACAAGCCCGAGATCTATCACGACCTTGTCAGAAAATCCGCGAGCAGCGAGCTCCCTGATGACATTCGAAAGATAATCTATCATCTCGCTCGCCCTGTCGTCATACCCGCTGAACAGCGCGGCGGCAGAAGCCAAAGCCTCTTCACCACCGAAGAGCCGAGGCAGCTTATTCAATATTTCCGCCGTCCTATCATCGTCAAATTTCGCAGTGATCTCATCGAGTGCCGCGTAGTTCTTCGATGTAATATAGCGGTGCACACGCTCCCTATCCTCCGCGTCTGCCTCAAGTTTGTCCATCAGAAGATTGTAGAAGCCAACGTGCCCAATCTCTATCCTATACGAGCCTTGATACGCCTCTTCAAGCGAAGCAATAGCAAGCGCAATCATATCTACATCGCTCGAAAAACTGCTCTCCCCGATGAGCTCGACGCCCATCTGCATGATTTCGCTGCTGCGCCCCTTGTGCACCTCCTGTTGCCGATACACGCTCTGAGAATAGTACATCTTGATGGGCAGTTTGTGCCCCCGTAGCCGCGTCGCCGTCATGCGCGCAATCGGAATGGTGCTGTCCGGCCGAAGCGTCAGAATCCGCCCCTTGAAATCGGTGAACTTATACATGCTCTCGTTTGAAAAATACTGAGCCGCCCCTGAAAATACACTCAGGAATTCAACTCCTGGCGTCCTCACCTGCCTATATCCGGCCACCTCGAATATCTTTTCAAGACTACCGGTAACCTTTTTTTCCGCCTCACATTCCTCAAACAGCATGTCTGCCGTGCCATCGGGCGTCCGCCTATTTTGCGTCATATTTTTCCCTTCCCTAACTTAGCTGCAAATCAATCGTCTTCGTAGTTCATGATCTCCTTGATGTAGGAGAGAAAATCCCCTCCCTCACCAAGAGTGTAATCGTAGAGTATCGGCTCCTTGAACTCGAATTTCCCAATCTCCGTCAGAAATTTTCCGAGCCTCGTCCTGTAGATTTTCAGCTCGGTCTTCTGTATCCGCGACAGCGAATAAGCCCCGATGATCAGCTGTCCTTCGGAAGTGATGTAGAGAATTTCCTCGACATCATCATTGAGCCGATAGACTCTGCTGTTCACATGACTGTTGTCCGCCGCAAACTTCACGTATAGTTTACCACCCTGAGTCTCGTTTTGCAGCGACCCCCTGTATTTCAAATCGAGATAAATGGTAGTGGCATCGACATCGCCGTCAAGATCGAATACGGTGACAAACTCCGGCCTTGACAGTTTCATCGCGGCTTCCGGCGACGAGATGGAAAACTCACTTATTATCGACATCGAACTGACCTTCATGCCCTCAATGACAAGCTCGGAAACCACGATGCGATAGCCTCTGTCGTCCTCAAGCACGGATTCGCACAGGTAACTCCCCTGCCCATCTTCCTCGATTTTTTCTATCGTATTCAGACACAGAACCGCCGAGCCATTGTTTTTGACGAGATCTTTCGGGATTTCCGTAGTTGACAATCTGTCTATCGGGTCAAAATCGCAAGCAAAATATCTCATCAGGAAGTAATTCACAAGCTGATTGACAGTCTCAACCCCGCCGCATGTCATCTTGAAGAGCCTATCCTCCTCCGCCTCTGTGAGGGTCGGCTTCCCGTTCAAGACAAAGGCGTATTCCTCCGTGTTGTCCGGCAAAGGATTGCCATATCTCTTGTTCAAATCCGCGTACATATTGAGTAGATACAACGCTTCGTTCTCGGTGAGCGGCACTCTCATACCGCCGAGACCTCCGAGCATGATTTGCTCCATATCCTCAAGCATTTCCTCATCATCAAACGTCAGGCTTCTATATGACTCGATACCCGCCTCGGTAGTTTCAATGTAAAAGAACTGATGCAAAGTTTCATTTTTTTCAGTCAAAATATAGTTCTCAACAGGAGTCTTCCATTGCATATAAAGAACGAGAACCCCCATAAGCCTCGTATCCGTAACGTAAGCACGGACGAGGTTTTTTCTCCTGCCGGCACCAGAAGCTTCCGGCCCCGCTCCCCCGACTATTACTCTCAAATTGCTTCTATCCACATTTCCTCCCTACAATATACTATCCCTTGAATTTTATTATGAATATAGTGTTATGTCCACCGGCAATTGATTTCTCAAAAACTTTACTGTTTTTCGAAACTGCTCAATGCTATAATAAGGGGAAAATTACAACCTGACATTTGAATCTTGGCATTTTGAGTAAAGGATCTATTAGGAATGAATAATAATAACCGTATATGAATAAAATTATTGCGAAAACAAGGGCGATAGCGTCGCATATCGTAGCAAAGGTCAACGATTTTCTCGAGCGAAGGGGGTTCACAATGAAGGGGAAATTGGTGACGATTTTCCTGCTTGTGAAGGTATTGCCGTTGCTTCTTCTTCTCGCAATAGCGTGGACTCAATTTGTCGGCCTCGGAGCAACCATCAAGGAAAGGACAAACCTGCTGACGGCTGATATGAACGGAACCTTGCAGGACGTCGGCGACCTCGCAGTTTCAGACTCGAAAAAATCCCTAAACGACAGTGCCATTGAGCAAATTGAACGGCAGACGACGGACATCGCTTCCGAAGTTGCCTCCTTCCTCTACTCCGTAGATGCCGATGCGCGCTTCCTTGCAAGCGTCTTCGCAAATCAAAGCGTTCTCCAAAGCTACATCAATCAGAAGACGGAACAGGTCGTTTCGAAGGGAACGTGGGCCCTATCCGAGGACGGTATGGAATGGATTAGAACCGATGAGGACAAGAGCGATTTGCCGAAACAACCCTCCACAAACAAGGAGAATATAGATGTGGTGGACGGCTCAGGTTGGGGCTACCGCGCACCCGATACTCTCACTTACAACAATCTGCCGCTCTACGATGAAATTTCATTCATCGGCACGGATTTTGTTGAAAAATTCAAGGTATTTCCCGACATTACCACGAAGAAAAACTTTCCGATGAGCAGGGAACTCAAGGACATATCCATCAAGGCGAATACATATCTGGGCGCCGAATCCTACAGTGATAAGCTGAAGGATCTTGCGCCCGGGGATATATATGTTTCCGACGTCATAGGCTCCTATACGCCATCTCACTTCATAGGCATGTACACACCGAAGCAAATGGTCATTTCGGCGATCACGGCAGAAATAACGGCCTTGGACGCTTTGCCGAAAGAAGAACAGACAGACGAGACGGCCAAACTCTCGAAAAAGCTGACAACTTTAAAGACTATGGATCTTCCAAAAATGGAAACGACAGTAACGAGCGAGGATCAGGCATTGATGGACGAGGTCATTTCCAAGGCCCTGCCTCTTTTTGACAAGGCGACAGACGAGATCACGGACAAGAAGCTTCTTTCCGAAGTAGATGCCGTCAAAACGAAGGTGTCGTCCCTCAAATTTGACCCTGAAAATGAAGCCTATGCGGGTCAGGAAAATCCAAACGGTAAGAGATTTGAAGGTATAGTTCGCTGGATCACGCCCGTCTCTTCAGGGGATCAAATCACGGGCTACATCAGTATTGCACTGAATCACGACCATATCATGGAATTCACCGACCACGTTACGCCGATGAACGAGCGCTACACGGAACTCCCGAGTGCTTTCGATGGCAACTACGCTTTCATTTGGGATTATCAATGCCGAAACATCGCACATCCCAGACATCATTCCATCGTCGGCTATGATGCTGTGAGCGGAAACGAGCAGATTCCTTGGCTTGAAACTTCGATATACGACAGTCTCCTTGAGCGGCTCGGCGGCGAGGATTTGGATGCTCTTCGGGACGGCTGGGCTGAAGTAACAAACGACCCTCAGCTTCCCGACACTTACTACAAAGGGGTCTTCGATCTAATCAAGGATGCACCCGTATTCGACGAACAGTCCCGCACGAAAAAACCTGCCCTTCCTCTTACTCAGAACGGTCTTGTAGGACTTGACGGCAGATACCTGAACAACGCTCCGCAGTGCACGGGCTGGATGGATTTGACCGAGGAAGGCGGCTCCGGCTCGTTCTACATTCTCTGGAGCGGGATCTACAAGCTCACGACGGCGGCGGCTATACCCTACTACACAGGGCAGTACGCTCCGAGCGAGGAAAACGGTTTCTCCAAACGCGGCTTCGCAATGGTTACGATAGGGGCGGGTCTTGACGATTTCCAAGCACCTGCGAAAGCCACCGAGAAAAAACTCAATTCCGCTATCGCGCAGGCAAATCAACACACGACAAACGATTCGATAGAGACCGACGAAACCATTACTAAGAGCCTGACGAGCACGACAATTCAGCTCATAGTATCGACGCTTCTTTTGATAATCCTCATCGTGTTCATCGCCCTGTGGATGGCATCGTTCCTCACGGACAATATACGCTCGCTCATACGGGGCCTTTCGAGATTCAGAGCAGGCGAGAGGCAGTTTAGATTCAGATCCGAAAGACATGACGAATTCGGAGAACTTGCGGACTCCTTCGACGACATGGCTGACAGTATTGTGGACAGCGTCAACACGCCGCTTTCGATAACGAACAATGAGTTGAAATTGATATATATGAATGAACACGCGCTTGCAGCGACGGGGCACACACTCGGCGAGATCGTCGGCAAATCATACACCGACCACAGCATATATCCGTTCGACACGGAATACTGTCCGGTGACAGCACTCAAAGATGGTCGCAAGGCAAACGTGTATTTCAACGAAAACGATTCGCGTTACTATAGAGGCAATGCGGATTACCTATTCGACAAAGGCGGTGAGGCAATCGGATATATCATCACCTCTACCGATGTAACGGATTCGGCGCTCACCCGCATAGAACTTGAGAATGCGGTGAACGAGGCAAATATTGCAAACGAGCACAAAGGCGAATTTTTGGCAAGGATGAGCCACGAAATCAGGACTCCGATGAACGCCATCATCGGCATGACAAATATCGTCGAGAAGAAACTCGATGAGACTTCGGAGAAAATTCCTGAAATCGATGAAATCAAAACCCATATGGGGCAGATTGAAAATTCGTCTCAACATCTGCTCGGGCTGCTCAACGATATACTCGATCTTTCGAAGATAGATGCGGGAAAAATCGAACTCACTGTCGAGAATGTTGACCTGCTCATGCTCGCAGGCACCGTGAACGAGATCATTCGCCCGAGATGTATCGAAAAGAAGATTGAACTTGCGTCGAAATTTGACTATGATCTCAAGGGGACATATATTGCGGACGCACTGAGGCTAAGGCAGGTTCTCATCAACCTCCTCGGAAATGCGGTGAAATTCACGCCCGAGCACGGACGAATCGAATTCAAGATGGAGAAAATCGATTCTTCTGAGGAGGACGGCGTCGAGAAGGTTCACGTCAAATTCACCATTATCGACAGTGGTATCGGCATGTCCGAGGAATCCCGCGACGCGATATTCAAACCCTTTGAGCAGGCGAGTGATGACACGTTCAAAAAGTTTGGCGGCACCGGTCTTGGCCTGCCTATCAGCCTGAATATAGTGCAGCTCATGGGAAGCGATATCGAGGTTGAGAGCGAGCTGGACGAAGGAAGCACTTTCACGTTTTCCGTGTGGCTCGACAAGGTGTCTGCGGCAGAAGAGAGGCTCATTATACCCGACAGCAGCTCGGTTGACTTCCGTGGCAAGCGAATTCTCATCGTTGACGATGTTGACATCAACAGGCTCATTACCGCCGCATTACTCGAGGATACGGGGGTTCATATTGACGAAGCGGAGGACGGCAGCGTCGCACTCGAGATGTTCAGTTCCTCGGCGGTCGGCACCTACGACCTCATTATCATGGACGTCCAGATGCCGATAATGAACGGTCTCGAGGCCTCGACGGCCATAAGAAATTTGGACAGGGAAGACGCAAAGACCATTCCCATCATAGCATTGACAGCGAACGCTTTCAAAGACGACATAGACAAGGCAAGGGAGGCCGGCATGAACGCACATCTATCCAAACCAATAGACGAGGATCGCCTCATAGAAATGCTATTCCGATACATCTCGGGTGCTTCCGCATGAGGATAAACAAATACATAAGCCAAGCCGGAATTTGCAGCCGGAGGAAGGCTGACGCCCTTATTTCAGACGGTAATGTAACGGTAAATGGGGTGCCGGTGGGCATGGGCTATGACGTAGCCGCAGGTGATGTTGTGATGGTGAACGGCAGAAAGATTGAGCCGGAAAAAAAGCGGGTCTACATTGCGCTGAACAAGCCCAAGGGCTTCATCACGACGACAGCTGACGAGAAGGACCGTCCCACAGTAATGGAATTTGTTCGCGATATCGGCGAGAGAATCGTTCCGGTGGGCAGGCTTGACGGTCCGACTACTGGGCTCCTCATCATGAGCAACGACGGAGATTTCATCAACAAACTTCTGCACCCGAAGCACGAACTGCCCAAGACTTATAGGGCACGGGTCAGCGGCTCCGTCTCAAACGAAAGACTCGCAAAACTCAGGCGAGGCGTCGATATCGGCGGCTACGTAACGGCGCCTGCGAAGGTTTCCATCATCAAGCAAAGCAGCGGATTTGCCATTTGCGAAATCACGATACACGAAGGCAAAAATCGCCAAATAAGAAAGATGTTCGCCTCCGTCGGAAACAAGGTGCTCGACCTCGAGAGAGTTTCCATCGGCGATGTCAGGCTGGGCGGGCTCAAGGCTGGGCATTATCGGAAGCTGACACAGCAGGAAATCAAATCGCTGTCCGGCGATTGACGGCACCGGCAGTATGGATTGCCGCGCTCCGCTCGCAATGACGGCGATTGCTATTTTTCGCGAATTTCTATATAATTGACCTCTATTATGGAAGATAGGAGGCAACGATTATGTTTGAAAAGGATAAAAATTCATTGGAAGATAAATATTCTGACATCACCCCTGAAATCGCAAGGCTTGCAGCCATTTGCATGAACAACGGTGTCATTGAACCGGAGCTCTACACGCAGTACAAAGTCAACCGGGGACTCAGAGACCTGAACGGGAATGGCGTGCTCACCGGCCTTACGGAAATTTCAGAAATACAGGCTTTTGACACGTCTTCAGGCGAAAAGGTGCCGATTGATGGTCGCCTTTATTTCAGAGGTATCGAAATCCATGACTTGGTCAACGGGTTCATTGATGAGAAGAGGTTTGGATTTGAAGAAACCACCTACCTTCTCATTTTCGGGAAGCTTCCGTCACAGAGAGAGCTCGAGGAATTCAAGGAACTGCTCGCAAATTACCGGACACTCCCTACCAGCTTTGTTCGGGATATCATCCTGAAGGCTCCGAGCTTCGACATGATGAATACGTTGGCGAGAAGCGTACTCACGCTCCATGCGTATGACGAGAAGGCGAATGACACTTCCGTGCCGAATGTGCTGAGGCAGAGCTTGCTTTTGACGGCGGTATTCCCACTTTTGGCCGTCTATGGATATCAGGCCTATCGGCACTATTTTGAGGGAGATGATCTCTTCATCAATGCGCCTAAGGAACATCTGTCCTCGGCTGAAAACATTCTCAGGATGCTCAGAAAGGATAGCCAATATACCGATCTTGAAGCCCGCATACTCGACCTCGCGCTCGTCCTCCACGCGGAGCACGGCGGCGGAAACAATAGTACATTCACCACGCACGTGGTCACATCGTCGGGCACAGATACATATTCTTCTGTGGCTGCATCGCTCGCATCGCTCAAGGGACCCAAGCATGGCGGCGCAAACATCAAGGTCGTTGAAATGTTTGAGGACCTCAAGGTGAATATCAAAGACTGGACGGACGACGACGAAATCGAGGCTTATCTCGCGAATATTCTCAACTACAAGGCGTTTGACAACATGGGGCTCATCTACGGCATGGGTCACGCAGTTTACTCCCTCAGCGACCCGAGAGCTGAAATCTTCAAGGGCTTTGTTGAGAAGCTTTCCGTTGAAAAAGGCAGGACTGACGAATACACGCTATACAACAATGTGGCAAGGCTTGCGCCTAAGGTCATCGGTGAGGTCAGAAAGATTTACAAGGGCGTCAGTGCAAATGTTGACTTTTACAGCGGATTCGTCTACAGTATGCTCGACCTTCCCAAGGAGCTATTCACGCCCATCTTCGCAATCGCTCGCATTTCGGGCTGGAGCGCACACAGGATTGAGGAACTGATCAACTCGGGTAAGATCATCAGACCGGCTTACAAGAGCGTTTCTCCGCATGTGGACTACGTGCCCATTTCCAAGAGGGAAAATCCTCTCGGGGCACAGTAACAACTTTCGTTTTTCGTTGACATAACATGGTGGCTACTGTATTATTGTATTAATACAGTAGCTATTTTTGAATAAGTGGGAGAGAAAAATGCGACAAGAACCTGATAAATTACTGAGCAAAAAAATGGCGGGCGTCTGGCGTCTGCGTGGGATTTTGGGGACTCTGTTCACGGGAATTCTCCTCGTTTTGCCTTCGGCGATACTGACAAATCTGACGGCCTTTCCCGATATTTTTCTTTGGATAGGCGTCGCTGTGACGGCGGCCATTTTCCTCGTATTTGTAGCCATTCTTCCACACATCTGGTGGACGCATTTCAAATACGCCATCACCGACGATGAAATCATCATCAAACGAGGTATTTTCATAGTCGAACATACCGTGGTGCCGATGATAAAGATTCAGTATACGGATACATCCTACGGCCCCATACTCAGGCTCTTCAAGCTGGCGAGCGTCAAGGTCATGACGGCCGGCGGCACCGAGGAAATCCCCGGGCAATTGCTGGCTGAGGCAACGGAAATGCGTGATCGTATCACCGATCTCGTGAAATTGGTGAAGGAAAATGTCTAATACTCACAGGGTAAGCAAGGCCTATGTTCCCGTAATTGCCTTCAAATTTTCGAGAGCTTGGCTCGTCCTTTTGCTTCTGTACACCTTAGGACCTCTTACTGAAAACGTCGGTGCTGGCCGCATAGTTCCATTTGTGTCAAACGGCGTCCTCATAGGCGGAGGCGTTCTCGCAATCCTACTCATTTGCCTGCTCTTTGCATGGTTTAGCTATTTGCGGATTTCATGGAAACTCGAGGGCGAAGAAGTCTATATCACGAAGGGCATCATCAAGAGGGTCAACAAGCGTATTCCTGTCAGCAAAATCCAGTCCGTCGATATGATTGAGTCTATACCAGAACGTATGTTTTCAGTGGCGACGGTCAAAATCGATACGGCCGGCGGAGAAGGCGATGACGGGAAAATACCCTGTCTCTCGAAGACCGAGGCGGCGGCCCTCCGATCTGCAATTTTTGCCATCAAAAATGGAACGATCATGGCTGAGGAGTTTGCCAGCGAACCTGCTGTTTCCGCTACATCAGCCGCTCCCGTGCAGAGGATAATGGAGGCAAATACGATGTACCGCATGCCCGTGAAAAACCTCATATTCACGGGAATTTCGAGCTCTAAGACCATTCTCTTTGCGTTCGTACTCATCGGTGGTATAAGCCAGATATTTCAGATATTCCAGGGTACGGACTTATACGAAAAATTGGCGGATACCCTGCTTGGCTTGGCTGTGCCCATCCTCGTCGCGCTAGTTCTCGTTTTTTTGGTCGTTTCATGGGCGGTTTCAGCCATCGGTATCATGATAAACAACTACGGCTTCACGGTGAAGAATGCCGGTGCCAAGGTCGAAATTGAAAAGGGGCTCCTTGAGCACAAGACGGTGAGCATAGAAAAGAATCGTATTCAGGAAGTCCGAATCGCCTCAGGGTTCATCAGAAAACTCATCGGATATGCGGAAATATCCGTCAAGACCGCGACCCTGAAGGTGCAGGGCGATGGTGGAAATGGGAAGAATGACGATGTTATTGGATTGAAGATCATTCACCCATTCATCAAGATAAGCGAAGTTGATTACTTCATCAAGGAGCTGCTACCCGATTTTGCCGGAGCTCCGAAAGTCTTTGATGCCCTTCCAAAGAGGGCTCACTTCCGGTCTGTTCGGCGCTATTTGATTTGGACGATTGCAAGCATTGTCATATGTACGCTCACGTCTGCGCTGATAATGCATTTTGCAGGCGGCCCGACATACGTCGAATTTCTCTTGGGGCACCCGCTTCTTTTCATAGCCTATATCATACCTACTCTATGGGCAGCATTGACTGGGTATTTGGCCTACCTTGGAAAAGGCTTGGCGATAACCGATAGTTTCATCTCAATCAAAAGTGGGGCTTATGGCAGGACCACCTCCATTGTGCCCCGCCGAAAGATACAGATAGCAATATGCAGTAGCAATCCCTTCCAGCGCATGAAGAATCTTGCCACCATCAAGGGTACGACAGGGGCACATGCCTTTCTGCCTTTGATGGATGTTGAGAAATCCACGGCCGAAGACTTCCTTGAATGGTCCATAAAAGTCAAGTGAAACTATGTAAAATCTATGTAAAGGGCATATGTTTTTTGTATTTCGGAAGATGACGATAATCGCTAAAAACCTATGGATAATCATTACCCAATTTATGGAATTATATTCGGTTTTCGTTGGAATTTCAACGAGATATAGGGTTGTACTTATCCATAGGTAGCTGTGGATAATATTGTATACAATCTGCCGTTTTTTGTGGATAAACACTCGAAGGCTTACCATTAAGCCATTAGCAGACTATTGAAATATGTTTGTAACATTGCGAACACAGGTTGACATAAAACCTTAGAGTAATTATATATTTTACTCCTCGTAGAGCCATGAGGGGTCCTTCGTTGGGACTGCCCTTCCCTCCTTCATAGAGGCCTCCAAATCCAAAATTCTCTGGTTCGTTGAACCCCTGAACGGAAGCGCGAGGCTTCGTTCAGCCAATATGAAGGGTCCGTCTATGAGCGTATGGGCATATGAGAGAAGGCGAAGCACCTCCGTATCTCCGCCCTCGATTATCTGCTCAAAAGTATAGCCTGAGAATATCGCAAGGTCGAGACCCTTTTCACGAATTCTCTCAGCAAGCGAAGCAAGAGCTTCCGCACGAACGATAGGTTCACCACCCGTGAACGTTACACCCGTGATCAGCGGATTTGCTTCTATCCTAGAGAAGAGCTCATCTTCCGTCATAAGCGTGCCGCCGTCCATTGGCTGAGATTCGGGATTGTGGCAACCCTCGCAGCCAATAGGACAGCCCTGAAAAAAAATCGCAAGCCTAAGCCCGGGACCGTCCACGATGGAATCGTTTTCAATCCCGGAAACCCTTATTTCATTACTGAGTGATTTGACTAAAGTATCGCTCATCACTCTGAGACGGACGCACTCAGGTTTGATGTGCCGTGCTTGACCCTGTCCGATTCCTCGGACTTCTTGGCGTCGTTGAACCTGTCGAGGGTCCCCACGAGGTAGCCCGTGATACGTCTGATGCGATCGAAGCCATATTCGCCTTCGTCCTCAGTCCTGCCGCAACCGGGGCAAACGTCGTCGATGATGCCGTTGTAGCCGCATACCGGATCTCTATCGACAGGGTGGTTGACGGAACCATAGCCGATGCCTGCTTCCTTCATAGCCCTGATGATGCTCTCAAACGCATTGATATTGTTTGAAGTATCGCCATCGAGCTCAACGTATGAGATGTGGCCCGCATTTGTAAGTGCGTGGTAAGGCGCCTCGATTTTGATTTTGTCGTAGGCAGAAATATTGTGATACACAGGCACATGGAAACCGTTCGTGTAATAATCCCTATCGGTAACGCCCGCAATCTCGCCGAATTTCTTTGCGTCGCTCCTGACAAATCTGCCCGAAAGACCCTCCGCCGGAGTTGCAAGCAATGTGTAATTCATGCCTGTTTCTTTGCTCTTGTTGTCTACATAATTTCGCATGAAGCCCACGATGTCGAGACCGAGATTCTTCGCCTCTTCATTCTCGCCGTGGTGAGCTCCGACCAAGGCCACCAAGGCTTCGGCAAGACCGATGAATCCAAGGGAGAGCGTCCCGTGCCTGAGCACCTCGCCGACCTCGTCGTCGATACCGAGCTGATCCGAGCCAATCCAAATACCCTGCCCCATGAGGAAGGGGAAATTCCGAACCTTCTTCTTTGCCTGAATTTTGTATCTGTCATTCAGCTGATCTGCCACGAGATCCATCTTGCGTTCGAGCTCTTCAAAGAACCACTCGATATTGCCGTTGCTCTTAAGCGCTATCCTCGGAAGATTGATTGAGGTGAAGCTGAGGTTGCCACGCCCGAAAGCTATCTCGTTGCTCGGGTCATAGGAATTGCCGAGCACCCTCGTGCGGCAGCCCATGTAAGCGACCTCGGTCTCTGGCTTGCCCTCTTCATAATACTGAAGGTTGAAGGGCGCATCGAGGAATGAGAAATTCGGGAACAGCCTCTTTGCGCTGACCCTGCATGCGAGCTTGAACAGATCATAATTCGGGTCGCCCTCATTGTAGCTGACGCCTTCCTTGACCTTGAATATGTGGATCGGGAATATAGCCGTCTCGCCGCCGCCGAGTCCATCTTCGGTCGCGAGCATGACATTTTTGGTAACCATTCTGCCTTCCGGTGAAGTGTCCGTGCCGTAGTTTATGCTCGAGAACGGTGTCTGTGCGCCGGCCCTTGAGTGCATCGTATTGAGATTGTGAACCAAAGCCTCCATCGCCTGCTTCACTTCCTTGTCGGTTTCTTTTTCGGTCGTCTCGGCTGCAAAGTTGTGAATTTTCTCGAGAATGGTGTCGTCTAAGCCCTGCTCCGACCACGCTTCGATTTCCTTCTTTGTATACTCGACGTTGACTGCGAGCTGCGGATAAAGTCCGCTTTCCTTTTCGATATTCTCGAAAACTTCCTTGATTTCAGCATCGGTCTTTTTGAATTCAGGTGCCAGTAATCGGATAGCTTTTATGAAATTCGAACCGTATAGCTTTTTGTATGTCTTGACAACGCCGGGGGCTAGACCGAAATCAAAGTTTGGTATGCTCTGCCCACCGTGCTGGTCGTTTTGGTTTGACTGAATAGCTATACAAGCAAGTGCCGCGTAGCTGTGAATACTGTTCGGCTCCCTCAGATGGCCGTGCCCCGTGGAAAATCCACCCCTGAAAAGTTTGCTGATATCTATCTGGCAACACGTCGTAGTGAGCGTGTAAAAGTCAAAGTCATGAATGTGAATATCACCACTTGAATGAGCTTCGCTCTGCTGCTGTGTAAGAATGAAATTTTCGTAATACTCCTTCGCACTTTCCGAACCATACTTGAGCATGATGCCCATAGCGGTATCGCCGTCGATGTTTGCATTGTCCCTCTTTGTATTGCTTTCTGCCGCATCCTTATTTGTGAGTTCGTCGAGAACGTGCATGAGGCGAGTATTCTTTTCGCGCATCTTGCTTCTCTCATTTCTGTATAGGATGTACCTTTTGGCGACGAGCGGAAAGCCCTTGTCCATCAGAACCTGCTCAACATAGTCCTGTATGGTTTCTATGTCGGGATCATTATCCTTGAATTTTGCGGCGAGTCTTTGCTCGACTTCTTCCGCAATTCCCGCACTTGCGCCGGTATCCTTGCGACCACTTGCCTCCATGGCCTTTGCAATGGCATTTTCTATTTTGGAAATGTCATAGGGCACGCTTCGGCCGTCTCTCTTCAGTATAGCTTTAAACATCTATAGCCTCCCTCTTCAATCATTGGTTTTAACAGTTTTTTCCTAAAAACCACCATATCTATGGTGCGAAACTAATTATTACACACTATATAGGGTATGTCAATGAAATTACCGAAAATCCATGTTACAGTTTTTTGACAATTTTGAAGACCGCGGAATTGCAACAACTTTCGGTCCTTTCCCTAATTACATTGACAAAAAAGCCAATCGAAAACATAATATATGAATGGCATATAAAATTAATTTGAACATATTTGAAGGTCCTTTCGATTTGCTCGTCTACCTCATTGAACAGGCGGAGATGAGTATCTACGATATACAGATTTCCGTCATCACTCGGCAATATCTCGATCACATCAAGACGCTCGAAGAAAGCGACGTTGCCGTCGGTGCGGATTTCATGGTGCTTGCCGCCACCCTCATCGATATCAAATCAAAGATGTTACTTCCTCGTATCGCAATTGACGGCACTACGGAGGAAGATCCCCGAACGGATCTCGTCCAGAAGATACTTCAATACACGAGATTCAAGAAACTCGCGGCGCAGCTCGAAGCACAGCGTGAACTTGCCGCTCTCAAGTGCGTGAAGCCGCAGGAGGATTTGCAACCCTACACAGGTGAGCCGGACGTCTATCTGAAGATGGACATGGAGCATTTCATCGATGCGTTTCAGGCCTTCATTTACAAGAAGAAAAAAGAGGACGAGCTGAGGCAAATTCAGGGCCATATCGAAAGGGAAAAGATCACGCTCGAATCCAAGATTGGCATTATCAAATCGCTTCTCATCGGTGCAAAGAACAGGTTGCGGAGTTTCAGAGAATTACTCGCACCAAACAGCACCCGCTACGATAAGGTGGTAACGTTCATCGCACTTTTGGATTTGGCCAAACGGGGAGCCGTAAAAGTTGAGCAGAAAAAGAATTTCGGCGGCATCGATGTGTCGCTCCTAGACACCGAGAAGTTCGTCATAACCGAGGAGGCCTAAAATGTCCAACAACCAAAATATCAAATCAGCATTTGAATCGATGATGTTCGTCTTCGGCGAGCCTCTCGATGCGAAGATAGCCGCCGATGCCGTCGGCATAGAGAAAAAGGAAGCCTATGACCTCTTCAAGGAACTCGAAGAAGAATACGAGGAAGAGAAGCGAGGCATACGAATAAGAGAGGTGAACGGGAGCTTCCAGTTCGTGTCCTACGAGGAAAACTTCGATTATATCAAGGCCATATGCACGCCCGCAAAGGAAAGAAAACTCAGCCAGGCGGCCTTGGAGGTGCTCGCCATAGTAGCTTACAAACAGCCCGTTACGAAGAGCGAAATAGACTCTATCCGAGGCATCAAGAGCGACCGTGTGCTCGAAGGCCTCATATCGAAGGACCTCATCTTGGACAAGGGCCGGAGCACGGCAGTCGGCCGCCCCACCCTCTACGGCACGACGGACACCTTCCTATCCTACTTCGACCTAAAGGACCTAAAGGAGCTGCCCCAGCTCGACGACATAGAGGATGCCATAAGAGACTTCTCAGATTTCGACATGGAAGCATTCGCAGACACAGGCCAAACCTCCTTCGACCTACCCAGATAGGGCAAGAGGGGGGACAGGTCCGCTGTCCTGTTTTCTGGGAATTCCCCATCTAAATTTTTCACATTACAAAGCGGTGCGTTAATAGATGGCGAGATTCTGATTTTTGCTTAGTGTGGAAAACGTGGACATTTTCGTTCGAGATATTGAATCAATTCTCGAGCAGAACTAGTAATTTTCTCCTGAACTCGGGTATGTCGTTTTTTGCAGTTTCCCAAATGTCTTCCATAATCAATGCCTGATAATGATGAGCTGTAACATCTCGCAATCCCGCGATCAACCTCCAAGGAATTTGTGGATTTGTTTCTCGCAGCTCTTCCGTGGTATTTTTGACTAATTCGCCAATATTAATAAGAGTCATGCTAACGGCACGTTTTGTACGTTCATCAGACAGGAACAATGACAATTCAAATCCGTCAAGTAGCGAATCCAATTCCTCAGACTCTGATATAAGCTTGATTACTATTTGTTCATCTCTATGCTGCATATACTTGAACGACCTTTGTAGGCTTTATTAATGAAGTCTCTGGTATGGGCGCGTGAATAACATCAACAGGAACACCCAACATTTCCTCAAGTGAGTATTTTATGCCTATTATTGTCAAAAGTGAAACAGCCTTAGAGTCAAACTCGACTAGCACGTCAAGATCACTTTCATTTGTCGCTCTGCCCTCGGCATAGGATCCAAAATAAGACACCTGTTTGATTGCAAATGTTTTTGCGACCGAATCCACTGCTTTACAAATCATTTCATGAGTCAACATTCTATTTCTCCACATTCACGCGAGATTTCTATATTACAAAAATACCACACTTAGAATAATAACTCAATGAATGCAAGGGGGTCGTCCTCGACTGCTAGCATAAATCACCGACGTTAAATGTCGGCGGCGGAGCGTTAATAGATGGCAAGATTCTGATTTTTGCTTAGTGTGGGAAACGTGGACATTTTCGTTCGAGATACGGACTTTGTCCCACTCTACGCTCAAAAGGTGGTTCAAAGCGGGACAAATCCACTATTTCGAGCGATAATGTGGCTTTCATAATTTCCAATGTCATACTTTATTTTTGCCGGAACAAGCTAAATAATTTGGTACGAGCTTGCAATATTTTCGTGAAGCACATTATCCCCGAAAAGAATACGCATGTAGTCACGTCTCTGGCTTATGATTCTCACAATCTTAACGGAATCAGACTCTATACGATAGAATATATAGTAGCTATTGCAAATTAAAAATCGGTATTTTGATTCAACATTAAGTTCGTCATCAATCAATGTCCCCATGAGTGGGGAAGCTTTTAACAGGAATATTTTTCGTTTTATCGTTGCCAAAAGATTCGCAGCAGCGGTGGGATTCTTTAGCTCGTTCGTAATGTAAAGGCGAATTTCCAGAGAATCGGCCCTTGACTCCGGAGAATATAGTATTTTAGTCATTGGCAATGCCGAGACTTTGCCAAAAGTCCTTTTCTTCTATCCATCCCTCTTTTTGTGCAGAAAGTTCTCCTCGCTGAAGAGCCCCAAAAAGTTTTAATGTGGCCTTCGCGCGATCATAATCTTCAATATCAGCAATGACATATTTGCCACGACCATTTTTTGTGAGATATACAGGTTCATCCTTGGAAACATCCTTCAATACATTTGTATAGTTTCTCAAATCAGAAACAGGCTTTATAGTCGTCATTGAAATCTCCTTATCTATGAGCAAATCATCATTTATTGCTGTGGTAATCGTAGTGCAATTTATCGTAAAAGTCAACAGCAAAGGAAATTACTCTTCGCTTTTCATATGAGAATATCTATGTAAACATTTAGTGCCTACACAGATATTACTGTAAGGAAATTGTCCCAATGTACGTGTCTCAATTTAATTGATTTCCTACATGTCGGCGGCGGAGCGTAGTTTTAGCTCCTCCCAGCTTCGGTCTATTTCGTCTTGAATCTGATCTATCAGGTGGGCGTTTTCCGGTTTGAACAGGTGCTTGAAGCGGCCTTGAAGTCTCAGATATTCCTCGACGTGGAGCTTGTGCTTGGGCTCGTAGTTCAGAACCCACTCGCCGCCCACTACCTCGAAAAGCGGCCACACGCATGAATCCACCGCCACCTTGCAGATGTTCATCAAATCGGCCTCATCGTATATCCAACCGCGTGGACAGGGTGCAAACATATTGATGAATGCCGCTCCTTCGGTGTAGATGGCCGTCTCGGCCTTTCTGTGAATATCCTTGAAGTTGCCGAAGAATGTCGTCTGCGCAACATACGGAATGTTGTGCGCCGCAATTATCACCGTCAGATCTTTCTTGTTTTGGAGTTTTCCGACCGACTCTGTTCCGACCGCCGACGTGGTGGTATCAGCGTAGAGCGGAGTCGATGATGACCGCTGAACGCCCGTGTTCATGTAGGCCTCGTTGTCGTAGCAGACGTAGACCATGTCAGTGCCACGCTCCATCGCGCCCGAAAGTGACTGAAATCCGATGTCGTATGTGCCGCCATCACCGCCAAAGGTGATGAACTTGTAATTCTCGGCGAGCTGACCTTTTTTCTTCTTGGCTTTGTAAGCCGCAACAGCCCCGCTGGTCGTCGCCGCCGCATTCTCAAATGCCGTGTGGAGGTATGAATCTTCCCATGAGGTGTATGGGTAGGTGCAGGTGCTGACCTCGAGGCAGCCCGTCGCATTCGTTATTACCGCGTGGTCCTCAGGGTGAAGTGCCCTGAGCACCGCTCTGACTCCGACCGTTGCGCCGCAGCCAGCGCACATTCTATGTCCTGGCGCAAGTCGCTCCGGCAGGTTCGCCACTTCCTTGAGCGAGTAAGTATTGTATGCCATCTATTTTTCCTCCCTTTGTCCCAAGTGGATGCAGTAAGGTATTTCCTCCGCAGGTGTGCTTTTGAGTTTCTCGAGATTTTCGTATACTTCCTCGTAACCTTCAACAGTTACATCTCTGCCACCCAAGCCGAATACGATATTGATGGTTTTGATGCCATCCGTCCGCCCATAAAGGGCACCTTTGACCTCCGAGCCGAGCGGTCCGCCATTGCCGGTGAAGCCATCGCTCCTGTCCATTATCGCGAGGGCTTTCACCCCTTTGAGTGCTTCCGCAAGCTCTGCCGCAGGGAACGGCCTGAAGACCCTGAGTTTGATGAGTCCGGCTTTCACGCCCCTCGCTCTGAGGTTGTCTATCGCGTCCTTCGCTGTGCCGGCAGCCGAGCTCATGATGACTATCGCAAGCTCCGCGTCCGCCATTTCGTATTCCTCGAACATACCGTATTTGCGCCCGAATACCTTTTCGAAATCAGAGGAGACATCCGATATGACCTTGCGTGCGTTCTCCATCGCGCGGAACTGAGCGATTTTCATTTCCATATAGTACGCGCCGATACTGTAAGGGCCAACGCCCACTGACTCCTCGGGATTGAGGATGTGCTTTTCAGGGTCATACGTGCCCACGAAAGCCTTCACCTTGTCATCATCTTCAAGCAAAATGTTCCCGATTGCGTGGCTTGTTACGAAGCCGTCCTGACAGATCATCGTTGGAAGCATTACTTCCGGATGCTCTGCAATCCTGTGCGCCATGAGCATGTTGTCGTAAGCCTCCTGCGCGTTTTCACTGTAAATCTGTATCCAGCCCGAGTCCTTCGCGCCCATAGTGTCCGAGTGATCGACGTTGATGTTGATGGGTCCCGTCAGCGCCCTGTTCACCGCCGCGAGCACTATCGGCAAGCGGTCCGAAGCCGCCACGTAGAGCAGCTCATACATGAGTGCCATGCCGCAGGAGCTCGTCGCGGTCATCGCTCTTACGCCCGACGCCGAAGCACCGAGGCAGACCGACATCGCGCTGTGCTCGGACTCCACGGCTACAAACTCCGTGTCGATGAGGTCATCAGCTACGAATTTCGATATATACTGCGGGATTTCAGTCGATGGAGTAATGGGGAATGCGCCCACCACGTCGGGATTGATCTGCCTGATGGCGTTGGAAATCGCCTCGTTTCCGCTCATATTTGCTCTTTTGCTCATCCTATTTCTCCTCTCCGGCCGCTACCATAGAGATCGCGGAGAAGGGACAAACCTTCGCGCAAATGCCGCAACCCTTGCAATGTTCCATGTCAAACTCGAGCCGCTTGCTGTTCTCAATCGGTATGGAACTGTCCGGACACCACGGAAAACAAAGCAGACACTGCTTGCAATTTTCCTGATTCCAAATAGGAGCCTTCGTCCTCCAATCGCCGGTATTGAAGAATTTTGAATTTCCTTCACCTATGACGAAGCCGCCCACCGTGATATCCTGCCACGGAGAGAGTTCGTTTATATGTCCCATCTTGTCCAAATTTTTGTCGCTCATAACTTTTCCTCTACTCATTCCAGCAATGTCATTCTGCGCGTAGTCGCAGGATGACAGTTATTACTCATTCACTCTGATTGCGCTGTTCCACGCTTCCTTGATCGCGTTCAAGTTGCCTTCAATGACCTCCGGTTTTTTCGAAAACTTTCCTTTGAGATTCTCCGTCATTTCATTCAGGAACGCGTCCTCTGTGATGACGCCCACGAGTTTCGTCACTACTGAAAGAAGCGGCATGTTGGGTAGATTTTTCCCCAAGTATCTGATCGAAATATCGGCGGCATCTACAGCGTATACTTCTCCTTTGTAATCCTTGAAAGCCTCCGCGACGTCCGCAGGTGGTCTCTTCGTGTTCACGACTATCTTGCCGTCTTCCTTGAGACCCTTCGTCATATCGACGGCTCCGATCAAAGTTTCGTCAACAATCACGACCATATCCGGCGCGTAAATGTTTGTATGAACCCTTATTTCCTTTTCGTTTATTCTAGTAAATGCAGTAATTGGCGCACCCATACGCTCCGGACCATATTCGGGAAAGGCCTGTACATAAAACCCTTCCGAGAATGCTACATCCGCGAGCATAAGGGCCGCAGTCTTTGCACCCTGTCCGCCTCTGCCATGCCATCTTATCTCAATCATCTTTCACCTCACTTTACACAAACGAAACGTCCCTTTGTGTAATCCATTAAAAAGCCCCGGATATAAAATCCGGGGACGATGTTTAACCGCGGTACCACCCCGCTACCTATGAGGCTACGGAATCGTTCCATGCTCATGGCGCTCATTTGAATTTGACGCGTTCCTGCGTACCAAACTAATTGCGACTTTTGCTTTCGTAAGGTCAGCTCCGAAGTGATCTTCAATTCCCACACTGCAGACGCAATCCCACCATCTGCGTCTCTCTTCCGGCAACTACAAGAGAATCTACTGTCTTCATCTCAGCCTTTGAATATTCAATTTTCCTACCGCACAAATATGCGTGTTTAATAATTCTATTCTTTTGCAAGTAACCTGTCAATAAAATATTATTTATATTTTTTTCTATTATTGTAAAATATTAGTAGACAATGTTATTTATTCATGTTATTATCTATTCAACAGGGGCGGTAGCTGATTCTACTCAGAAAGTAGAGGATAGCTTATGGACAAGATGTTTATCGCAACACTAATCTTAATTGCCATTGAAGTTGTAGGATTGTACCTTGCGTACGTAACTTACAAAAAGAAATAGCCGCTCACGCGGAACGGCGATTCCTCTAACAACTTGTTACCTAGGAATCAGCCGCTCAGCCAAGCGAACCGTCCCTGTGCTTTCATTATAACAGTATGAAACAAGCTGTCAACTGGAAATTCGATAAATCTCGTCGGCGCTGGGCGGCTCAATCACCTCGAGGCTCCCGTCCTTTTGATTTAGTATGAGCCCACCTGTAGCGGCACGGACTTCACCAATTTTCGTGGCCTCAATGCCGGCAATTTCCAGAGCGGAAATCATTCGAGTGCCCTCATCAGGGTGTGCGATGATGAGCATAGAGCCGCTTGAAATCAGCCTCATGGGATTGATGTCATAAAAAATGCACATCTGCATAGTCACATCGTCAAACGGCAACGCCCGTGCCTCCAATTCTGCGCCAACACCCGCCAAAGTGCAGACCTCCCAAACAGCACCGAGCACACCGCCCTCCGTTATATCATGCATATCGACATAACCAATCTCCGCCGCAATCAGCCCCTCCTTGACAACGCTGATACTATCGACAAACGAACGGGCACGCAAAAGCTCAGCCTCAGGCAAAAGACTCCTGAGTTCATCGCCCTTCTCCGCTGCAATGATAGCAGTCCCCTCCATCGCGAGCTTCTTCGTCACGATGATGTGATCACCCGACCGGCAAACGTCCGAAGCAAGTCCAGATTTCAGAGCCCGCCCGAATGCGGTCGATGTGATGATTGGCTGCGTTACCTTATCGGTTATCTCCGTATGCCCGCCGACAATTTGCACCCCTATTTCCGCGGCCGCATCAGACGCCTGCCGCATCATCTCCTCTATCTCCGACTCCGTTATCTCAGGTGGAAGAAGCACCGTCAAAGTGATTCCCAAAGGCTCAATCCCGTTGGCCGCAATGTCATTACAGGAAACATGTACGCTAAGTCTTCCAATTTCCTCAGCAGTAGCCGTGATAGGATCGCTCGAAATAGCACAGACAAAATCGCCAAAATCCACGAGCGCACAGTCTTCCCCGACGCTCGCCCCCTGAAGGACGTCCGCCCGAGTAGCTCCGTGCCTGTTCAGCACGAGCCTCTTAAGTGTATCGTTGTCAAGTTTACCAATGTTCATACATATATATTACCCCAAATATCAAAGAAGCAACAGATGGGCAGTCAAGCCCTTACTCTTCGTGAGACTGCTCGAAGGTGCAGATGAAATTCGTCCCAACGCCCATCTTGCTTTCCACCTCCACCTGTCCGCCGTGAAACTCGGCAATATGCTTCACGATGGAAAGACCGAGTCCCGTGCCACCCGTCTTCTTAGAGCGGGATTTGTCCACGCGATAAAACCGCTCAAATATCCGGCTGATATGCTCCTGTGAAATGCCAATGCCGCTGTCCTTCACTTCTATCCGCACGCGATCGTCTTTGGCGGATAGGGACACCGTTACGTCGCCGCCGATGCGATTGTATTTGATAGCATTGTCCACAAGATTGTACAATAGTTCATCGATCATACGCATATTGGCTTCGATGAAAAGCTGTGAATCTCCTTTTAGTTCCACCGTAATATTTTGCGCTGCGGCTTTTTCGTGGAGCCCTCTTATTACCGCATCCGCTACATCATATAGATGAAATCTCGTAAATTCCTTCGGAACCGCATCCTCGTCAAACTCGGACAGCTTGATGATGTCGTCGATAATATTGATGAGCCGCAATGACTGACTGCTGATTTTGTCGGCAAACGGCTGCAGATCCTTATCCTTCGCCGTCCCATCCGCGATCATTTCCGATAGAGCGACAATGGTGGTGAGCGGCGTCTGTAGCTCGTGGGAAACATTTGCCGAAAACTCCTTGCGCTGAGCCTCAGCCGCGTACCGTTCCGTGATGTCGATAAACAAGACCACGCCGCCGTGAATAGCGTCTCCATCCAACACGGGATTGAAAAGGACATTGTAAATCCGGTCACGAAAGCCCATTACCGTTTCTGATTTTTCTCCTGCAAGACATTTTTTAGCCGTCTCAAGGAATGTTACATCCCGACAAACCGAAACCATATTTCTGCCAACGGCTTCACTGACGCCCAGAATCTCCAAGACACTTTCGTTCGCGAGCATTACCAAGCCGTTCTCATTTAACAATAAAAGACCCTCTCGCATGTTTTCCATAATGGCCGTAATGGTGGTGTTTCGGGTTTCAATCTCCGCAAGCTGCGCTGTCAACTCCCGCTTTTGTGTCTCGATTTTCCAGAAGAAAGGCACGAGCTCATCGTAGCCGTCCGGTTCATCTGCGTCCAGATCGATGTTGTTGATGGGGGCGATAATTCGTTTCGTAAGCCTTTGGGCGATGAGAAAGGCGAAGAACGCAGCCAAAACCAGACAGATGAGTATGACCGATATGAATCTGTAGAGTAGTCCGGTTGCATTGTCCGTCGTTAGCGCCAACCGCAGAATATTTCCATCCGCAAGCCGCACGGCATAATAGTAGGTGGTCTCGCCTAGCGTATCTGAAAACCGCTCGCTTTCACCTGTTCCATTTTGGATTGCGCCCACCACTTCCGGACGATCAAGATGGTTTTCTAGAGTCCCCGGGTCGGCGACATTATCAAAAATCACTTCTCCCGACTCATTGATGATGGATACCCGAAGCGTTTTCAGTCCGTCTTTGACCTCTGCGCCAAAGGTTCCTGAAAAGGCAAATCCCCCTAGAACTGCAAAGAATAGGATGGTCAGGAGAATTAGCAAGCTCATATAGCGAAAGATTCTTTTGGTCATGACCATCACGCTCCGATCTTGTAGCCGACATTTCGTATCGTTCTAATATAATCGCCTGCCGTGCCTAGCTTTTGCCGCAGGGATCTAATGTGCATGTCCACCGTGCGGCTTTCACCCTCGTAGTCGTATCCCCACACCGCGTCCATCAACTTATTCCTGCTCAAAACAATATCCGTGTTCAGCAAAAGATAGTGCAACAATTCAAATTCCATAAATGTCAACAACACCGCTTCATCGTCCACCCACACGGTATGGCGCTCGCTGTCCAGAACAATATTTTTGTATGCGAGGATGCCCTCATCCTTTGAAACCGCTTTGACTCGGCGCAGCACGGCGTTGATGCGGGCGATAAGTTCCGTCACCCCAAAGGGCTTTGCGATGTAATCGTCCGCGCCATAATTCAGCCCCTTCACCTTGTCGGCCTCGCTGCCCTTGGCTGTCAGCATGATGATGGGTATTTCAGAAAATATGCTGTGGTTGCGCAACTTTTTCAATATGGTTAGCCCGTCTTCACCAGGTAGCATGACGTCAAGCAAGATAAGCGCAGGCAGTTCTTCCGCCTTGTTTATGGCTACAAAAAAATCGTCGCCATCCTCATATCCCTTGCAGGAGAATCCGGCATTTTCCAGTGCATAAATCGTCAGCTCACGAATATCCTCATCATCCTCAACAATATAAATCATCCGCATTATGATCTCCTTCTTCTTGAAAACCCCCATTGTGTTTGCCAGTAATGGAAAAAACAACCCACTCTGCAATGTTGACCGCATGGTCGCCAATGCGTTCCAGATACTTTGCAATCATCATCAAATCGATGGCTTGCCCGCCATTTTTGCTATCCGCGACTATCAAGTCAATCAGGTCATTTTTGATCGTATCAAACAGCCCGTCCACAATGTCGTCGTAGGCGATGACCTCGTGTGCAAGCGCCAAATCCTTCTTTACGAAAGCGTCGATGCTCTCGGTCACCATCTTTGCCGTCGCCTCTGCCATCTGTGAGATATGCTCCGGTTTTTTGATATAAGGCTGATTGGACAGAGTAATGGAAATCTCGGCGATATCCGCCGCCTGATCGCCGATGCGTTCCATATCGGTAATCATTTTCAGCGCCGCCGAAATGAGCCGCAAGTCCTTTGCCACCGGCTGCTGTTGCAAAAGTAGCTTCAGGCATAACGCTTCGATATCCTTTTCTTTTCTGTCAACCTCTGCGTCTGCGGCTATTGCTTTTTGCGCTAGCAGAGCATCTTGCTTCTTCAATGCCGTGATGGATTGGGCAATCGCTGTTTCAGTTTGTGCACCCATCTCAATCAGCATAATGTTGAGCATTTGTAATTGTTGGTCAAAAGTGCTACGCATCATCCAAACCTCCCCGTAATATAATCCTCGCAACGGCGGTCTTTTGGCATTGAGAACACCTGTTCTGTATCGCCATACTCGACCAATTCTCCAAGAAGGAAGAATGCTGTCCGCTCCGATATCCTCGTTGCCTGCTGCATGTTGTGCGTGACGATGACGACAGTATATTGCCGTTTCAATTCCGTCACGAGTTCCTCTATTTTGGATGTGGATATGGGGTCGAGCGCCGATGTTGGTTCGTCCATCAAAAGCACCTCCGGTTCCACCGCCAATGCCCTCGCGATACACAACCGTTGTTGTTGACCACCCGATAGGGAGAGGGCGCTTTTCTTCAGTCGGTCTTTTGTTTCGTCCCATATTGCCGCGTCCCTAAGCGCCTTTTCCACAATTTCATCCAGTTTCATGCGTGATGTTATGCCGTGGGTGCGCGGCCCAAAGGCGATATTGTCATACACGCTCATTGGGAAGGGGTTGGGTTTTTGAAACACCATGCCTACCCGCTTTCGCAGTAGATTGATATTCGGATCTTTATAGATATCGGTTCCATCCAAGAGCACTGTGCCGCTGATTCTGCACCCTTCCACCAAATCGTTCATACGATTGAGACTTTTGAGTAATGTGGATTTTCCACAGCCGGACGGACCGATAAAAGCGGTGATTTTATTTGCCTCAATGTCCATCGTTACCCCTTGAAGCGCTTTGAAATCATTATACCATAGCTCCAAATTATCTATTTTGAATTTTTCCAATCGCATTACCTCCTTGCGAATTTCTTTGCAACAGTCGCCGACAGCGCGTTGATACCAACCACAAGCACAAGCAGGACAACCGCCGTGGCATATGCCTGCCCTGTATACAGCCCTTCGCCGGAAAGTGCGTACATATGAACGGCCAACGTTCGTCCGGAAGCCAGCGGATTTTCCGGAATCTGCGCCACCGTTCCTGCTGTATAAATCAGCGCGGCGGTTTCTCCGACGATTCGCCCTGAGGCCAGAATAACACCTGCCAAAATACCGGGCGCGGCAGCGGGTAGCACGATTTTGAACACGGTGCAAAGCCGCCCTGCGCCAAGGCCAAACGCGCCCTCCAGGTATGCGTCGGGAACAGCTTTCAGGCTTTCCTCGGCGGTGCGCATAATCAGTGGCAGTATCATGATGGCGAGCGTGAAGGTTCCAGACAGAAGCGAAAAGCCCCAGTTCAAAGCCGTGACGAAAAACAGCAGACCAAACAGCCCATATACGATGGAGGGAATGCCGGATAGCGTCTCTGCCGTTACGCGCACAAGTTTCACAATTATGTTGCCGCGCCTCGCATATTCCACAAGATAAATGGCAGTAAAAAGACCAAGCGGCACAGCGATGGCGAGGGAACAGGCCACCATGAAAACCGTTGTGACAAGCGCGGGGAACAGGGAAACGTTATCCGTATTGTACTCAAGCGCAAATAGCGACGGCCTGATGTATGGGATGCCATTGATCAATATGTGTGCAATCAGGAAAAACAGAGCGCCGAATGTAAGTATCGCCGCCAGCCATGTTACCGTACGCAAAATGATACTGAAAGCCCTGCCCCTCATCTTGCACCATCCTTCCGCAACGCCGAAAACAGTAGATTGATCAGCAGGATAAACACGAACAGCACCACGCCGGTGGCAATCAGTGCCTCCCTGTGCAAATCGGTAGCATATCCCATCTCCAGCACAATGTTCGCTGTGAGTGTGCGAACACCCTTGAAAATGCCCTCAGGCATCCTCGCCTGATTTCCTGCCACCATGATTACCGCCATAGTCTCGCCAATCGCACGGCCAATCCCAAGCACGATTGCCGCGAGTACGCCGGATTTGGCTGCAGGCAGCAGCACACTGAAAACTGCTCGTTCGTGGCTTGCGCCAAGAGCTACTGCACCGTCGTAAAGTTCGCCCGGCACAGCCCTGATTGCGCTCTCGGTAATGCCGATGATGGTGGGCAGAATCATCAAGCCCAACAGGATGGAAGCAGTTAGTATGCTGCTGCCGTTACCGCCGAAAAATGCCCGCACCAACGGCACGATGGTAACAAGACCGAAAAATCCATATACCACCGAGGGGATACCTGCAAGCAAATCCACGGCAGGTTTCAGTATTTTGTAGAGCGGCTCTGGGCAGACCTTCGCCATGAATACAGCGGCGAATATCCCAATGGGAACACCAATGAGAATCGCTCCCGCCGTGACATATATACTGCCTATGATCATTGGAAGAATGCCAAAAACGGGCGGCGTATCGGTCGGTGACCACTCGCTACCCAACAAGAATTTGAAAATTCCAATTTTGCTCATAGCAGGAATTCCGTTTGCAAACAGAAATAGGCAGATAAGCAGCACCGCAAGAATAGAGGCGAGGGCCGACGCCATGAATACCGCTTTCATACCATTTTCTTTGAGCCGCTGTTTTCTCATTGAACGCCGTCCCAAGAAGTTGTTTCACCTGTGAAAATGCTTTTGACCTGTTCGCTCGTCAGCCCTGCCACAGGGTTCTCTTTATTGACAATCACTGCGATGCCGTCCAGCGCGATGGAGATGCCGGTTAGCTGTTCCAGCTCGCTCTCTTTGAGATCACGGCTAGTCATGCCGATGTCGCAGGCACCTTCCAGTGTGGCGGTCATTCCGGCTGTGGAATCGCTCATCTGGATTTCAATCGCAGCATTCGGGTTGACAGTAAGATAGGCTTCTTTCAGCTTCTCCATGACGGGAGTAACGGAAGACGAACCGGCCACGGTGATTTTGCCTTTCGGCTTCGTTCCTGCATAGGCAGGTGCATTGTCGCCTACAGCAATATAGCCGTCCGTGACAACTTCTTGCCCTTCAGCAGAGAGTATGAAGTCAATGAAGTCTTTTGCAAGTCCCGACGCTTCGCCTTTGGTCGCAATGATAAAAGGTCTCGCAATCTTATATGTACCATTCTTGACATTTTCGGCGGTTGCCTCCACACTATCGATGGAAAGAGCTTTTACAGACTCACTCAATGAACCAAGGGACACATAGCCGATGGCATTCGCATCGCTTGCAATGTTGGCGAGCATCACATCGGTTTTGTTGGCGATGATCGCTTCCTTTGTCGTCATATCCTTTTGGGAACCGTCATCTTCCTTGACGGACACGCCAAACAGTTCAATGAACGCACCCCTTGTGCCGCTACCGTCTTCACGGGAAACGACGGTGATTTCACCTCCGGAGCTTTGTGTGTCGCCGCCTTTGCAGCCTGTCATGCCTGCCAAGACAACAAGTGCCGTTAGCATAAATATTAAGATTTTTTTCATTTGTTTTTTCCTCCATAATTACAATTACAATCATTTTCTGTTCGAACATAATCCAATTATAAAAATAAGGAGTAAAAACCAAATACACCCCTTTGTAAAAAGGATGTAAAAATGAAAAAGAAAGGGCAAGATAGGGGACAGGTCCGCTGTCCTGTTTTATGGCAAAAACTTGAAAAAATAAGGACTACAAATACGGATATTCAGTACAACTTTTACATCTATTCAATCTTGGCTCCTATCATTTCAAGTCGAAATTCTGTTGTTGGAACGTCAAGAAGTTCAGGACCTGATTCTCCAATATCTACAAAAAATGAATTCTCATATCTTGCAGTTACGACCCATTCTGTTCCATCATCCTTGTCGATGAACTTCCATTGCTGCCCTACATTGTATTTTTCCCACCAAGGGTCTTCATAATCAATCTTGAAATACTCCTCATATTCCGGAAACTTCTTATAATACTTTATTGGAATGCCATTTTGAACTTCATCTTTGTTTATATATCGAAAAGAAAAATCACTTGCCTTATTATATTCTGAGGAGATGTCTTCATAATAATAAAGTGTACAGTCTTTATCTTTGACAACCAGTGAGTTATCCCAACTTTCAAGACTAGTCTCTGACCAATACTTTGAAATATCATTTATCAGTATTGGGTCTGAAGAATACGGAACAGCCACTTCCGCACTGGTTATCTGTTCAACATACCAAGAATCCTTCCCATCAGCTGTTATCTTTGCAAAGCAGTATCCAATGCTGATAGGAGATATTTCGCTATTCCACCCAATGGTAGAATTCATGAAGTCTCTTGCAGTTACTGATGACTCCGCCAAGAATTGAGTTGGAGTTTCTGTTGCTTCATCTTTATCTTTATCCTTCTCCTTATTACATGCTGAGAAAGATACAGCAATCAGAAGGGTTAAAGCCACTATTAGAATATTTTTCATTTAAATGCCTTTCTTTAATTCAAATATATGATAATTTTTCAATTTGCATTTGCTTTGTTATACATACCTTCGTTTCATACTGCTTTTGCTAACGACAAGAATTACTTTCCCATTCTTTTATAAACCAAGATCCTTTTTATGCTTTTTCTTGTATTCTGCAAACTCCTTCGCCCCTGACTGTGACAATATTGGTACTAGATCATTTTGAATATTTTCTCTATGACGCAAATCCTTGAGATATTCAGAGACATCATTGATATATTGAGCTTCCTTATTGTTCTTTTCTTTGCGATTAGATTTTGCAGGAGAAGGGCTGTTGTATGAAGAACTTCCGCCTGAGCTTCCTCCCGAACTCGAGCCCTCGCCTAATCTCGAAAAATACATTATTCCAAGCACAATGGCACTTATTGCAATGATAATGAGAAACGGAATAAAGTTTTCAATGCCAAGTAATAATAACGGCAAAACAATATATGCGAGTAGCATTGATTTTAGTAATGACTTGAAAATAGGCATAACCTCGGATTTACATAGCAAAATAATAGATGTTATAAGGCTTCCAAATACTAATACAGCCCAAGTAATTACAATAGCAAAAGCATATCTTTGCATATAGGTATAAAAGAAATTGTTAAAAAATTCCCCGCCAGCAAATAGAGAGATTAGTAGAGGTATTATTCCGAGTAAAATGATAAGGGCTTGAAGCACAATCATTATGTTTCTTTTTACACCTGTTGCCTTAATGATATATTCAACGGTAATTACAAGAATAGATATCACAAATAGAATGCTATTTATAATAATTGTTATGTTGCTAAAGTATGATGTAGCGGCTGTTGCAGAAAGTGCTTTTATTAAGTGCAAGTCCTTTATCAACGCAAATTGCTCTTTATATCCACCGTGAGCAATGAATAAAATCCATGAGATAATCGCTAGTAAAACTAAACTTGTCATGGCTAAAGTAGTTATTATAATACTTAGATTTGCAAAAGGATTTTCTTGGAAATCAATTATAGCATTTTTTGTTTCATAAAATCTTGATATAACAAACCCTTTAATTTTACGAATTTTTCCCATCATATCTATATCCTCTTAATCACATAACTTCATCTTTAGAAGTATATTATCAGACAGCCGCGATACTATCAAGGAAAATATTTCATCTTTAGAAGGTGGCTGATTTATGAAAATATATTGGACTGGTGAATCAAAGAATATTATTGGTGACAAGGTAAGGGCATTGCGGAAGCAACACGGACTGACGCAAAGAGCACTTGCAGAAAAACTACAACTAAATGGCTACGAATTTTCCGACTTAACAATTCTGCGAATAGAGCAAGGAGCAAGATTTGTTCCAGACTATGAAATCATAGCGTTATCTGAGTTTTTTGGAATATCAACTGATGCGTTACTAAAAGAATAGTATTAAGCTTTAAAGCCTATTGTTGCCAAACCATTCTTGTATGTTTTGCCCTCATCGTATTCGATATCCTCCGTATGCAACGCTCTCCCTATTACTTCCTCATCAAGCTCCATAATTCTATTGGCCATATTCATCTGCGCATTTTCAATAAAGTTTCGGACAAAACGACCGTTACCAAAGTGATCGGCTTTTGATTCCTTCAGAAATATATCCTTTGATTTTGCCAATGTAGCTTTTGTCAAAATGATGCCCCTCTCCCTTGCCATTAATTTCAAAATGGAAGTGAGTTCATCTACCGAATAATCAGGAAAGTCTATATGAAAAGGAACTCTTGATTCAAATCCGGAATTGACGTTCAGTAGTTTTTTCATATCCTCTTTGTAGCCGGCAAATATCACTATGGTATTATCACGATTATTTTCCAATTCTGCAATAATGGTATCTACGGCTTCCTTACCATATCCGCTGCGTTGTTCATCCACCAATGAATATGCCTCGTCAATAAACAAAACTCCACCTTTAGCACTTTCAAACACTGATTTTATTTTGGGAGCTGTTGCGCCTACAAATGACCCAATCAAATCAGATCTTCCCACTTCCGTGAAACTGCCTTGCTCAAGTATTCCGCACTCGTGCAATACCTTTGCAGTTATTCTCGCAACCGTGGTCTTTGCCGTTCCAGGGTTACCGGTGAAAAACATATGCTTACACGAATTGATTTGTGCTGCCTCGTACTTTTGCCCATATTCGATAAGGTTCATCGTCTTTTTAAGCGTGGATTTTACCGATTCTAAACCAATAAGTCCTTGAAGTTCATTCATCCCATCACAAGTTTTAATCGCGGAAATTTTACTAGGGGGAAAGAAATCTTCCGAAAGTAATGTGCGCAACTCCTTTTCAGCAGGAGCCACATCAGTTGCAGACAAAGCGTCCATGAGTCGTCCGCGCTGGTTTCGATGAGCCTTTTCAAGCAGATTGCGCACGTACCTGCCGTTTCCATAATTCTTTTTCTTCGATACACGCGAAAAGTTTTGGGAAAGCGCGGTTAGGGTTTTAGAATTAACAGTAACGCCATCTTTTTCAAGCATGAGCTTCATGATCCCGAGCAGTTCACCCGCCGTATAGTCAGGGAAGTCAATATGAAATGGAACTCTTGATTTGAACCCGTCATTTGCGTTTATGAGATTTGTCATATTGCCTTTATATCCGGCAAATATCACTACTGTATCGTCGCGGTGGTTCTCGAGCAGTGCAATCAACTCCGTAACCAAATTCGGCATCGCCAACGCATAAGCCTCGTCTATGAATAGTACGCCACCTTTTGCTTGTTCAAATAAGTCGACAAGATAATGCAGTGAGCCGATATAGCCTGTAATCTCCGGCCCCGATGTTTCGATAAAATCACCCTTTGGCAGCAAGCCCTCTTCCTTTAAAATCTTTGCAATTACTCGCGCCACGGTGGTCTTGGCAGTCCCGGGGCTTCCAGTGAAAAACATATGCATGGCTGACATTTGACTGCTTCCATCGCTTGACCTGTTAAAATTCCTGTTGAATCGAATTTCCTTTACGATTCTTTCAACTTCATTTTTTATCCCCTCCAATCCTATTAACGAGTTTAATTCGAGAATGCCATTTCTGTTTCGTGCTCGTTCCGCAAGTACAGCTTCGAAATGTTCGCTATACTCGGGATAGTTTGTAGAAATGAGTTTTCCTGATTTCCAAGTATTAAAATGTCTGAGCAGTTCATTTTGATTGTAAATCATCCGTTTTTTATCAACGATAGCGAGTAACTCATCATCTATTTCAAGATGATTTTCCTCAGATAAAAGAGCCAAATAATCGTAAGCATCTTCTTTACTAAATGAATCCTCTTTGATTTCTATAAACAGCAACTCATCTAAGTTAGCTTCGATTCGGTTCTTCAGCCGTTGCTCGTGTTTCGGGAAATCAAAAATGGTCAACACACCTTGACTGTATTTTTCTACAGTTTCACAAATCAGCTGCGCCTCTTCATTTGTACGAATGTTTCTTAATACCACCGTGCCACCTTTTGCGTATTCATAGATTTTAAATAAAATCTCCCTTGTGGAGTATTTCTTGAAACGCGGAGTCTCAGTGTTAAATAACACATCAACATTTAACACAGTATATCTGCTTGATGATAATCTTTTGGCCTCAAACAGGGCGGAGAGCAGTAACTTGCTCATCACCGAAAACTCTGTCGGCGAATCACAATGAAAAAAGTAATGCGCCGGATGTCCCAAAGACGCGGTAATAGGTCTTGTGTTTTTCATGTGCTTTGTAATGCGCTCTAATTCAGAGTCGAGTGATTTGGAATTGATATGCTTATACTTTTTTAGTAAATCAACTTTTTTAACATCTTTATCAAGAAGGGTGTATTCGTCGATGGCACTATTGTGACCATATCCGAAGATTTTTATATCCTTATATGTAGCACTCTCCGAAAGGGGCTTTCTACTAGAATAATTCCCAAAATTGTATCTATCATCGAGGATATCGATAAATCTATATGCGGTAATTTCTTCACATCTGAGTTCGGAAAAAGCGACCCCTTCATTTATCGCAAAACTTTCAAGTACGGATTCCAATGCTTCATCATCATTCATTTGCACAAAAGTACCGAGCAATTTCCCGATAAACGCAGATTCGAAATCGATGTCTTCGCTACCGTCATATCGATTCGGTGTTAAAACAAAAACTCCTTCATAACTCAGGTCTTGCAATTGCGAGATACCACGAGGATTTATATGCATAATTTGAGTGCATTCTTGACTCTCATTTTCTTTTCTTGCCATCACTACACTAAATTCAAATATTCTCATTTGTACCTCCTACATATAAATAACATTCGCTATCAATGCTTTCTAATTTATATTATACAAACAGCGATGTCCAAAAATATGGACATCGCTGTCATTGCGAGCACTGTGTCGGAGCACAGCACAGGCTCCGCGAAGTAATCTAAAGCATAATTTTATTTGTATTTGTTAAGCGCCGTTTCAAGCCCTACTTTTACTTTCTCACGCAAACTTTCAGGTGCAAGAATAGTCACATACTGACCATACTGCATGGCCCAATAGACCATCGCATTTTCGTTGACTGTTAGTTCCACATCAATTTTCCGATCCTGATGATGTTCTTGGGTGATTTTAAAGTTATCACCGAACCAATCCATAAGCGCTAACATATTGTCTTCATCGGTCCGCAGTTTTACTTTAACGCTTTCGCCATTGAACATATATATATGCTCGTCCATATGCTTCGCAAGATCGAAGTCTTTTCCTTCATTGATTTTTTGTATAGGCTTCATAGAGGAATCCAACTTTTCAATATTTTTTATTAGGTCAAGGCGATAATGTGCAAGATTGTCATATTTATCATTATTGCAGATCAGATAATAATGTCCATTTGTGCTTACCATCTGATACGGATTGATGATATGCTTCACAGGTTTGCCATCAGGATACAATTTGGTCACAAGTTTTTTATTTGTATCATAGCGCATGAAATTAAATGACACCTGCTTTTTATTGTTTATTGCTTCATTAAGCACTTCAATGTTTTCAAACAAACTAGGATTCCGCGAAGCAGAAGTATGCAAAACCTTGACATGCTTCACATGCGACTTAAAGTGCTCGCTCGTTAATCCCTCAAGTTTTTCGATTAGATCATGGCAATACTTATCCGTAAGTTGTTTGGAAAACAGCAAGCCATCTATCAAGTATCGTATCTCACTGTCATCGAATTCGGAATTAATATACCAATCGGTATTAACGCACTCCTCTTCACCTCTAGAATTTATTCTCACCTTCTCCTTGCAGTTGATATCATGCCCAAATTCAACAAGGCTCATGAGGTTTTTCTTGATGCTTTCCCTATTAATGCGAATGTCCCACTCTTTGTAGAGCAGGTCGTTAATTTTTGAAGCAGACAGAGTATGATCTCTGTCAGAATGTTTCTGCAGAATATCTAAAATATAAAGGCAGTTTAATTTTGACGACCCCGTATGCTTACCCTTTTCCTTACCCATGGTATAGTTCCTCCTTGCGGTCAACCACTATTTTATAAAGTACATCGCCCTCGAGCAGTAGCATTGATTTGTCACCCAGATTGTTGCCGAACATATCTAAGCCCAAGGTGTCGCAAAATGCAATTTTATCGTCATCATCTGCGACGGTGCATTCGCAGGTACGGACGGGGGTGTGCCCAACCGCTTGGTTGATTCCTATGTATGGGTGAAGCAGAAGTTCGCTGCTGGAAATTGCAAACGGTCCGGAAATGCTATGCCCTTGCGCTGACACCAAGACACTTTGCAGTTCCTCACGACCTTCTGCACTCATAAACATACCGTTCAATTCGGTCGCAAGACTTTGCGCCGTTTGCCCCTTTTTGATTCCAATAGCATCTGTCCAGCTTTGGGAAATTCCGGCATGAGTAAAAATCCAATCACCTTGACTGTCCGCCACCTTAAACACGGAGGCGTTAGCATGAAGTAATGAGTTTACATCGTTAGGCATCTCCGGCCACAATTCTGCAAGCTCATCGCAATCAAAGATATCATATTCATCCTCAAGATAATATGCGAGTTCATGGTTTCCATAAAGTAGAGTAACATCACCCCGATTCTTAGCCCACTCAACAACAGCCTCAAAAGCCCTGACATTGTCATCTTCGGAAACATAAAAATCATCAAGATAATCCCCAACAAGCAAAACCCGAGAGGGAGAATATTTCTCGCAAAACTCATCAATCAAAGGAAGAACACCAACCTTAGTATGCAAATCTCCAACGATAAGAACAGACTGAGAATCGGAAAGTTCAGTTTTAGACACAAGCCACCTCCATTCATATACAATAACATTGTAACATCAATGATGTCCATTTTTCTGGACACTGCAAAAAGTACAGCTTGTAGTATCTGCGAAAATGGTAGATAGGTGGATATTCGAAAGAATAGAAACTAATAGTCATTTACTTTATTAATCACCAATTATGTGAGTAGTAGTCAAGAATTGGAACACCTTCACCAATCAAGTATTTACCAACAGCTGTTTCTATCTCACTTACCTCAGTGTCTTTTTCTAACGAGATAATTATCGCATATTTTATATGCTTGCTTATTTCATTATTTATTGCAGTTATAACGTATTTATATTTATTATCATTCTTCAATTCTAACAATATTCTAGCAGTCATACAATTAGGTTCAAATTTTAAATTATCAAATAAATCTCCGGGTTTGTTCTTGGAGATAAATGTTGCTCGTCCGACAGTATTTACCATTCCAGTTTTATCAATCGATATCCAAATGTAGCAATGTTTATGACAATCATCTTTTTCTCCACAGTATTCGTCTATTGTATTTTCTATGTTACACCAATCAAACGTAATAAATGAAATACGAGAAACTATTTCTGAGTATTCTTTTTTTGTGTATTCTTTTTTTATCAGTTTTTCTACTTCTCTTGCATTTTCTTCTTCTGTAATTCCTTTGAACCCGTCTTGGAACAAAACTAATTGCTCTTCTGCCATTTCATACCTATCCTCACGAAATGGTCTCTGCAACGTCTTAAGACGTTTATAATCAGCCATATTTGGTTCCTTTCTATACAAATGTGTTTATGTCCAATTTATTCCGCATACGCTCTGTTATGATTTAGATATACAAGAGTTTGCGTTGTAGGAATTATATCAAATTTGAAGGAGGAAAAATATTATGAAAAGGAAATTTATTGAAGAGGAATGTGTTGCTTTGCTGAGAGATTATCTTTTGGCTAATGGACTTACGGTTGAGTGGCTTTTTGATCGACCTGCTTATGATTTGCCGCCCGCCATGCTTTCGGAGTGTGAGATTGATGGTTTTAGGTATGATGATGATCCTGATGCTTATTGCATTACCAATCTTGTTTATAGTTTGCTGTACTGGGATGTTCTTGGTTTGGGTGAAGCTATCGGCGAACAATATAGAGGCGAAACAATGAACAGTTTTGGTTGGACATTCACAAAAGACCTAAAGGAACATCTTTATACAGGTAGAGATGCAAAAGTGGAAGACTTCCAAGACATCGGCGAATACACTCGCTTGTCAGCGATTTGCTTTGATGATAACGGTCAGATAGATGAAAATATCTGCATACAACTCGGTGAGTACTTCAAGATATCGCACACACTTGGCAATTTTATGCCATTACCACAACACGTTGAAGGCGAAACCTTAAACCTCAAACGCTCATCAGCATTCAAAGATTATTTTGACCTGTTCCTTTTGGAAATAAAAAAGTATTACAAAGACCCTAAGGCATACATTTCCAAGGAAAACAAGACGACCATCGAGGAACAGATAAACAGGGATGCAACGAAATCACCCAGCCTTGAGACCGAATCAAACTACTTCACGAAATTCAAGGGCTTCAGAGACTTCATAGACAAGAATTTTCTCACTATGTATGTGGACGGTGATTACGAGGTCATAATGTACTCGTCAAATGATGACACGGAAGACCCACATATAGCAAAAGGCGAAGACGCCTTGACATTTGCCAAGGAGGCAATTAAAAGAATCAAAGCCAGAGCCAAGATACAAGCAGAAGTCTTGAACCGAATTTTATAAATAATCAATCGCCAAATATCTTTTGAATCACATAGTTGAGATTCCCTATTGTTGATTCAAATTTTATTTCTTTGACATAAGAATAATTGTTTCGATACCTTTCCCAATAGCTGCGTTGAATATCTGATTTCGCAATCAACTCGATTAGATACCTACGATTTTCAATATCGCCTAGAGATTTTCTTTTTCGAGCTGTTTCAATCAATGCTTGCCTTAAAATATCATATTCAATATCATTTTCTTTAAGCTTGACCAATACATAAACATCATAATAA
>JAISKC010000020.1 GCA_031261345.1 Eubacteriales Family XIII. Incertae Sedis bacterium | reverse complement strand
CGAGGCAGTGCACTCACGCTATTGAACCGCCGTGTACCGAACGGTACGCACGGTGGTGTGAGAGGTCGGTAGCCCAATTAATGGGCTACCTCCTACTCGATTGTGGTAGTGAGGAGGCGTTCTGGGGCTTCTTCTTATGAAAATTCTGTTATCTATGTTAAGATAGTAAGAATGGATAATATAATCACTGAAAAATTAAAAGAATCAATAAAATCGCTTCTGCCTATTGTCGTAATCGTGCTGATACTAAATTTCACGATGGCGCCAATGCCTTTTGCTGTGCGCGGAATGTTTTTGATTGGCGCACTGCTCCTTATGATTGGTATGGCCGTTTTCACGCTGGGTGCTGACCTCGCGATGATGCCAATCGGCGAGCATTTGGGTATGTATCTCAGCAAGAGTCGCAAGATTTGGTTCATAGTCATAGCTAGCCTTTTGATGGGAACGATGGTTACAATCGCCGAGCCCGATCTTCAGATTTTGGCGCGGCAGGTTCCGAGCGTTCCGACAAACGTGCTCACCATCGTTGTCGCGACCGGCCTCGGTCTTTTCCTTGCAATAGCAATGCTCAGAATTATCTTCAACATAAGTATGGCAAAGCTGCTGTCGGTTCTCTACATCGGAGCTTTGGCTCTCGGGTTTTTCATTCCTAAGGAATATCTCGCCGTCAGCTTCGATGCGGGTGGCGTTACGACGGGACCTTTCGCTATACCTTTCATTCTCGCTCTCGGCGTCGGTGTTTCCGCCGTTCGTGGCGGCGCCAGTAGCAAGGACGATAGTTTCGGTCTGGCGGCACTCTGTAGTATTGGGCCTATATATGCGGTAATGATATTGTCTTTCCTGTTCCCTGCCGAACAGTCCGACATGGGATCAGCTCCCATCGAAGAGGCTTCGAATGTTGGCGAACTTTTCATGAGATTCCTTCATGCTTTCCCCGAGTTTATGCACGAGATTGGGCTTGCGGTTTTGCCACTGATTGCTCTTTTCCTGTTATTCCAGATATTTGCTCTTCACCTGCCTCGTCAGGCTCTCGTCAAAATTCTCATTGGACTCGTCTACACTTATTTCGGCCTCGTCATATTCCTGACAGGTGTGAGCGTGGGCTTCCTTCCTGCCGGAACATATATCGGTCAGTTCATGGGGGAACTCAATTACAACTGGATACTCATTCCTCTTGGTATAGTAATGGGCTATTTCATTGTGCTTGCCGAGCCTGCCGTCCATGTCCTCGTTGAAGAGGTCGAGACGATGACATCGGGCGCCATTACAAAGAAGCTTATGCTTAGGGCATTCTCTGTCAGCGTCGGCTTGGCGGTTGGGCTCGCGATGCTCAGAGTTATCACCGGTATCAGCATCTGGTGGCTTCTCATACCTGGATATGGTCTCGCCATCATTTTGTCGCGTTTCGTGCCCAAAATATTCACGGCTCTCGCATTTGACTCGGGTGCTGTCGCGTCAGGGCCTATGACTGCGACCTTCATACTCCCATTCACCATGGGTGCCTGCGAAGCTGCGGGCGGAAATGTCATGCTAGATGCATTTGGCGTGGTCGCGATGGTTGCGATGACCCCGCTTTTCACCGTTCAGACAATCGGTTTCTATTACGAAATGAAGAGCAAGAGAGCGAAGCGTCAAGAGGCAGAAGAACTGCACGATCTTACCGATGAGATTGAAACTGAGGAATTCATCGATTGGGCCGCACAGCCGGAGACGGCGGACGTTTCGGACGACTTCGAATCGGAAACGGATATGGAATTCGTCGCAAGCACGGAGTGGGCGGAGCAGCTTAGAAATGACGAGGTCGAGGCGAGGGTGATCGAGGACAACGACTACATCGACTTCGAAAACGACGAATACGATACGGACCTTCTCTATGATCCATTTGAGGAATATAGAAATTATGTGAGTGAGGAACATGACGATGACTGATAATGCAAACACGCCGGAGCGGCACGAGGGAATCAATATGATGATTACGATCGTCAGGAGGGGCATGGCGGATCAGGTGATTTCCGCATTTCGCTCGATTGGCGTTACGTACAATATGGCGCTTGTTGGCGTGGTCGGAACGGGTCTCGACGTCGCTGATTATCTGGGGCTTTCCGAACATGAGTCGGAAATAATTTTGAGCGTTGTCGTGGACAGCAAGAAGGATAGGGCAATCGCGCTCATCGACTTCAAGTTTGCGATGGCTGGCAATCACAATTCGAAGGGTGTGTCGGCAATCGTTCCCATCACGGGAGTGAGCGGGCCGCTCGTGCTGAAGTATATTAGTGGAGTTTAGGAGGTTGACATGCCTGAGAATCAAGCAAAATTAAATATGATAGTAACCATCGTGGACAGGGGCTACGCCGATCTGGTAATAGATTCGGCGAAGGATGCCGGTGCGAGGGGTGGCACGGTGCTCTACGCGAGGGGCAGCGGTATTCACGAAAATGAAAAGTTCTTCAAAACTGCGATTCAACCCGAAAAGGAAGTCGTGCTCACGCTCGTAAAGAAGGAAAGCACGAGAGAAATCACGAAGGCAATCGTGGAGGCGGCGGGCCTGACAAAGGAGGGCCGCGGCATTTGTTTCACGCTACCCGTTACAGGAACCGCGGGTATCGGGTCGGCGGCACCGAAGTTTGACTCGGGTGAAAACATTACGACGGGTCTTCCGGGCGAGGAGCCTATCAGTGATGATGAGACGGAGCAAAATCGCAAGGCGAGTGAAGATGCGATCGCAATGAGCGAGCTGCTTCGGTCCCCGTTGAGGTAGAAGAAATGAACGTATTACTTACGAATGACGATGGAATAGAGGCTCTTGGAATTCACAGACTCGCGTGGGCACTGAAGAGGGTCGCGAATGTCTATGTCTGTGCACCGAAAACGCAGAAAAGTGCGAGCGGGCACGGTATCACCATCGGCCGTGTTGTCGAAATTACTGATGCGGAATTTGACGAGGCTCAGATGGCGATTTGCCTGGACGGAATGCCTGCCGACTGCGTGAAGATTGGTCTCGAGATATTCAAGGATAGGGGCATCGAGATGGACATGGTCTTTTCGGGCTTCAATCACGGCATGAATTTGGGCACGGACACACTATACTCGGGGACGGTATCGGCGGCCGTAGAAGGAGCACTCTGCGGGCTACCCTCCGCAGCGATGTCAATCTGCACGAACTTCAACGACAGCAGGGTTCCCTTGCACTTTGATGTGGCTGAGGAGATGGCGGTTCTCGCCTATGAAAAGCTCGCGGCGGCTGGGCGCACTGCGAAGAAGGTCAGCACGAGTGGACCGGACGAAAAGCCGCTCGGAGATGAGGCGCTCGGCCTTGAATTCATGTATAGGGATCACACGATATTGAACATCAACATTCCCGATGTGCCGGCTGAGCAGATCGCCGGCATGAAGGTTGTGCCTCTGAGCTTCAGAGAATACGAGGAGTGGTTCAAGCCCGATACCACCGAGGAGGGGAAGCTTGGCTATCATTACTCAGGGAGACCTTTCGTATCGCATGGCCCCGAAATCAATGTGGATAGCAGCGACATTCTTGCAAATCTGGCGGGCTACGTTACCATCACGCCCCTGCATTTTGATTTGACGAATTTTAAACTCTTGGAAGCGGTTAAAAAAGATTGGAAATTGTAGTATTATATATTTCACGGTAAGATTAAGATGATGAAATTGGATAATAGTAAAGGAGAATATAGAGATGTCAGATGTGCGTGAAGTAGTAATTGTTGGGGCGGTCAGAACTCCGGTTGGCAAATTTGGCGGAAGCCTCAAGGGCGTTCCTGCCGTTGAGCTCGGCGCTTTGGTGATCAAGGAAGCACTTAACAGAGCCGGTGTCGATCCCGCGAAGGTCGATGAGGTTTTGATGGGTAATGTTTTGACGGGAGGGCTCGGGCAGAATCCTGCGAGGCAGTCGTCCATGATAGCCGGTATTCCCAAGGAAGTTCCGTCTATGACGCTCAACAAGGTCTGCGGTTCGGGGCTCAGAGCGATCAGCCTCGGTGCACAGATAATCAAGGCCGGCGATGCTGATGTCATCGTGGCGGGCGGCATGGAAAACATGAGTGCTTCGGGATATGTGCTTCCGAGTGCGAGATGGGGAGCGAGGATGTTCGATACCAAGCTCGTCGATATCATGGTCAACGATGGGCTGACCGATGCTTTCCACAATATTCATATGGGTCTCACGGCGGAAAATATCGCCGAGCAGTGGGGGCTTACTCGTGAACAGCTCGATTCGTTCGCGGCGGGCTCGCAGCAGAAAGCTGAAAAGGCAATCACGACAGGCGTGTTCAAGGAAGAGATAGTTCCTGTGGAAATCCCGCAGAGAAAGGGTGCTCCGAAGATTTTCGATACGGATGAGCACTACACAGCGGGAACTACCGTCGAGTCAATCGCAGGACTTCGTCCGGCATTCAAGCCTGATGGCGGTGTCGTAACGGCGGCAAACGCTTCCGGACTCAATGACGCCGGAGCCGCGGTCGTCATCACTTCGGAAGAGTATGCAAACAAGCACGGGCTAGAGGTGCTCGCTTACGTCAGGTCATATGCATCGGCGGGTGTCGATCCGACTATCATGGGCATAGGTCCGGTACCGGCTTCGCAGAAAGCACTCGACAAGGCCGGTCTCACGGTAGACGACCTCGACCTCGTTGAAGCAAATGAGGCATTCGCCGCCCAGTCGGTTGCGGTCTGCAATGACCTCGGCTTTGATCCGGAGAAGGTCAACGTCAACGGCGGAGCTATTGCTATCGGCCACCCAATAGGAGCTTCGGGAACGAGAATTCTCATTACGCTCCTCTACGAGATGAAGAGAAGAGACGCAAAGCTCGGTCTCGCAACCCTTTGTATCGGTGGTGGACAGGGAACAGCGCTCATTATTGAGAGAAAATAAACTTTTACTGTAAAGCACTTTTGAAAATGAGACAAAAACATTAGAGACATGAGCACGGAAAAACCGGAGCGGCATCTAGTAAATACCGCTTCCGGTTTCCTATCATTTCTTAGAATGACATATCGTA
>JAISKC010000005.1 GCA_031261345.1 Eubacteriales Family XIII. Incertae Sedis bacterium | reverse complement strand
GTTGTCGTTATAACAATATTACTCGCTGTACTATTATCGGTGGTAAGAATCCTTACAGCTCTGACGCCAACCAAAGTCGAATCGTAGTCAAAATGCAAGCGCACGTTGTCAATATCGGCCCCGCTCAAATTCTGAAAGCCAAATGTTCCAAGCGGAGTGAATACGGCGGGTGCATTGATATTATTTGCACTGATGTCAACTGCCGAAGGGGTGAATGTTAATTTGCCCACACTGTTTGGATCCGTAAACTGGATCTCCGGAGGATTCAGAAAACCATTTTGCGATGTGCTGCCACCCTGAATATAAGTCAACAATGAGGATACTGACGCTATGGCAATGACATTAGTGCCTGCTATGCCTTCTGGCAAAACATCATCAACTTGACCCTCAAAATGCAAGTTTCTCCCTTTTGCGGTTTTACCATTGATTGTTACCTGCAAATAATCGTAATTTGTATTGTCTGCGCCAGAAACTAGTGTACTTGTGATTCCGGCATCTACACCACTGGATCCTTCGACAACAGGATTAACATTTAGATATTTTGGAATTGCAAAAGTTCTAATAAGTGTGTCAAATACGTGGGCTTTCGAACCACCATCCCCAGTATTACCTGAGGTGCTATTTGTTTGGATGTAGAAACTCGTATCAAATTCCCATGTATCTCCCGGATTCTTGATTACATGAGAGTTGCTATCAAAACGTACCTGAGACGTACTTCCCGTAACTTTGTATGTCTCAAGTTTGACGGTGTCAGCGGTAGCACTTGTACCATTCTCGCTACGTACAACGGTTACTGCATCCGTAATATTTAACGCACTATTTAGCATCGTGACATATCCTGAATCGCCCGCAACATACAATGCTAATGTTCCCGGCTGTACTGTACCAGCCGAAAAGGTATATGTAACCGTTCCGGCAGAGGTAGGATGCATGGCGCTGATACCTGTCGCAGGCTCATACGTCGCGTCAACAATCCACTCTCTAATGGCGCTATCTAGTTTACTTACTGAAAAGTCATCCCAGATACTACCGCTACGTGTAAATCCAGGCAGGCTTGTAAAAGCCATGCCCTCGGCTAGAGTGATAGTCAGGGTCTTTGTATTTGACTCAACATCAGTGAATACTGGGGCGACCTCCAACACAACGGGTGTGTTAACAGATGTGAATACAGGGGTCTCAATTACATCGCTGTCGCCAGAGAGATTTTGACTATCATATTTTACGGTTACACCGGGTGTTAAATCGTCAAGTGTCGAAATTTCACCAACACCGAGTGCCCCAATGGAAAAAGGTCTCTCGCCCTGAATGACAGGAGCAGGAGAACCAACCTTTTCGGAAAAAGGTATGTATACGTCACCGTCATTGCGGGCCTGACCCGCAATCCAGTCCTTATTCTCTTGTATTGGATTGTTATTAGATTCCGGCTCGGGGGCCGGAATGACAGAGTTTCCGCCAGGAATGACAGAATTACTGTCTGGATTATCGCTATCGAAGTTGTCAGAATTTGCCTGAGTTGCTAAATCCCCCCCCCATAAAGGGCGTCCGTGCCGGCAAATGCAAGGCTCGGTACCATCGTCATGAGCATTACTAGAGTCAGAAGTATCGCTATACCCTTCTTCCCGCTCATTAGACATCCCCTCAAACTACTCGTCGATTTCATCTTCTCTTTCAATTTCTTTACCCCCTGAATTTCTATTGCCATCGCTATGGCTAATACTATAAATATTACTGTTACTATAACTATTAAAACAACCTGAGCTATAACTTTATCTTCAAGCACGAGTGTCCGTGCTTTACTACCATTACTATATATATACCCAAACTTTTGAGTTTGAAACATAGATTTGAAGAAATTCTTGTAAATTTCTCGTGAAGTTTCCCCAAAACAACCAAACTGAAAATGTTCAGTCAATAATATAGACAGAAATATTCGGGTTTTACTGTAAAGAAAAATGAAAAAATCATAGAAAGCGGTACAAAAGATAATCAGTGCAATTATCAGAGCTATCGATACATCATTGCGATAACAATCATCTCCAAAAAACAAATGTCCCCCCTGAGACACTTCATTGAGAGGTGCGGGGGATCCTGTTAGATATAATATACCCCACAACTTTCAATAGCGTCAATTTATATTTTTGTTGTCGCTATTTTATTCTTTCTGTATTTCTCCTAAAAAACAACCCCACCATGGTACGCTGCCTTTCGGCAAGCGTGGTGGGGTTTTGATCCTGTATATATTATACCCCACCTTGTCAAGTTTATGTTTAATTTCAACATCCTCTATTTTTACTGACTATAGCAAAATCACTTAAAGTTCTTCTCTGTAGCTTACATCGCTTCCACAATTCCAACAATACATGATATTTCTCCTTCCGATAATAAAATATAATATGCTGTATAGCGTGCTCTATTGACTTTTCCTGCCGCTCCTTGCAGTCGCAGACATTAAGGAATACTGAGTATGTGCCGTCGATATTTGGCCTGACATACTCATGTATATTCAGCGGCATATCCACTACATCCACAAAAATATCAGCAGGGCTCATTATCCCATATCCTCATCATCTTCTGCTTCAAGTTTCTTTTGTTCTCTTTCAATTTTTGCAATACTTTTCTCTGGCGTCGGGAGTTCTTCTGGCATAGTGCCTCCAAGCTCTTTAATTGTAGCGCGAACCTTTTTTCCCACCTCACGATGTGCTTGATTGGCCTCGGATTTTCCTTTAATATTCTCGCGTCTTAGTTTTTCGTCTGCTTGCGTTGCCCTAAATAGATTTGCGGCGAGTTCTGTGCTACCCATAAAATCAAGTATTTTCTGGCTTTTCTTTAGACCTTTTTTCTCGTGGATCTCTTTTTGACCGAGACCACCATACAGTCCTTTATATCCCTCGTTTTGGAAGATAGCGTAATCGCGCGGGTCAATGACACCGGCCATCTTTGCGGCTTCAGCCAAAGACTTATTGTGTTCAACCATTTCTTTTCGTATCGCTGAACGCTTTTGGTCTTCTGATAGTTCGCCATATTCTTTAGACTTCGATAGGTTCTGCATTATATATGCTTGGAGCGTATTGGTTGCCCATTGTCGGAACTTCGTTGCACTCTTTGAGTTGACCCGATAGCCAACAGCGATTATTGCATCAAGGTTATAGAATTTCGTATTGTATTTTTTCCCATCTGCGGCAGTTACTCGAAAAATTCGAGCAACTGAATTTTCTTGCAATTCCTCACTTCTAAATATTTCTTGTATATGATAGGTGATGGTATTGCTTTCAACATCAAACAAATTACCCATAACTTTCTGCGTTGTCCAAAACGTTTCGTCTTCAAAGATAACCGGAGCACTTACATTACGGTCATCTATTCTGTAAAGAACGATATTACTTCCTTGCACTTCGTTAATAATATTACTCATTTCATTTCCTCTCTATCAGCAGGGTCCATCTTCGTCACCCTTCATAATTTTAACCATTTCAATTATCTTTTTCATATCATCTGGAGTAGTGTTCCTTGAAGCGTCAAAAAGTATTTTCATTTCGGGATTGTCATATATTTCTTGTGCTATCTTTGCGGTTTCTTATTGGGAATAGTGCTACGGAAGAAGAATCTTGGTTTAACTTTGCCACTTCCATCTTCCGCCACATATGAAGCCTCTGGCGTTTAGAACCGCGCTTCTTTGCAATCGTTGAAATTGCAAGGTTTTTCTATGGAGCGGGTGAAGGGAATCGAACCCTCGTATCCAGCTTGGGAAGCTGGTGTTCTGCCATTGAACTACACCCGCGTGCTTTGGAATGATAGAATTGTATAGATGAAATTATATATCCCTCGGCGATATTAATCAATACGGATTCTGGGGCTAGACTGAGCGGCGATTTTTTTGTCCTGTCTTCTTTCCGTATTTCTTTCCGCCGTAATTTTTCGTGTTCTTCTTCCGCTCTTCTTTATAGACCTTTTCCTTCAGAATAATACGCTCGAAGGAGTCCTCTTTGGGCTCTTCTCTGGCGCTTCTCCTCATGTCGATGGTCTTGCCCTTTGGGCTATTGCCCGACTTTCCTCTGGGTCTGTGCGACGTGCCCTCCTTGTCGCGGTCTCGGTCGCGATCCCTGTCCTTGTGCCTGCCGCCCCCGCTTGCAGGTTCGGTTGACGTCGGCCTCATCTGCTTGAGCGAGATGAAGTTTTTCGCCGCTTCGAGACGAACGAGTTGCACATTGGAGTTTGTCCTCTTGACGATGTTTCTGAATTCGTAACTTTCCTTTTGCGATACGAAAGCGTAGGTGTCACCGGTCTTTCCAGCTCTACCCGTTCTTCCGATGCGATGAATGTAGCTGTCCGCATCCTGCGGCAAATCGAAGTTCACCACCACGTCGATGTTGTTCACGTCGATGCCTCTCGCCGCAACATCGGTCGCCACGAGAATGTCGAGCCTGCCGCTCTTGAAGTCGGCCATGACCCTGTTTCGCTGCGCCTGACTCATATTGCCCTGCAGGGCCGCCGCCCTGAAACCGTTGCCTTCGAGGGTTCTTGCAAGCGATTTTGCGAGATGTTTTCTGGAACAGAAGACCAGTGCGATTTGATAACGGCTATCCCTCAGAAGCTTCACGAGGGTTGCTTCCTTCTCTTTTGGACCGACCTCCGCGTAATACTGGGCGACGGTGTCCACGGCCCGTTTTTCATCTCCAAGTTTGATCGTTTGCGGACCTACTAGATAAGTCTCGGCTATCTTCATCACCTCAGGTGGCATGGTTGCCGAGAACATTACTGTCTGACGCTCCTTTGGCGAATGTGCGAGTATGGTGTTCACATCCTTGCTGAAGCCCATGTCGAGCATCCTGTCCGCCTCGTCGAGCACGACCGTCTTCAGCGTGTTCAGCCTGACCGTTCTGCGCCTCAAATGGTCCATAAGTCTGCCGGGCGTCGCCACGACAATCTGCGGTTTCTTCTTCAATGTCTTGATCTGGGTTTCAATATTCGCGCCGCCATATACGGCACAGATGCGAACGCCCTTCTTGAAAGTCATGAGGTCATGGAAAACTTCGACCGTCTGCATTGCGAGCTCCCTCGTTGGGCAGATGATCAAGGCCTGCACGGACGAGTCGTCAACGTCCAGATTTTCCAGAATTGGGATTCCGAATGCCGCCGTCTTGCCGCTACCCGTCGGTGCGAGCACCACGACATCGCGTCCGTCTTTCATCGGCTCAATTGCCTTTTTTTGAACCGGCGTCGCCTTCTCAAAATTCATCTTTTTCAATCCGCGAAGTATGTCCGCAGAAATGTTCATTTCCTGAAATGTCATTATCCTATTACCTATTCTTATACCTTTTCTATATACACATAGAAATACCCATAGCCAGAAGCGACTATGGATATTTGTTTCTCAGTCATTAGTCAACTTTTAATACATTGATGATTATATCATACTTCCAGAAGTTTATCTATGCTGACAAGTTTGATGCAAAGCACGAGCAATTCCATAGTCTCTTCCAGCTCGTCAAGATCGGGATAAGTCGGTGCTATTCTGATATTGCTATCGTTCGGGTCAGCCTTGTGAGGATAAGTTGCGCCCGCTCCGGTCAGCACCACACCCGCGTCCTTTGCGAGAGCCACCACAGCCTTCGCACAGCCCGGAAGCGTATCGACCGACACGAAATAACCACCTTTTGGCGGCGTCCACGTGAGAAGTCCCGTCCCCGAAAATTCCTTGTGAAGAGTCCCTAGCACGTGGTCAAAGCGCGGCCTCAGAAGCTCTGCTATCCTCTCCATGTGTGCCACTATACCGTCAGCATTACCGAAAAACTTCACGGTTTTCAGCTGAATTATCTTGTCAAAACCGATGGTCGCCTTTGCGTAATGAGCGGCGAGCTCGGCAACGTTTTCCTCACTGGCCGCTACGAGGCCGATACCACCGCCCGGGAAGTTGATTTTCGATGTCGAGAAGAAGTAATACGCCCTATCCGCATTGCCGGCCTCAGCCGTGAGTTTCAGTATATCGGGAGCCGTGTTCTTTTCCCAGATATGGTGTACGCCGTAAGCGTTGTCCCAGAAGATTCGAAAATCCTTCGCCGCAGTCTTCATTGACGCGAGCCTCTTCGCCTTTTCGGAACTGATGATGCCGCCCGTAGGATTTGAGTAGAGCGGTATAATCCAGATACCCTTCACCGACTCGTCCTCCGCGGCGAGTTTTTCGACCAAGTCCATATCGGGTCCATCTTCTTTAAGCGGCACAACCACCATCTCAGCCCCGAAGTCGTCGGTCAGAGTGAAGTGCCTGTCGTAACCAGGGCAGGGACAGAGTATCTTGACCTTCTGTTTTGACCAAGGCGCAAAGCCCTTAGGCCCGAACAGATGCAGGAATGCAAAAACGTTGTACATATGTGTCAGGCTGCTGTTGCCTCCGACTATGAGGTTTGCCGCCGGTATGCCCAAAAGATCGGAGAAGAGTTTTTTCGCCTCGGGAAGACCTGTCGGCACTCCGTAATTTCTGATGTCCGTGCCGTTCTCGCTCTTGTAGGTGTCGAGGGCACCGAGAAGTCCGTTTGAAAGGTCCAGGACATCTGAGCCAGGCTTGCCTCTCGAAAGGTCGAGCTTCAGCCCCTTCGCCTTGTACTCGTCATACCGCTTTTGCGTTTCCGCCTTCAGCTCGAGCAATTCCTCTTTTGAATACGTAGTCCAATCCGACATATTTTTGTCCCCTTCTTACATTATCTCAAACTTAAGCTTGTTCCTTACTTCCGTCAGCCCCTTGAGACTGATGCTGCAATCGATATCCAGCGTGCCCGTTCCCTCCAAATCGATATTATTATCGACGGTATTTGTCAAAACTTCCATTTCTATGGCACCAAAAGGCGTGTCATAATAACCGTTGAATTTCTTCCCTGGCTCAAATTCTATCGCGGTTTCATAGCCGACGTCCTCGCCGTACCTCTTCATACGTACGGTGCGATCCCAGACCTTCAGGCTCGTCGTGCAACCCTCCATGCCGGAAAGTTCGCTCTCCTCATACACCAGATAGACCATGTCTCCCTTCGTGAAAAATCGCCCCTCGGTAATGAACTCCATCATGTCCTCGGAGTTTTCGTCTTCCCCAAATCCGGTAATGTGATTACCTATTATTTTTAGCATTATATCTTTCGAAGCCAAGATCTATTATCCTTTCGACTAAGTCCGAGTATTCAACGCCTTTCGCCTTCCAAAGCGATGGGAACATGCTGAAATTTGTGAATCCCGGAAGTGTATTTATCTCGTTCAGGAAGACTTCCCCCGTCTCCTCAACGTAGAATGTATCGACTCTCGAGAACCCCTCGCCATCAACGGCTCTGTAGGCTCTCTTCACTATATCATATATTTTTTCCTCTATGTCGGCTGGCACGTTTTCCGCCGGTATGCTGAGCTTCGTATCGCTGCTGCTATACTTCGCCTCGTAGTCATAGAATTCATTTTCCGGCATTATCTCACCGATGGCTCCGGTTTCAGGCACCTCATTTCCGAGCACCGCCACCTCAAGTTCTCTGCCGTCGATGCCCTCTTCAACTATTATGCGCCTGTCGTATTTCAGTGCCTTTTCGACCGCCAAAACCAGTTCTCCGTGATTGGCAGCCTTAGTAATTCCAACGCTTGACCCAAGATTTGCAGGCTTGACAAAGACGGGGTAAGGAAGGGACTTCTCAATCAAATCTATCTGTGCCTCGCCATCCGTTTTGTAGTCAAAGGCTGTGAAGAAAACGTGCTTGCAGACCGGCAGACCGGCTCTGATCCAGATATCCTTCGTGAAAATCTTGTCCATCGATACCGCCGATGAAACGACCCCGGGGCCCGCATATGGCTTGTCCATCATCTCGAAGAGACCCTGTATCGTCCCGTCCTCCCCATAAGGCCCGTGAAGAATGATGAAAGCAAAATCTATCGTCCGCTGAACCTCGTCAAAACTGATAGGCTCGCTCTGCGGTATGAGTTTTGGCAGCCTCGGATTGTCGAGCGATGTGATGCCGTTCATATCGGCAGTAACCTTTCGCCATTTTCCATTTTTGTCAATTCCAATCGGAATGACCTCGTATTTGCTCCTGTCGAGTGCCCCCGCGATAGACGCCGCAGATAGAATCGATATCTCGTGCTCGCCTGATCTACCACCGAAAATAAGTCCAAGTCTAATCATTTCACTTTTCCTCTATTAATATACTTGGGATTCAGGGGCCTCGAACACCCGCTGCGTATCAGATCTGCGATCCACAAAGTAATTACTACCGGGCATCGTCTTCAATTTTTTCTTGACCTCCGCGGCGATATCGCCAACCTCAACGGCACTATTGAGCTCCTTTCGCTCGTTTGACACGACCGCGAGTGAGATGCTCATGAGTGGGAAGGTGTCAACCTCGCCCTTTCTATTTTTCGTAGTAATGCAACCCTTTTGCCTGTCCTCTTCATTGTAGAAATTGAGAACTTTCTCGTCGAATTCTGCGATGACTTCCTCACATATTCTGATGGCTTTGTCCGGTGTCGTAATCATGATGAAATCATCGCCGCCGATATGTCCGACAAAATCGTCGGGATTGCCCCAAAGAGCAGTCTGGTCTCTGATGATGTCCGCCGTGAGGACAATGATTCTATCACCGTTGGAAAATCCATAAACGTCATTGTATGCTTTGAAGTTGTCGAGGTCCACATAAATTACTGAAAACCCGAGCCCTCTCGTGATACGGCTCGTGATATCCCGCTGTATCTCCAGATTGCCGTTGAGTCCCGTGAGAGGATTGGCGTTTCTGTTTCTGTCTATTCTCTTGAATATATTCTTGATGCGACTGATCAGCTCCCGCTCGTTGAAAGGCTTTTTGACGTAGTCGTCAGCACCGAGCTCAAGCCCTATGAGGACATCTTCCTGAGCATCCTGCGATGTGATCATGATGATAGGCATGAGATTGTTGCTTTCGGACTCCCTGAGAATGCGGCAGATTTCGAAGCCGCTGTAATCGGGCAGAACTATATCGAGAAGAACCAAATCAGGCTTTTCTCTCTTCACCATATCAAGACCTTCCGAACCCGTTCCGGCCTCAACAATATCATACGCTTTGCTGAGTGTAAGTTTCAGTTGTCCTCTGAAGAAAGGGCTATCATCAATTAATAATATTTTTTTTGTCATATCCCCTCAGCATTCAAAATGCAACTGTTAGAGCAATATTTAATGAAGTTATTATTACTTGCAATTATACAAAGTATATTGATTAATGTCCAGACTTCATGATAAAGTAATCCTATATCATCTGCCCGAACGGGATGACCAGCACGGGACTCGCACAGAGGAAGAAGCTGTGCAGCAGGTAGCTACGGTCCACCCAGAAGGATTTCACCGATGGAGCCCGAAAGGCAGACACATACGCTTCTTATTAAAGGAAACAAGGAATATGAAGACAACCGTAGTTTCTCTGAAGCAGCAGAAAGTGAACGCTGAAAAGATCACAATGCTGACTGCTTACGACTATTCTACAGCCAAGCTGATGGATGAGGCCGGTATCGAAATCCTCCTCGTCGGCGACAGTCTCGGCATGGTCATGCTGGGATATGATGACACCCTCTCAGTTACAATGGAAGACATGATACACCACAGTGTGGCGGTCTCTCGCGGGGCAAAAGACGCTCTGGTTCTTACCGACATGCCGTTCATGTCCTATCAAACTTCGGTCTACGACGCCGTAGTCAACGCGGGCAGGCTGATGAAGGAAGGGAGAGCGCAAGCTGTGAAGCTCGAAGGCGGAGCGGAATTCGCGCCGCACATCAGGGCTATCACCGAAGCGTCCATACCCGTGTTTGCGCACCTCGGCTTGACCCCACAATCGATCAACGCATTCGGCGGTTTCAAGGTGCAGGGCAAGAGTGATGCGGCGGCGGAAAAACTGATTGCCGATGCTCTCGCTATCGAGGAGGCCGGCGCTGTGGCGGTCGTGCTCGAAGGTATCCCCTCCCAACTCGGAAAGACCATTACCGAAAAACTTTCAATACCCACTATAGGAATCGGCGCAGGCCCCGATACGGACGGACAGGTGCTCGTCTATCAAGACATGCTCAATCTATACGGCAAATTCAAGCCGAAATTCGTAAAGGTTTTCGCGGAAGGCGGAGCGGTGTTCGGCGAAGGGTTCGCAAAATACATAGAAGAAGTGAAGTCCGGAGCCTTCCCAAGCGCAGAGTACAGCTTCAAATGATGACTATTGATGAGATGCAGGACATCTTAGACGATCTTGCAGATGAACTTCCGGATAGCATGTATGAGCAGCTGAACGGCGGCGTCTTGCTCCTGCCTGAGGCGAAACGCAGCCCTCATGCGCGGGCTGACGACCTCTACATACTCGGCGAGTATCGTATCGACCACATGATGGGACGTTATATCGTCATATTCTATGGTAGTTTCATGAAACTCTTCGGGCATCTTGATGCCGCTCGCATGAAGGATCAGCTACGGCACACGCTACGCCACGAGTTCCGCCATCACTTCGAACGCCTCGGCGGCACGGACGAGCTGGGCAAAGAGGATAAGGACTTCCTAAAGAAATACCTCGCGGAGACATAGGGAATAACAAATATCCTGCGACCAATCTCGCAGGATATTGTTGAAGAGGAAATATGTGTCGTTCCCTGTAGGAGGAACTATTTGGTCCGAGTCTCCCCTGTTGGAAGGAGACGATTCGGTATATTATTTTGGCGGTTCGCTACAGTCTTCTGACAGGCTACAACCTTCGCAGCCGCAGCTACACGACCCACCCTTTTTTCTTGTTTTGATAACACTCCTGACGGCCAATGCCACAATGATGGCGACAACCGCTAGTATTATTATTGTACCTATTGTTCCGTTCATTTGTAGTCACCTCCTAATAACTTTGTCATTGCGAGCGTAGCGCGGCAATCCAGCCCATTTGCTTTCCAATATAGATTGCCACGCTTCGCTCGCAATGACGATTTGCCTATGCGGCTAGCCTTGTGCTGTCTTTTGCCTTTGGCGTGTACATCTTCTTTATGAATATTGCGTATATGAGCCCTAGCGTGATGACTATTGCCGCTGCTGTGCCTACTCCGAAGGCTCCCGAGCCGAAGAGCAACCCGTATTGGTATATGCAGAGAGAGATGATGTAGGCAAATCCGCACTGATAGCCGATTGCGATCCAGAACCACTTCGCATTGTTCATCTCTCTTCTGATTGCTCCCATCGCCGCGAAGCAAGGTGCGCAGAGGAGGTTGAACACGAGGAAGGAGAAGGCCGACAGAGAAGTGAAACTCGCCGCGAGGCTTGACCATATCTCCGAGCCGTTTTCGGCAACCTCGGCAAATCCATAAAGGATACCGAATGTGCCGACGACGTTCTCCTTCGCAATGAGGCCCGTGATAGCAGCCACAGCGGACTTCCAGTTGCCCCAACCGAGCGGATCGAATATCCATGCTATAGCATTGCCTATCTTTGCGAGGATACTGTCCTGCATCTCTACCGCTCCGAAGTGGCCACCTACCCAGCCGTAGCTCGATGCAAACCAAACGAAGATGGTCGCGAGCAGTATGATCGTTCCCGCCTTCTTGATGAAGGACCAGCCTCTCTCCCACATGCTGTGTAGGATATTAGACACCGTCGGCCAATGATAAGCCGGCAATTCCATTACAAAGGGTGCGACCTCACCTGCAAACAGCTTTGTCTTTTTGAGCATTATACCCGAGCATATGATGGCAGCTATGCCGATGAAATATGCCGAGGGAGCGACCCACCATGCACCTCCGAACATCGCGCCCGCTATGAGAGCGATGATGGGGAGCTTTGCACTGCAAGGAATGAACGTTGTAGTCATGATGGTCATGCGCCTGTCTCTCGGATTTTCTATGGCCCTTGAAGCCATGATTCCGGGGACACCGCAACCCGTTCCGATTAGGATTGGGATAAACGATTTGCCCGAAAGACCGAAGCGGCGGAAAATCCTATCCATGATGAAGGCGATACGAGCCATGTATCCGCAGCCCTCAAGGAAGGCAAGGAATATGAAAAGTATGAGCATCTGAGGCACGAAACCTATTACTGCCCCGACGCCTGCGACAATACCGTCGATGATGAGGCTGTAGAGCCAGTCGGCGCAACCCATCGCTTCTAAAAGGCCGCCCAACGCGGTCGGAACGCCCGGGACATCGAGCCCGAACAGGCTCCAACCTTCACCGAAGAGTCCATCGTTCGTCCAGTCCGTTACTAATCCGCCGACGGTTGTAACGGATATAAAGTAGACGATGAACATCACCACTGCGAAAATCGGCAGGGCCAATATGCGGTTCGTAACGATGCTGTCTATCTTGTCCGAAACGGTCAGACTGCCCTGATTTTTGATTTTGACACAGTCCTTGATGATCGAATCTATGTATTCATAACGGCCAGCGGTGATGATGCTCTCGCTGTCATCGTCGTTCTCCTGCTCCGTATGCACGATGTCCTTTTCAATGTGGTCAACGATGGCTTGGCTGAGGCCGAGCTTCTTGATGATCTTCTCATCTCGCTCGAATAGTTTGATCGAAAACCACCTCTGCCTCTCCTCGGGCAAATCGTGAATTGCCGCCTCCTCGATGTGCGCAAGCGTGTGCTCAACGCTACCGTTGAAGCTGTGCTGCGGCACGGGCGGGGCTGCCTTCGATGCGATGATGGCTTCGTCCGTCGCCTCCTTGAGACCCTTTTGCCTGAGTGCCGAAATCTGCACAACAGGGCAAGCGAGCTCTTTTGAAAGCTGTTTTATATCTATCTTGTCGCCGTTTTTGTGCACGACGTCCATCATGTTGACCGCCACGACGACGGGGATTCCGAGCTCGAGCAGCTGCGTTGTGAGATACAGATTTCGCTCGAGATTTGTTCCATCTATGATGTTGAGGATCACGTCGGGCCGCTCATCTATCAGGTAATTTCTCGAGACGACTTCTTCGAGACTATACGGCGATAGTGAGTAAATCCCGGGGAGGTCCATGATGTGGACATCCTTGTTGCCTTTCAGCTTTCCCTCTTTTTTTTCTACAGTAACTCCGGGCCAGTTCCCCACGAACTGATTCGATCCCGTGAGTGCGTTGAATAATGTTGTCTTGCCCGCATTCGGATTTCCGGCGAGTGCTATTGTTATCGACATCTTTTCTCCTGCCCCCTACGCTATATTACTTCTACTTCTATCAGCTCGGCGTCCGCTTTTCTGATCGAAAGCTCGTAGCCCCTGACAGTAACTTCGATGGGATCGCCGAGCGGAGCGACTTTCCTGATTTTCACTTCGGCATTTTTCGTGATGCCCATCTCCATGATTCTGTGCTTCGTCGCACCCTGACCATTGATTTTCTTGATACTGACCGTCTGGCCGGTTTTGATATCCCGTAATGTAGTCATTTTCTCTCCTATTTTTCCTTTACACCATTATCTTCATGGCCATCTCGCGACTGATTGCTACTCGGCTTTCCTTGATGCTCACAATCACATTTTCGCCAATCTTGTTGACAACGGTGATTTGACTTCCGACTACGAAACCAAGATTGTTCAGAAACTTTCTGATCTCTTCGCCACCACCGACCTTCTTGATAGAATGCCACTCGCCAACTTTCGTCATGCTCAACGGAATCATTTTTACCTCCTGTAATAAATGTTCGTCTGTTACCCACACCTTTTCTGCAGTTAGATGCGGCTAACTCATTTATTAGGTTAGCACCGACTAACCGCCTTGTCAACAGATATTTTTGAAATTTTTATATTTCGTTTAGATTTTACATTCCGTACATTGATATGGTAATGGTGAGGGTGTAAAATAATGCAATAATTGTTTATGAAATATGGGTTGAAATTTGAGTATTACGTATGAGAAATGGAGTAATAGTAAAATGACTTCAACAAGTAAATTGATAAGAGGCCTCGCCTGTTTGGGCTTGGCACTTTGCCTGACAATCGCGATGACACCGGCGATTGGTCCGTACGCAGATGAGACAGAGGTTGACGATGTAGAAAGCCCGAGCATTACTGTACAATCGGTGCCGGAAAACTCTGATCTCGAGGCTTTGACCGAAGAAAACATCGAGGCACTCGGGACTGCGGGTATCAGCATTTGTGTCGGTAGCGTGGAGGTCGTCACAAACGGCACTATCAATGCCGGAGCAGTTTCCGGCATCACAGTCGATGACACAACAGGAAACTACGTCATTACTGCGGCGGCTGGGACATACAACGGACTTTCGACGAACGGCGGAACAGCGAGCGATACGATCACTGTCAATACCGGCGGCAATAATGTAACATTTGCAGGCAATCCCGCCAGCGTTCCTTCCTCGGGTTCAAGTGCCGGTCTATCCGGAATCAACATAGCTGGTTCGACTGGAAATACTCCGAGTCTCATCATCACAGGCGGCGGCACACTCACAGCGACGGCGGCTACAGCTGCTGACGGCACAGGCCGCGGCGGCATCAACAGCAACGGAAATCTATCGATTAACAATTCAAATGTCGTGGCGACGGGCTCAACGGGCACAACCACGGGCTCGAATGGCAACGGCGGCGCAGGTATCGCGGTGAACAATTTCACAATTACTGATGGAAATCCTTCCATCACGGCGACGGGCGGAAACAGTAACAATAGCGATGGTGGCAACGGACTTCTTTCCTCGGGTTCGATTAATGTTCCTCTCGGGACCGTCACAGCAACAGGTGGCAACGGTGTCAACGGCGGGTCAGGCGTTTATGCGATAGATCAAGTCACTCCGACCGACAGTACAAACGGTGTATCTGTTTCGCAAAACGGCAATATCGTAGCGACCGGCGGAACGGGAACGGCTGGGCAAGGCGGTGCCGGAGTCTATACACCGAATTCTATGAACATTACTAACGGCGGGAAAATCTCGGCTACGGGTGGCAACGGTAGCACGGGCGGTGGCAATGGCCTGATTGCGGCAATCAATCCTGACAGCTCTGTCAACACGGGATTTGGCATCACTGGCAATCAAGGCGGAAATGTATCGGCGACAGGTGGCAGTGTCACGGCCGGTGGCACAGGCGACGGCGGCAACGGCGTCGAGACAGATTCTCTTGTCATCAACGGCGGCGCAGGCTTTACGGGCGTCGGTGGCATGGCAGGTGGCGGCGGCACGGGCGGCGACGGTGTGCTTGCATCCGGCGCTATTACTGTAACGGGCCTCACAGCCAGTAACGGTGCGAGACTTACGGGTAACGGCGGCGACGGCGGCTCGCCCAACGGTGACGGCGGAGATGGGGTCCATTCGGATTCGACTATCACGGTAACACAGGGCGGAAGCGTATCGGGCACGGGCGGCACGGGTGCAGGAACAGGTACGGGCGGCACGGGCATATACGCTGTGGACTCAGTCAGCGGTGATGGCGGGGCTCAAATAAACGGCAATGGCGGTGCGAGCCAGAGCGGCACGGGTGGCACGGGAATCAACATCGATATTACGAATGCTACAGCCGGAGCGAACAACCCTGCGATTTCGGCGACGAACGGCACACAGATAATCGGAACAGGTGGTACGGGCGGTGCACCGAGCGGCACGGGCGGTATCGGAATCCATACGGGCGGAACGCCGAAACCTCAGCATGTTCCTGACATAAGTGCTAGCGGCGATGGTAGCTCCGTGTCCGGCACAGGCGGCGACGGCGGCGATGGTTCGGGCACAAATCCTGGCGGAGGCGGCGGCTCGGGTATAGACACCGGTGGCGGCGACACTTCGGCTGATGGCGGCGATATTTCGGGCACGGGCGGCGACGGCGGCGATAGCACCGGCACAGGCACGGGCGGCGATGGCGGCTCGGGCATAGACACCGGTGGCGGCGATGTTGATACCGATGGAGGAGGTTCTACTACAGGCACAGGTGGCTCGGGCGGAGATGCTCCAAGCGGTGATGGCTCAGGCGGAGATGGTGGAGATGGCATCAATACCGGCGGCGGCGATGTTGATACCGATGGCGGCGGCTCTACGACTACAGGCACGGGCGGAAACGGCGGCGACAGCGGCGGCACGGGTGGTGACGGCGGCGATGGCGGCACAGGCATAGACACCGGCGGTGGTGATATCAATACCAATGGTGGCGGTTCGACTACCGGCACGGGCGGTGACGGTGGAGACAGTACAGGTACAAGCGGAAACGGCGGCGACGGCGGCACGGGTATTGACACCGGCGGTGGTGATATCAATGCTCACGGCAGCGATTCCAATGTGACCGGAAACGGTGGAAATGGTGGCACGAGCACAAACGGACATCACGGCAAAGGCGGGAAAGGTATAGTCACCGGTGGTGGTAGCAAGAATGCCACCGGCGGTGCAAAAATAATCAGTAACGATGGCATTCATGGCGGTAACGTAAACGGCGGAAATGGTGGCCCAAGCGAAGTGAGCAAATCACCCGCCACATCGGACACAAAAAATCCGTTCATTGCGGCAGTGGCTGCGGCACTTTCCCTCTTCACCTTGGCACTTGTCTTCGGCTACCGTTTAAGGCGCAAAAAGTTTAAACCTTCTTGATATACTCGTCGAAGCTCATCTTTTTGTCTATGAGTTTGCCGTCTTCATCGAATTCCATAATGCGGTTTGCCACCGTCTCGATGGTCTGACGATCGTGAGAAGCGAAAATGATATTTCCCTTGAAGTCGGAAAGTCCGTTGTTCAGTGCGGTGATAGACTCAAGATCCAAATGATTTGTCGGCTGATCGAGCAGTAGGACATTTGCACCTGAGAGCATCATGCGAGACAGCATACAGCGAACCTTCTCCCCGCCGGAAAGCACCTTCACCTGCTTGAAAGGATCGTCGCCCGAAAAGAGCATACGCCCAAGAAATTGTCTGAGGTAGCTCTCGTGTTTGTCCTCGGAATATTGCTGTATCCACGTGAGCAAATCGTAATCGCTCTCGGTGAAAAATGCTGTGTTGTCCTTTGGAAAATATGACTGCGAAGTCGTAACGCCCCATTTGAAAGAGCCGGAATCGGGCTCTATCTCCTCCATCAATATCTGCATCAGCGTGGTCTGCGCGATTTCGTTGTCGCCTACAAGCGCAATCTTGTCTTCCTTGCCCACTATGAAGCTCACGTCGTCTAGAACCTTGACGCCCTCAATTTCCTTTGTGATATTTTCCACGAACAATATGTCTTTTCCAGCCTCTCTATCAGGCTTGAATCCAACCCAAGGATAGCGCCTCGATGACGCCGGCATCTCATTCACAGAAAGATTGTCGAGTAATTTTCTCCTCGATGTGGCCTGCCTAGCCTTAGATTTATTTGCCGAAAATCTATTGATGAAATCCTGAAGTTCCTTTGCCTTTTCCTCCGTCTTGCGATTTTGATCCTTCATCATCTGCTGCATCAGCTGGCTGGACTCATACCAGAAATCATAGTTTCCAACATACATTTTGATTTCCGAATAATCAATGTCTACTATGTGGGTGCACACGGCGTTGAGGAAATGCCTGTCATGCGACACGACGATTGCCGTCCCCTGAAAATCTTCAAGGAAATCCTCAAGCCATTCGATGGATTGATAGTCCAAATTGTTCGTGGGCTCATCCAGTAATATGATGTCAGGCTGACCGTAAAGGGCCTGTGCAAGTAACACCTTGACCTTCTGTCTGCCGTCGAGGGTGCTCATTTCCTGCTCGTGCAAATCCGTGGGTATGCCGAGACCCTGAAGGACTCTCGATGCATCGGCTTCAGCCTCCCAGCCGCCCATCTCCGCAAATTCAGCCTCAAGCTCCGAAGCCAAGATACCGTCCGCATCGGAAAAATCAGGCTTGGCATAGAGCTCATCCTTCTGTTTCCCAATCTCGTAAAGTTTTGCATTTCCCATGAGCACCGTTTCCATTACTGGAAATCCGTCGTACTTATTTTGATCCTGCTTCAAAACGGACATACGCAATTTTGACGACACGGACACATTTCCGTTGGTCGGCTCAAGCTCCCCCGAAAGAATTTTGAGGAAGGTTGATTTGCCTGCGCCGTTGGCACCGATGATGCCGTAGCAGTTGCCCAACGAAAAGGCCATATTCACGTGTGAAAATAATTTATCTGCGCCATAATGCAGGCTCACATCTGTTACTGATATCATTTTATTTTTCTCTTTCTATATTTCAAAATTACTGTCAATAAAATTATCGGATTCCCGTCCACTGAAAAGCGAACTCATATACTATACCAGATGTTTGGAGTTTTTAGAAGAACATGCCCACAACCGCACACACCAAGCCGCCTATGATCGCGGTCGCGGGAAGCGTTATCACCCATGTAAGAATTATGTCTTTTGCGGCACCCCACTTGACGGCCGAGACCCTATGCGCAGCACCAACACCCATGACCGAAGTAGTGATGACGTGGGTCGTGCTGATAGGTGCATGGAAAGCCGTCATGAGCGCAATGATAGCCGCAGATGAAGTTTGCGCGACAAAACCATTGACTGGATTGAGCTTCGTCACGCCAGCACCCATAGTCTTCATTATCCGCCGCCCGCCAACAGCAGTTCCGGCCATAATCATAGTAGCGCAAGCAATTTTTACCCATATCTGGATATGAAAATCGCCGGTCTGATAACCGCCTGTGATAAGAGCGAGGGTGATGATGCCCATCGTTTTCTGCGCATCGTTCATGCCATGCGAAAACGCCACAAACGCGGCGGAAACAACCTGAAGTTTCGAAAAGATGCTATTCGCCCGATAAGGCGACCACGAGGCAAGGAGGTGCGTCATGAGCTTCATGATGAGAAATCCTATGGCAAGACCCATCAGAGGTGACGTGAACAACGGAATGATGACTTTGTTCAGCACCCCACCCCAAAGAATGTTGCGACCGCTCATCGTGTAAGCGGCCGTTGCCCCAATCAGGCTTCCTATCAGGGCGTGGGACGACGAGCTCGGTATCGCGAGCCACCAAGTAACCAAGTCCCAGATGATGGCGCCGATGATGGCTGCCAAAATCACGTACTCCTGAAGATTCGCATTGACGACCTCTTCGACTATAGTCTGGGCAACACCCTGCGATACGAGTGCGCCGATGAAATTCATGGACGAGGCCAAAAGAATCGCGTGGCCTACGGAGAGCGCCCTCGTGTATACGGAAGTTGCGATAGCGTTGGCTGTATCGTTGAACCCATTCAGGAACTCAAATCCAAGGGCAAATATGACTACAAATACTACGGTAATACTAAACATCAATTCTCCATCGGCAAATACGCGTGCAAGGAGTATTTTAACATAGTCGGAAATGTTTTTGTAGAAAAATCGCCTCGAAATTGAAGAGAGAGCGGCACGCCTTTAGCATGATACGCCCTCGTCCTTTGGTTTTGGTGCGGACGACAGGATTCGAACCTGTGACCCCCTGGTTGTGACCCAGGTGCTCTAACCAGCTGAGCTACGCCCGCGCACTTTTTCGGTTTTGAAAATCTCAGCACAAATTTCTACGCAATAGATATTGTAACATGATAAAATTAAAATATGAATACAGTAATTGATATTGATTTGATAAAAAATAAAGTTAATGGGATTGAGCCGGGGCCGATAGGGTCTTATTGGCGATCTTCGGTGCTCCTGCCCCTCGTGTTTCGGGACGGAGAATGGCAACTGCTCTTTGAGGTACGTGCCGAAAATCTGAAAACACAGCCGGGGGAGATTTCTTTTCCGGGTGGCAAGATGGAGGCGGGGGAAACGCCGCTTGAATGTGCGGTCAGGGAAACCTGCGAGGAAATCGGTCTTTCACGAAATGCCATCACCGTGATAGGTGAGCTGAATTACATCATCACCTACAGCAATTTCACCATGTACTCGGTCCTCGGAACGCTCGACCCTCAGGTACTTGAGGCGGCGACTGCAAGTGCTGACGAGGTAAAGGAGCTGTTTTTTGTTCCGCTAAGGTTCTTCTTGGATAACGAGCCGGAGGTCTTTCGCAACGAAGTCGTCCCGAAAATACAGGCCGGTTTTCCGGTAGACAAAGTTCCTGCCGGAAAAAAATATCCTTGGCGAACAGGTTCAGCTGAAGTTCCCATTTACACTTACACAGAGCCTTCGGGCAACGAACGCGTCATCTGGGGTCTGACCGCAAGGCTCATAAAGGATTTCATCAGGGTTATTACCGAGTAATTCTACATTTGTTGCGTTGCGATCACTTGAAGAGTAGCATTTTCGTCTTTGCGGCTTGCTTGATAGCTTCGACCTCCATTGGAATCATTTCCGTTTTGCCGATTTTCCCCAAGTCCAGCGCCGCGCGGTCGCCCAATGCTCCGGCGACGTTGAGATCGGTGAAAATGTTCACCTTGCTGATACCACAGGCGATTGCTCTCCTGAAATCTTCATCGGTGAGCCCCGACCCTCCGTGCAAAACCAGCGGCGTGCTGACCGTATTCGCGATTTTGGAAATCCGCTCAAAATCGAGTTTGGGCTTCCGCTTATACGCGCCGTGAAGCGTCCCCACAGCTATCGCCAGAGCGTCAACTCCCGTGCGCATGACGTAATCGAGTGCCTGCGAAGGGTCTGTGAAAAACTCCGTCGCGTCCGCCCGAGCAGCTTCGTCATTATCGCCGACATGACCCAATTCGCCCTCCACCGTCGCACCTTGCGCGTGGGCCACATAGACCAGTTCCTTCACCTTGCGAATATTTTCCTCGTAATTATCGGAGGAACAATCGTACATGATGGAAGTGAAGCCGAGCTCGAGCGCCTCGATGCATTTTTCGTAGGTGAGGCCGTGGTCGTAGTGAACGACGACCGGCACCTTCGCCTTCTTCGCCAGCGGCAACAGATACCAAGACAGTTCATCAAGAGGGCCAGCCGGTAATAAGACCTCTGCTGTGCCAATGATGATTGGCGAGCCGGTCTCCTCGGCGGCCTCGACAATGCCCCGCCCCATTTCCATATTTATCGCGTTGAAAAGCCCCACCGCATACTTCTTCTTTTTCGCAGGTATTAGGACATCGTTCAAATTTGCAAGCACATCTTTCACACTTTCTTTCGGAGGCTTTTTTACCAGCCGCTATCGATTTTATCTTCCAATTCTTCTAAGGACTTCAGGCCGCTGAGTGCATCGTAACTTTCAACGCAGGTCGCACCCGCCGCCGCCATGAGCTCCACGCTGCGCTCCAACGATTTTCCGCTCAACATCGACACCAGAAATGCGGCTATGCTGATGTCCCCTGCACCCGTCCCCGACACAACTTTTTGGGGCTTATAGCTCTCCTTGAAACCTTCCTTGTCTGCGGTTTTGTAGTAGAGCCCAAGCGAGCCGCATTTGATCAATATGCCCGTTGCGCCCATCTTTTCAAGCTCCTTTGCTAAGGGCTTCACCTCTCGCTCAATATCGATGACACCGGTGATATCGGAGCCCTCAGCCCTTTCATTCCAACTTTCATAACGCTCTCTGTCAAGCATAAAACAAAGTTCCTCGACACTGGGCATGAAAAAGTCCACAAATGGCAATACCCTCTCCAAAATCTTTCGCCAATCCGCCTTTCCGGCATCGGACGCGGGATCAACCGCCGCCATATCGAGAGATGTTGCGAGTCCGAATTTCTTTGCGGCCTCGAAAATCTTCACAAGCTCATCGCCATCTTCGGCGTAGATTTTCCTCATGAGCGGTGGGTAGCCGAAGTGGAAATGCTCCGCACCCTGCATGGTGCCAAAATCCAAATCTTCATAGCAAAATGTATCGTTCGCCCCTGGATTGTGAAGAAAAATCCGATCGACGCCGGGCAGAGCGAGCACGACAGAATAGGAAGTAGGTGATCTATGCGAGACTATCATATCCTGATCGCCATCGTATCCGTACCGCTTCAAAAGCCCGAGAATTATTTGTCCGAATTCATCATCGCCAATCTTCCCAAGCAGCCGCACATCAGCCCCGAAAAACTTCATCGCAAGACCGGTGTTTGCAACGGCTCCGCCCGTATGAAGGTCTACGCCCGCAACCTGCACAAGCTTCCCAGGGGACAGGACTTCCGCCAAACTTCTTGCTGAGCCAGCCGGAAAGGCAGGGGTGATGTCCAAGCAGATGTGTCCGGCCACAATGATTTTCTTCCGTAATACCATAGGTGTCGCCTCCTGCCTTTATTCTAACACTAAAGATAACCCCCATTGCTAATTTAGTATCAGTTGTCTATATTTTGCTCTCTGAGAACAGTAATTCCACTCAATATATTTTTTGCGGGAATATCCATTTTTGAAAAAGCAAACAACTTCTTCCCCAAGTCTTTAATGGATGCACCTACATGATAGACCTTTTCATCCACAATCAGAAATCTGTCATGGACGCCTGAAATATGTTCAATTACAATAGGTGGATATTGAGCATTGTGCTTATCTAAATCAGACTGGAGAACCTTGCTAATCTTCGCAGTGTATATTGTTGCCGATGCCGCTTTTCTACGTTTTGCAAGTAGG
>JAISKC010000089.1 GCA_031261345.1 Eubacteriales Family XIII. Incertae Sedis bacterium | reverse complement strand
GCCGAAAATGTTACCCCTGTTGCAGTATTTACTTTGGTACCCTCCTGCCATATTTCGGGAGTGACGGTCCAAAGCGGAACACTCGTCGGTATTTTATTTAAATAGTTTGTATTGAGATTGACATAAAATATTCCCGTGTCCCTTTGGCCTGTAGGCATATTGTCACGCAGATGGATTATAAGTCTATCTGCGCTTATGTCATAACTTGAAATTAAGGAGTTTGGATTGGTCTCCTCATCGTAAACGGCAGGAAGTTTTGTCTCGTCAAGAGCAAAGAAAGGCTCATCCATCGTAAAGTCTGCATAAGGCGCGTTCCCGGGCGTGGGCGTCCAGTTGAGTGGTATCTCTGCGGATACTCCGGTCAAATCGGATTGACCGACATTGAACCTAAGACCAAATTGAACAGGCAGTGCAGTATCTCCGCTCGTAGCCACCGAAGTAGGCGAGGCATTTACAACCGAAACGGTGATTGCATCCGACGGAATACTTTGAGCCATTATCTCCGCATTTTCAGCATCATCGACTACGGGGGATTCAGATATTAGCTCAGAAGCTACCCCCCCCCATTGACATTTTCTTCCAGTTTATCATCTGCCATAGCAAATGATGGCACGGCTATTGTGACGCACATAGCAAACACAAGCCCAAGTGCTGTCAGCCTCGTGCTCAGTCTCGATTTTTTCTCCCAAAGTCTTCTCATTGTGATTTTCTCCCCTCATTAAATACTCATTTTGTATTACTCCACTACTATATATATACCCAATATTTTGCGTGGGAAACATAAATTTCGAAAATAATTCATATTTTTTTGATTTCCCCTACGTTAAACGATACAGGTACAATCAAAAATCTTGCCTAAGATATTCATTTTTATAGATATTATAATGCTTTTCCCAAAGAGTCATGTAAAACCCAAGTAAATTTTAGGTTTAGATTAAAACCGAACTTCCGACCGAAAAATGGCAATGTAGATGTCATCAAAGTGTTGGAGGATTCTTTGAGAAATAAGCATGAACGCTTTCGGCGGAGCGCTTTGTCATGCCAGGGACGGTCATCAGTTCCTCGACGCTTGCTGCTCTGATAGCGTCTATGCCTCCAAACTTTAGGAGTAATGCGGAGCGGCGTTTTTCTCCTACGCCTTCTATCGCGTCCAGTTCTGAGGTAACTACCCTCTTGCCGCGGACACCTCTGTGATATTCTATTGCAAACCTGTGGACTTCCTCCTGAACGTTCCCTATGAAATGGTATAGGTTTGGGAATTCCTTGAGATCGGTTTCCGAATAGCTTATCTCTACATCGCCGCCGCCTGTACCATCGGGGCCATCCGCGTCGCTCTGCTGCATCTTGATGAGGCCTCTCGTCCTGTGAGCGTCGTCTTTGACCATGCCGAGCACCGGTATGCTCAGTCCCAAGGCCGAGACCACCTGCGAAATGGCATGAACATGACCCTTTCCGCCATCGGCCAGAATAAGCTCGGGCAGTGGAAGAAATCCCGCATCGCCAGAGAGCGCTCTTTTGAGCCGACGGTAAATGACTTCCTGAGTTGCTCCATAGTCGTCAGAACCCTCCTCGCTACGCACCCTAAACTTGCGATAATCCTTTTTGCTCATGACCGTCCCATTGTATACGACCATAGCCCCGACGGAGTCAACTCCTCTCGTGTTTGAAATATCGTAGGCTTCGATGCGAATTGCTCGATTAGAACTGGATAGCGACCCTTTGATGTCGGCCATAGCAAGCAATGCATTCAGCGCGTCTACCTGCTTCTCCTCTTTCGAATGATAAATGTCAGCCATGAGCTTCTTCGTCTCCTTGACATCCTTTTGGGCCAATTTCAGCAGGTCTCTTTTTTTGCCACGCTCGGGCACGATGAAGCTGACATTACTGCCCCTCGCCTCCGAAAGATAGGCAGCGGTTACTTCCTCACCGTGAATATGCTCCTCCAAGAGTATCTCCTTTGGAAGCATAGTCTGATTGATGTAATACTGGTTGACGAAGGCCTCGGTTATCTCCTTCTTGCTCGCGTCAGCCGCAGACTCGAGGTGATGAACCTCCCTGCCGACCAGCCGCCCCTCACGCACAAAAAACACCGAAACCTGCGCCGCCTCATCACTGCCGGAAACGGAGGCGATGAGTATATCCATACTTCCGGATGAAAGCAAATCGACCTTCTGCCTCTCCGTTACTGCCTTGGCGTAATAGATGAGATCTCGAAGCTTTGCGGCCTTTTCAAAATCAAGAGCCACAGACGCATTGTTCATTTCCAAAGTGAGCCCGTTGACAATATCCTTGCTATGCCCCTTCAAAAAGTTCACCGAACCGTCTATCTTCTTCATATAATCTTCGGCCGAAACCCCGTCCACGCAAGGCTTCTCGCAGTCGCCGATCATGCCGTAGAGGCAGGGTCTGTGCCCATCAGGAAACGATGTCTGCGCGCACCTTTTGAGTCTGTGAATGTCATTTAGCAGCTTGATGATATTGTTCGCCGCCTTCACATCCGCGTATGGTCCAAAGTATTTGCTACCGTCATTTGCGAGTATCCTAGTCTTGATAATGCGGGGAAAAGGCTCGCCCATCGTGATTTTGATATAGGGATAGGTCTTGTCGTCGAGGAGCATGACGTTGAATTTCGGCCTGTATTTCTTGATGAGGGTGTTCTCGAGAATGAGTGCCTCAGACTCGCTGTCGGTTACGATGTATTCGAACTCAGAGATGTTTGAAACCAAAACCCTCGTCTTCGCATCATGGCCCCTAGGAGAGCGAAAATACTGACGCACCCTCTTTCTGAGCGAAGTCGCCTTACCGACATAAATGATTTCTCCGAACTTGTCTTTGTGCAGATACACACCAGGTTTGTCAGGAAGATTGTCGAGATTTTCTTCTATATCAAACATTTTTTATGAATTTTTCCAAGCGGTAATGAGTTGAAGCCTTATGAGATCGCGAGCCTCGGGCGTCCAATCTCCGGTAGCGAAAAACGTTGCCAATTCATTGTTTTTCTTGAATGAATCCTTCAGATATTTGCGGATCTCCTCGGACTCGCTATTGTAGGGGAAGTAATTGCCAGAAATCCAGTAGGACTCCGCCGATTTTTCCAGCGATGTGGCATCTACGAGCAGAGTTTCGTCCAACATCTCGACAAACTTTAGAGCGGCAGCCTGTATCTCCTCGGGAACCTCCGCATTTATTGCAAACGATGTCTTTGGAGTCAATGCAATTTCCGAATTCGCCTTGCCGTCCGGAATGGCGAGATCGCCCAGCGGCAGCTTGACCGGCAGTAGGACAAGTGTGTCCGCCTTTGCAGGATCAATCTTTGAAAACGACTCGGAATTCCCCATGCTATCAAAAGTGAATACAGCCTTGCCCTTCATGAATATTTTTTCGACCTCACCTACGCTGTAATTCTTTGAGCTGGTCCATGAGTCGCCTCTTATTCCACTGGCAAAAAGCCCTGCGAGATGAGATGTCAGCAGGTCCAAAGTATTCAGGTATACATCCATGCCAGGGCCGATTTTTTCGATGGCTTCTTCATCAGGAAGCGATTTCGCTTGAATCCACGTTTCCTGATCTATTTCAGAAAGCACCACGTTCATAAGGCGCGACCCCAAAATTGTTTTGTCCGCACCTGAAAGCGCGAACACCCCTGTGAGCTTCGCGGTTTCAGCCGTCTTTGCCTCGGCAAAACCATATGGTTTTCCGGCAAAATTGACCACATTCGGCGTACCGATTGAAATATACTCATCCAGTTTGATTACGAAATCAGCAAATTCTTCATAGCTCGAGGCCTGAATGTCGGAAATGAGTTCGACCGCATCGGGAAGTCCGAAGAGGTCTCTCAAAACCTCACTATCCGAAATGAGTCCATCCGCCCTCCATGATTGAGCGATTCTATTCCCATCGACCAAGCTATGCACATCCCGAGCATCGTCCTCTATCGTAGCCAAGAAGGATTCCTCAATCAAGCCATCAAGCTCCTCGCCTTCCGCGGCCAAAAATGCGGCGACAGGATCTCCGGATTTGATCGACCTCTTGAGGTTGCTATTTGGCTCGGCTGCTACGTCCGTATAGACGGGCTCAACCGTGAGACCGGTTTCCGCCTCAAACCTATCTATGACGGATTGAACGGTGATGGGGTCCAAAGTATTTCCGAGATAGACCGAGAAATCAGACTCCACGACCTCTATTTCTTCGCCTCCTCGGCAGGCTGCAAACGAAGATGCCATCATGACGATGGCAAGGAACAGAATCGCTATCTTCACAGCCGAAGACTGCGTTTTGTGAAAGCTCATCATATCGCCTACTTTATCCTCTTCACCCTTTTGACCTGAATGGCACTCGCCTTGCCCCAACGCATACGCTTTGTCCTGCGGTTGATATTGTCTCTTCTCGCCCTTATTAGTACTATGATGAATATTATTATTATCAAGATGATAACAGCCGCTATGATCTTGATGATAGTTACAACAGAATCGGTTTCGAGTCCAGCCCTTTCGAAGAGGTTCAGTGTCTTTGCCACGCCCGCGTCAGCTATGAGATTGCGCTCGGCAAGCTGTGTCTCCCCGAGCATAGCCTTCACCTTCCCGATCTTTGCGCCCTTCTCAACCGGAGCGGCTACGCTTTCCGGTACATCATACGCGTATGTTATCTGACCCACACTCGCGTTCGGCAGGCATACGATAACGGGTTTTTTGACAACCAAAGAGGTCTTTTCCTGCTGCCCCTTCGTGACGGCAATATCTGCGCTACATACATCAGGAGTAAAGAGCTGAACATCGGTGAACCCATAAAATCCATAGTTCAGAAGCGCTTCGGTATCCGTGTAGACGTCCCTATTGTAAGGAGTGCCTCCCATGACCACGACGATGAGTTCTCTCCCATCTCTGTTCGCGCTCGTAACGAGAGTTTTCGTGTCGTCGAGCGTGCCTGTTTTGACTCCGTTTGTGCCAGGATAGCTAAAGAGTAGCTCGTGAGTGTTGACGACCCTTCTTTCCCAATTTTTGTTGTTCTTCGGTATCGTGTATTCGCCCGACTGTACTATCTGCCTGAAGGAATCGTTTTTCATCGCTTCTTTAGTAATGAGAGCAAAGTCCCGTGCGGTCGTAACATGAGCGGGATCGGGAAGTCCGTTTGGATTGACAAAATTTGTGGCCGTAGCTCCTATTTCTTTTGCTTTCGCATTCATTTCCGCTGCGAAATTCGGCACGCTACCGCTCACGCCCTTTGCCAAGGCGACCGCCGCATCGTTCGCCGAGGCGAGCATCATAGCGTAGAGGAGATCCCTAACGGTGATTTCTTCTCCGGTTCTGAGATATATCTGCGCCTCGTTCACCGCCTCGACCTCTTCATCCATCGTGAGCACCTGATCGAGCGGCAACTTTTCAAGCACGAGAAGAGCCGTCATTATTTTCGTAATGCTAGCAGGATATGCCGCAATGTCCGGTTCTTTTTCGTAAAGCACCTGACCGGTATCGGACTTCATCACTATTGCCGATGCAGACTTTATCTCAGGTGGCACAGAAAAATCTTCTTCCGCGAAAGAAACCCCCGCAAACATGGGCGCAATAGACAGAATGAGCATACACAGGCACAATATTCCACACAGGGACGTTTCGTTTGTGTAATTCTTCATTACACAAACGAAACGTCCCCTTGTGTAATGCCTTAATGTATCTGTATCTTTAGCTTTAGCAATCCCCACCATAGTTTCCCTCTGTTATCCTTTCGAAAAGAAGCAATCGGCAAGCTCCGCACCCGACGAGAAGCCCCGACCGGTTTCAGCGGAACGCTCCGTGAAAGCATTTTCTTCGTTCATGCTCTCTATCCTGCTATCAAACAGTACATACGGAACCGGCTCGGACGAATGTGTCCGTATCTCCACCGGAGTCCTGTGATCCGGCAAAACGAGTATCTTGTAATCCTCGCCAGCTTCTCTCTTTTTTTCCTGAAGGTAATACAGGACCGGTGCGAATATTTCTCTATCAATGAGCTCCAAGGCAAGTATCTTGTCCCTCGTAGAACCCTGATGTGAGCATTCGTCCGGTGCCTCGACATGGACGAATACGAAGTCCTTCCCCTTGTCAAATTCCTTGATTGCAGCGAGCCCCTTTGCACCAAAATCGGTTTCAAGCGTTCCCGTTGCGCCCTCTACATAGACCGCGTCAAGCCCTGCGAGTATGCCGATACCCTTGACGAGATCGACAGCCGAAATGGCACTTCCCGTGATGTCATACTTCTCAGACATCTTTGAAAACCTCGGTCTGATACCCTCGCCCCAAATCCAAATGGAATTTGCGGGATTCAGCCCCCTTTTGATTCGATCAAGATTGACAGGGTGATCCTTCAGCAATTCATACGACCTTTTCATCAACGCCAAAATATAAGCCTCGCTACTTTCCGCGGGCAAGTAATCCCCTATTCTCTTCTCAAGTATGTCGTGCGGCGGTGTCAGACGATAATCGGTATAATCAGAAAAGACATCGCCAACGCCGCTTTCTGTTCTTGCCCCGTCCGAAACGATGAGTGCATGACGATAACTCACACCCGAATAGAAATGGAGCCGTCCCTCATTTGCAGGATCTCCGCCTCCGAGCTTTTCATCTATGTATTCGATAAGAACTTTTGCCTCCGCACTGGTGATATCACCCGAGCTGTGGTCAATTATCCTCAAATCTTCGTAGTCCCCATCGCCGCTGAGCGTTACGAGATTTGTCCGAAAAGACACGTCTTTGTCCGCCATAGAAACGCCCATGCTCACGGCTTCAAGCGGTGAACGCCCCGTCAAATCCGTGCGGGGGTCATAGCCGAGCACAGCAAGGTTCGCCGCGTCGCTTCCAGGTTTGATACCCTCTGGTATCGTCTGAACGAGGCCCACCTGACCACGTTTTGCGACACCGTTGATATGGCTTATATCGGCAATACTCAAAGCCGTATCACCATTCTCATTCGGTCTATCAGCTGCCCCATCGGGCACTAAAACAAAATATTTCATTTAGTCGTATTTCTCTTCAAATCTCTTCATAAAGTCCAGTAATTTGTCCACACCTTCCATCGGCATGGCGTTGTAAATGCTTGCCCTCATGCCTCCGATAGAGCGGTGTCCGTTCAACTGCACGAGCCCCTCCTCTTTGGCTTCCGCTACAAACGTCTTGTCAAGCTCCTCATTGCCCGTGATGAATACCACATTCATCAGCGAGCGGTCTTCCTCTCTTGCGACCGCCGTATAGAGGCTGCTACCATCGATGTAATCGTAGAGTTTCGCCGCCTTTTCCCTGTTCAGCTTCTCCATCGCTTCTACACCGCCCTTCGCGAGCAGAAGTTTGAATACCTCGCCTGCAACATAGATGCACCAAGCGGGAGGAGTATTGTACATAGAGCCGTTGTCCGCGTGGATCTTGTAATCAAGATATGTCGGAACGCTTGCCGGTGCCTTGCCTACAAGCTCCTTTTTGATAATGACTATAGTCATACCGGCGGGTCCGATGTTCTTCTGTGCACCCGCGTATATCAGCCCGTATTTGGACACGTCGATTTTCTCCGACAAAATAGACGAAGAAAAGTCGGAAACGAGCGGAATATCCCCTGTATCCGGCACATAGGGGATTCTCGTACCGTAAATGGTGTTGTTGTTTGTAACGTGAACATAGTCAGCGTCAGGTCTGATATCCTCTTTGGAAACCTTCGGAATATAGGTGTAATTTGCATCCTTTGACGAGGCGATCACCTTTATATCTCCAAATTTTGTCGCCTCCTTATACGCCTTGTCAGCCCATGAACCCGTTACTAAATAGTCGGCCTTACCACCGGAAGTCAGCAGGTTGAGCGGTATCGCAGAAAACTGAAGCGTAGCTCCTCCCTGCAAAAACAGCACGTCGTAATCATCAGGAATATCCATCAGCTTTCTCAAGTTTGTCTCGGCATCCTTTATTATCTTTTCATACGGCTTTGACCTATGGCTCATCTCCATGACGGACATGCCCGAACCCTCATAATCAAGCATGCTCGAAGCCGTGCTCTTCAGCACCTCAATAGGAAGCATCGAAGGACCTGCCGAAAAATTGTAAACTCTATCACCCATATTATTTCTCCTATATCACCTATAGATTGCTTCGCTCTGCTCGCAATGACGAATTTTTTACTCTGTCATTGCGAGCGTAGCGTGGCAATCCATCTATATCACTCTGACGGAAATGATGTCGTCAGAATCTATTGCCGCAAGAATCTCAGGCTTCTTCACCTTAGCGTGAATATCCAAAACGGAGACGGCATACTCACCCTTGCTCTTGTTCGTGAGATTCTCAATATTGAAACCGAGCTCCGCAATGGCCCCCGATAGAAGCCCAATAGTCCCCGGGACATTCTTATGTATGATTATTACCCTCGAAACGCCCTCCGGAAGCAGACCCATCGACACCGCAGGGAAATTCACCGAATTCTCAATATTGCCGTGCTCGATATAGTCCACAGTCTGCTCGACCGCCATGACCGCGCAGTTTTCCTCGGACTCCTTCGTCGACGCGCCCAGATGAGGAATGAGCAAAACGTTGTTCAAACCCACGATGTCGTCAATCGGGAAGTCGGTAACATAGAGCCTTAGCTTCTTCTCGGCCAATGCCCTCTTGAGGCCTTCCGTATCGACGAGCTTGTCCCGCGAGAAATTCAGCAAAACCGCCTTGTTCTTCATCGCGTCTATGACTTCATAATTGATCATGCCGTTCGTGTCTTTTGACGCCGGCACGTGAATGGTAACATAGTCCGCATGAGGAAGCAGCGACTCGAGCTTATCGAAGATGCGGACGCTCGGGGACAGGTCATGAGCCGCCTTGACCGAGAGGTAGGGGTCGAAACCCACGACCTTCATTCCAAGATTTTCAGCTGCGTTCGCGACGAGCACGCCTATGGCTCCGAGTCCTATTACCGCGAGGACCTTTCCCTGAAGTTCTTCGCCTGCAAACTTCGATTTTCCCTTTTCGACAACGGAAGCGGCGTCCTTTCCCAGCGTCTTTGCCCAGTCGAGGGCTTCGGGGATATTTCTCGCCGCCAAGAGGAGTCCAGCAATCACGAGTTCCTTCACACCGTTTGCGTTGGCGCCCGGGGTGTTGAATACGACGATGCCCTTCTCCGTACAGGCTTCCACGGGAATATTGTTGTATCCGGCTCCTGCTCTCGCGATTGAAAGCAGTGGTTTCTTCAGCTCCATCTCGTGCATGTCTTGGCTTCTGACTATGATGCCGTCAGCGCCTTTGGGGTCATCTATCACCTCATATTGGTCAGTAAGAAGGCTCATGCCCTTACCCGAAATCTTATTCAAAGTAGCTATTTTGTATGTCATTACTTTTCCCTTTCTTAGTCCTTATCTCGTCTATATCTGTAGTGGCGGGTAGGCTTTCAGTAGCGTTCCGCCGGTCAGTGTCCACTCTTCCGTGTTTGCAGTAATGATGAAGGTGTCGCCAGAATTGTATTTGTAGGAGGAATCCTCCACTGTAACCACACCTCGCCCGAGCGCCGTGTAGACATTGAACACACCGCTACTCTTTCCCTTCACCTCAACGGTCGCATCTATCTCGTCAAGAGAAAACAGTTCGCTCCTAATGAGTCTCGTTACACCAGGCAGAAGCTCTTTTCTCTCTGCCTTCCCTATCGTTTTGCCAAACTTGAATGAATCAAGCACGCTTTCAATATTGTTTTCGCTATACCTGCCCCAATCATAGATCTGAGACGACTCCCGAAGCGGCGAACTTATCTCATAGATGATATGCCCAGCCCCGATTGAGTGAAGCACACCCGCAGGAACGACAAAGCAGTCCCCCTTCTTCGTCTCTATGACATCGGCACTGTCCATGATGGTCTCCTGCGCAATAGCATTGAACAGCTCCAGACTGTTGTCCAACTTTGTACCGGCGATAATGTGGGAACCCTCCTCCGCACGTATGACGTACAAACCCTCGGTTTGACCTGCGTCGTTTTTCATACCACCGCCATGAATCATGACCGGACACTGGCTGTCCACATCAAGAATTTTGATGACAAACGGGAAGTAAGGCGTATCTATGCCGAACAGCTCACGATTTCTTTTGAAAAGCTCCGAAACCATATTGCCGGCAAACTCACCACTGCGAACAAAAGTCTGGCGGTATTGCACAGGCGAAACCTCCCAGCTCTCACCGATCCTGATACCCTCCGGATACTTTCCGAAATATGAAGCGAGGTTCGACCCTCCCCAATGTTTTTCCTCAAAAAAAGGAACAAAGAATAATGGTTCCATACCTATATAATACCCTATCCGATGAAATTTTTCATCTCTGACTTCATGCGTTCTATGCTGTTTTTTGCATCTTTTTCGGTTTTTCCTACGCCGGTATAGTAAATTTTCAGTTTTGGCTCCGTTCCTGACGGTCTGGCAAGCACTTTTGAGCCGTCAGCGAGGTCAAATTCCATGACGTCCGAGGTGTATACCTCATCGTTCAAATAGTCGGTGATTTTCACGATTTCAGAGCTGAAAACCGACTTTATCTCCTCGCCCCTGAGGCTCTTCATGATGGCGGAAATTTCGTGCATGCCCTTCTCCCCGGGCCTGATGAATTCGCTCAACCCATCGAGATAATACCCGTATTCCTCATAGATTTCCTCAAGTCTGTCTATCGCGGTTTTGCCGTCCCTTTTCAGCACGCCCGCGATTTCGCAGAGTATGAGGCTCGCGTCCACGGCGTCCTTGTCCCTCGCGTAGGTACCCGTGAGATAGCCGCAACTTTCCTCAAAGCCGAACACGTATCTGTCGAGGCCGCCCTCCTTGTCTATGGCATTCATAACATTTCCAATATTCTTGAATCCCGTGAGGACCTTCATGGTTTCGATACCGTGCTTTTCGGCCATTTTTTCAGTAATGGGCGTGGACACGATAGTAGTAACGAAGAGCGGCGTCATTGCGAGAGTAGCGCGGCAATCCAACGTGCCATCCCGCTCCCTTGCGCTTATCACGTAGTCCAAAATGAGCACTCCCACCTGATTGCCGGATAGCCTCACATAGTCTCCCTCGTGAAAGATGCAGGCGCCGACCCTATCGCTGTCAGGATCCGTTCCGATGAGCAAATCAGGGGCCGCCCCCTCGTTTTTCAGCTTTTCGCAGAGCAGAAGTGCGAGTTTCAGCGTCTCGAGTTTTTCGGGATTTGGCTCGGGACAGGTCGTGAACTCCGGATCCGGAAGTTCCTGCTCCTTGACCACGTCGAGTCTCTTTATTCCCGCGTCCTTCAGCACCTTTCTGACCGGCACATTGCCCGCACCGTGGAGCGGCGTGTAGACGATGCTTATGTCTGCCAAAGCCCCGGGCGTTTTGGATTCGGCCAACACCTTCTCCAAATATACGTCCTGAATTTCCTCCCCGATGATATGAAGCAGCGGTTCTTCTTTTTCGGCCAGTAATTTTCTCTCGGCGAGCGTGCCTGTGTATTTTCCGGCGGTGGTTCTTATGTCCGTCCAGAGGTCAAGTGCGTCAATGTGATTTGCCACCCTCGACGCCTCATCGGGCATGCATTGGCAACCCGTATTGTCATATATCTTGTAACCGTTGTATATCTTCGCATTGTGGCTCGCCGTTACGACGACTCCCGCGTCCGCCTTAAGGTAGGGTACGGAAAATGAAAGAAGCGGCGTCGCAGAAAGCATGTCGAAGAGAAATGTTTTGATGCCGTTTGCAGAAAATACCAACGCCGACTCAAATGAGAACAAGTCCGAATTCTTTCTGTTGTCGTAAGCGATGACGATGGACGGCTCAGCGATACCCTTTGCCCTCGCATCCTCCAATATTTTGTTGGCAAATCCCTGCGAGATTTTCCGGATTGTGTGGACGCTTATCCTGTTTGGACCAGCACCCAAAATGCCTCTGATTCCGGCGGTGCCGAACTCCAGTTCGCGATAAAACCTATCGTTTATCTCGTCGGCGAGCTCAGCGTCTCGCGGGTTTTCTTCAAACCTCTTCTTCAGATCCGCAAGCTCTTCCCTTATCTCAGAATCAAGCCCTTCCTGCGAAAGCCAAGAGTCTATCTTCTCAATATTTGAATTCAAAGTCATTACTAACCCTCCCTTTTACTTATTACTTATACTTCCCGTCATTGCGAGCGCAGCGCGGCAATCTATTGGATTGCTTCGTTACACTTGCAATGACGCTATAGCACCGCTACCTTTTTTGACTCTACTATCGAGGCGTTCAGCTGTATACCCACGATGAGCAAGAACGCAATCAGGTAAAACCACAGTAGCAAAAATATTATCGAACTGAGTCCGCCGTATAGTATATTGAAGCCTCCGGAAGCGATATGCCTCATGTAGAACGCATACCCATAAGTCGCGCCCACCGTGGTGAGCGTCGCAAAAAGAGCCCCGGGCAATATCATCTTGTATCCGTCGATATTCACTCTGATCCACGCTTTTAAAATGTTCTTTACCGTCTGCCATCTACTGCGAACCACATAGTCGGAATAGCCGATATGCCTTCTCGGTAGCACATAGTAGAGCGATGAAATGACGAAGAAAAACACGATGAGGGCAATAATCCACCTGATCACGTACCATACGGTCGAAATATTGTAGTCGATCCCCAAGACCGAATTCACATATTTCAATGCAACCTTCACTAGTTCCTCACCAAAGACCAGGATATACAGCGCCAAGACGATTGTGACAACGACCAGTAATACGGTAAGAAGGGCTCTGATTCTCTCCCTTATGTAGCCGGCAACCGGATTTGTGAAGGGTGAGCCACCGTGATAAGCATAGTTGCATATGCGCATCAGCGTTACCAAAAATTTGCTACCTGCCCAAATTGCAAGAATGAGCATGAAGACGCCCAAGGCACTCGATGGATTGTACTCCAAAAGCGGCAATATGACATTCATCACATCACTTGAAAGATAGTCCGTGAGAACGCCCCTCGTCGCCTCCAGCGATAGGGTAAAAAGATCCAAAATCTGAGCAAGCAATATCGAAACCGGCACCAGCGACAGGAGGAGAAAAAAGGAAACCTCCGCCGCTCCGCCCGCGAAATAAGGATCAAATATCTTCTTTATAGTGAGTCCAACAACTTTTTTGATACTTCTTATCATAATACTCCATCATATGCCGTCATTGCCGTCAATCCTGTCATTGCGGGCCTGACCCGCAATCCAAATCCACCTTCGCCGTCATTGCCGTCATTGCGAGCGTAGCGCGGCAATCCACCACTGTCATTGCGGGCCTGACCCGCAATCCACCTTCGCCAGCTCCTTCTTCAGCTTCAGAAGCGCATTGTATCTGTGACTCAGCTTGTTCTTCAGCTCCTCTGGCAAAACTCCAAAACTTTCTTCATAGCCGTTCGGAATGAACATGGGGTCGTAGCCGAAACCGTTTGTTCCGGTCTCCTTTAAGGCTATGTGCCCTTCGATTTCACCTCGGCAGACAATAGGGGCTCTGTCCGGCATTATCAGCGTTATTACTGCGACGTATCTTGCCGTCCTCCGCTCTGTCTCTACGTTTTCAAGAAGCCTCAGCAGTTTCGCGTTGTTGTCCGCATCGGTGGCGTCCTCTCCAGCAAATCTCGCCGAAAAAACGCCGGGGGCACCATCGAGCGCATCAACGGCGAGCCCTGAATCATCCGCAATGGTCGGCCTCCCCGTATAGCTGAAAATCGACTGCGCCTTGAGCAGAGAATTCTCCTCGAAAGTCAGCCCGTCTTCCTCCACCTCAAAATCGGGAATACCGGCATCCTTCCTCGAAATCACATGCCAGCCAAATTCTCTCGTTATCGCATCGATCTCGATTATCTTGTGAGCATTCGTCGTAGCCGCAATGATCGTTCTTGGAGCTTCCATATTTGTTTAGGTATTCTTCATGATGACGCCTTCGATAACATCGGCCACGTCCTCGGTCGCATCGCACACGTCCTCCATGTAGTCATACACCGTGTTCCACGAAAACATGGTTTTTGCGTCGAGATTTCCATCAGTAAAGGCGTTTCTGACGGCCGACTGATACATTCTGTCGCCCTCCTCTTCGAGCCGATTGATCTCGATGATCTTGTCCGCAAGAGTTCTGGATTTCTTGAAATTGTGAAACTCTGTAAGAGCATCTCTCATGGCCTCCGTGCAGGTAACGATGACGTCGGCAATCATTATCGCGTCCGTCCTTATCTCCCGAACGTCGAACATGTAGAGCCGGAGGAGCACGTCCTCAATCTTGTCCGTAACTTGGTCTATCTGCTCCGCCAGAGCCATGATATCCTCGCGCTCGATAGGGGTGATGAACTCCTTCGCGAGCAGCTTCGTCATCGTGTGCCGCGACACATCTCCGTCGTGCTCGATGGAATGCATCTTCTCAATATGGGCGTCGAGCTCGTCCGGATTGTAATCCTCGAGTATCTCCTTGAGGTAAAGTGCCGCATCGCACGAGAAACTGCTCATCTCAACGAAACTGTCGTAATAACGTTCTTTCTTATTTCCTGCCATTTTATGCCTCCCTTACATATAGAGATATTATAACCCAGCACCTCCATTGACTGCAATTATTATTGAAATTCTATAGGTTGTCCTGAATGTAGACCTCCGCCTCGATTGCTGCAATCGCGCCGTCTGCCGTGGCCGTAACGACCTGCCTCAGCCGCTTTCTCCTCACATCTCCTGCCGCAAATACGCCCGAGATGTTCGTGTGCATATTTTCATCGGTAATGATATATTGCCTCTCGTCCATTTCGATAATTCCTGTGAATAATTCCGTCTGTGGTTTCATGCCTACGAAGACGAAAAAGCCGAAGTTTTCTCCTGCCGCCGCCTCTATGGTGGTCTCCTTGCCGGTCTCCACCTCCTCAAGGGTGATCTTTTGCAGGAGTCCGTCGCCAGAGAGTTCCCTCACGACCGTTCCGGTTTTGAACTCTATATTCGGGACCTTTGCTGCGTGCTCCACGATACTCTTCGCCGCCCTGAACTCACTCCTCCTGTGTATAATAGTAACTTTTCTTGCAAACTTCGCGAGAAACATCGCCTCCTCGACAGCCGAGTCGCCGCCGCCCACGACAAAGACATCGAGGTTTGAGAAAAACGGTCCGTCGCAGATGGCGCAGTAAGACACGCCGAGGCCGATATATTCATTTTCGCCCTTGACACCGAGCTGGGTTGGGACGCAGCCCGTCGCTACTATCACAGCCCTCCCCTTGTAAGAATTGCCGCCGCAGACTATTTCTTTGACATCGCCGAACAGATCCATCGTCGTCACCTCGCTCTGAATCTTTTCGACGCCGAAGCTGTCCGCGTGGGATTCCAGTCTGGCTGAAAATTCCGCACCGGTTTCGCCGGAGATACCGCCTGGATAATTCGCTATTTCGGAAGTCTGGAATATATTGCCGCCAAATGCCGCTTTTTCGATGATAAGCGTGCTGAGATTTGCCCGACACGCGTATATTGCCGAAGACAGACCTGCCGGACCTCCGCCTATTATTATTACATCATATATTTTGTCAGTCATAATTCACCTCGTTACGTTTCACTCAAAACACTATAACCATTCAAACACGGTTCACAAACCCTGTCAACAAACCCGCATCCCATCACCCAAACCTACTCTCCACCACCAACCCAAAAGTAATGGGAAATCTCGAGTAACCCACACAAATTCTCCCCATTCATTCCCCCATCCCGTTTCATTCGGCCTTTTCACCAAAAACAGGTCCCATTTTTGTGAATTTTGCAAACAAAACGGGAAACAAGCCAAAATTGTATGTTGCGGTAGCAATAATGGTATAGAAAAAGCGGCCTTGTGCTATATGCTAGACCGCTTTTCTTATGCTGTTATTTTGACCGCTGAAACAATAATCACCTCAGCTTGCAGCGTCTATTCATCGCCACACTCGAGGCAACGAGTACTAATGAAGCAACGCAGATGAGCGTCAGCGCAAAAAGTGGAAACGTGTTGTCTCCGGTTTTCGGTGTTTGGGCGGCTGCTTCTTCTGTAGCCGCAGACACCTTTAGGCTGATAGGATCTGAGTCAAGACTTTGATGCCCAGAACTGACTTCTGCAGGTTTGATTTCACTGGTACCTAATATGTCATCGCCATATCTTGCAGTAAAGCTGTAATCTCCAAGTGATAGTGTCTGCAAATACTCATTACTCAAAGAAATAAGCGTGTTGCCTTCTACGCTTTCCGCAACCGTGTAGTATAAGCTGTCGATTGCACTTCCATCGCTGGTGTTTACCAGTTCCTGAAAGTTTACTGGTGAGGCCGCAAGCTCTGCGATACAATTTCCATCACCACCAACAGTGAACGTGCCGAAATCATGAATTGGCAATATAGGGATAGCCACCTTTAGGCTGATGGGATCTGAGTCATTGTCCGCATAGAGCGGATTATCTTTCACAGTCTGATCATAGACACGATAGCTTGCTATAAAGGCATATTCTCCAACAGGCAGCGTTTTCAGGTATTCATTACTAAAAGTGATAAGTGTGTTTCCATCCTTGCTTTTTGAAATCGTATAATTTGCACTGTCAATCACGCTTCCATCATCGGCATTCAAAAGCTCCACAAACCAGTCCGCGGCATAATTGAGTTCAGCCGTACATGTATCACCACTGTCAACGCTATATGTGCCAAAATCGCTGATGACTACCAATGGGATAAGGCATAAATAACCATCTGAGCCCTCCGGCTCATTATCCAACGCCATTGCCGTCGTAGGAACACAGAAAACCAAAAGCGCACAAATCACAGCCAATCTCGATATTTTTCTAAAAACCCTACTTGAATATACTTTCATAAAAGCCTCCAGCGGATTTTTCAAGTAACATAATAAGACAACCTCCTTAAATGAGTCCTTCAATACAAAGGTATTGAAACGAGTTGCAAACCGTCCCCATTTGCGAAATTGTCTTTCCCTAGTACTTACTATAATGTGAAAACAATACGCTCAATAATTTTCCTTGTCAAGCTATGAGAAAACTCGAGTTTCCGCAATGACTTAGGAGAATCACTAAACCATAATGGTAAACACCTTCCCTTATTGTAAAATTATTGTAAATTATTTGTGATTTTACAATGTTTCTATCGCATTTTCCCTTATTTTAGCCTATTATTAAAAATATACTAATATTTACTGATAAAAAAATACAAACGGAGGTTCGACATGAAAGAAAACAACACAATGCTCGCTCTATCAAAGAGTAGCGCGAAGACGAACTGCATCGTGGTAATACTGCTCGTGACACTGCTCTTAGCACTTCTTACGCCACTGGCAGCTGCTCCGGCCTATGCTCAGGAGGATGACGTACCCACTTATCTATATGTACCCCCAAATGTAGACGACCCGATAACAATCATGTTCCAAACCGGCAAACGTTTCATTCTTCAAATTTTGGATTACAACTCAAAATATCTTGACGCCACGTCAGGTTTGGAAAATAATGGCGAAAAGCTTACCGTTAGAGAACTCCTGTTCGGTTCCGATGGCGATGACGATGCGCTACTGTCATGGGCTGAATACTTGACGGATTTGACTATCGACGGTGATTTGGATGCGGAGATTTTTGATTGGCTTGACAAAGCTATTGCAGCAAATGCTGCGAATGAAGGTAGTCTTTCCAAGGTCAACATCAATTCGACATCAGATATTCCTCAGGCCGAGATAGACTTTTGGAAGAGTTCTAATGTGACACCTGAAATCAAAGATTTACTTGCAAAAATTGATTTTGTATTCACGCTCCCGAATACGAAAATAAATCATACCTATGTAGACCTTCTTGATAGCCTCGAACCCAAAAGCATTACTGTAAACTGGATAGGTGAACCTGACGAACCCGAGATTTTGGTCGTCTCAGATTTTGGCACATGGAAAGGCGCAGGAACTGCTACCGCCGAAGTCGATGGTGCCGATGCACAGCTTGAAAGTTTCAGCGAGTTGAGACTCAACGGAAATATCATCGATCCAAGCAACTACGATTTAGCTTCCGGCTCGACCATCATCACCCTGCATGAGGACTATCTGAAGACGTTTGCAAATGGAAATTACACATTTGAAGCCGCCTTTGAAGTCGGTTTTGCTCCGCTTGCATTGGTTGTAGATGTCCCACCTGCTCAGATTGAAACTGCTCAGCCAAGGACTGGCGATAATGCACAGACCGCATTACTTTTGACGCTCCTGCTGTCTTCCATTGCAATTTTGATCTTCGTTCAGGCAAAGCGCAAAGCACACAAACCGAGTTAAATACTGCTTTACATTAAAAAAGGCCGATCCAAACGGACCGGTCTTTTTTTATGTCTTACATAATATCCGCCATCGAGTACATTCCGGCGGGCTTCCCTGCCAAGTACTTCGCCGCGGAAATCGCTCCGGCTCCAAATACCTTTCGGCTGTAGACCGTGTGTTTCAGCTCAATCACCTCATCAGGTCCGGCGAAAATAATCGTGTGCTCGCCGGGCATTGTGCCACCGCGAACAGCATGAATGCCCAAATCCGTTATCTTCGGCTCATCAGCCTTGCCGTGCCTGCCGAAAAGATAATCCTTCTTGATTTTGCAGGCGTCATTCACTGCATCCGCCAGAAGGAGGGCCGTCCCACTCGGAGAATCCTTCTTTTTGTCGTGATGTTTCTCTACGATTTCCACGTTGAAACTTTCCTCAAGCGACGGCATTGCGAGCCCCGCCATCTTCGAGAGCAGATTGATACCGAGGGACATATTAGATGAGTTGAAAACAGCGACCTTCGCCGAAGCCTCACGCATGAGCGATTTCTCATTTTCGCCGAGTGCCGTCGTGCAAATGACGACAGGCGTGCCGCTGTCTGCGGAATACTTGAGGACGGCGGGCACGTATGTGTAATGAGAAAAGTCGATGACCACATCAGCTTTCACCTTCAATTCCGATGGATTTGCCACCACGGGAATTCCATTTTCGGTGCCTCTCTCAATGTCGAAGCCGCCTACGAGCGTGAGTCCTTCGTCCTCGGAAATCAGCTCCCGCAGGACAGTTCCCATCTTTCCGTAATATCCGCTGATGATAATGTTCATTACTTTATCCCTTTATTTCTGTCCCTTTATGAGTAGCTCCGCTATCTGAATCGCATTGGTTGCAGCACCCTTTCTCACATTGTCGGCGACGCACCAGAAATTGATACCGCTTCCGACCGAAAAATCGCGCCGGATTCTACCCACATAGACCTCGTCCGTGCCCGTAGCCTCTCTCGCGAGCGGATAGACATTGTTCGCAGGATCATCCCTAAGTATGATGCCGGGGAAACTCCCGATGAGGTCTTTGATCTCCTGAATATCGGAAAAGTCCTCTTCAAACTCCACGTTGATCGACTCACTGTGCGAAGTGAACACCGGCACGCGAACGGTCGTCGCCGTTACCGCAATGTTGTCGTCGCCAAGAATCTTGTGGGTTTCGTTAATCATCTTCATTTCTTCTTTCGTGTAGCCGTTATCCTCGAAGACATCGATATGAGGAAGACAGTTGTTTGCAATCGGATGTGGGTAGGCAATGTTGATGTCGTTTCCCTTGAGCCCCTCTTCAAGATCTCTTATACCCTTGATGCCCGAGCCCGCGACCGCCTGATAGGTCGAATAGACAATTCGCTTGATTCCATACTTGTCATAGAGCGGCTTGAGCGGCACGACAGCCTGAATGGTTGAGCAGTTCGGGTTTGCAATAATACCTTTATTGTCAAACGCGGCATCGGGATTGACTTCCGGCACTACGAGAGGTACATTTGGATCCATTCGCCACTGGCTGCTATTGTCAACGACTATGACGCCGTGCTCAGCAGCTATAGGTGCAAACTTCGCGCTCGTTCCTCCGCCCGCACTGAACAATGCGATGTCGATATCCTTGTCAAATGAGTGCTCGTTGAGCTCTTCTATGACATAGTCCTTTCCATCAAAAGCCACGGTATTTCCAGCGGACTTCGACGAAGCCATGAGATAGGCTTTTTCATAAGGAAACTTTCTTTCCTCCAGAACTTTTATAAATGTGCTGCCGACGAGACCCGTTGCCCCGACTATGGCGATGTTTGGTTTTCTTCCTGCTAAATTCATTTCTTTCTCCTTTTGTGGTATGAGTGTTGGAATATAATTTAACATATTTTCAAAGAAACTAAAAGGGGGGACTTGCTCCCCCCCATGTGCCTATGCGGCTTCTTCAGCCTCGCCCTGCGGTTCATTCGGTAATTCCTGAGGTGTTACCGGTTCAGCCGCTTCGGCTACCTGTGGTGCTTCGGTTGCCGCGGTGCCCTTGTCCGGCCACTGCAGGAATTGGACTCTGTCCGCAACCACCTCAACCGGATAGCGCTTGACGCCTTCGGAATCAGAGTAGCTGCGCGTCCTGATTCTGCCCTGTATGCCGGACATGAAGCCCTTCCTCAGGTACTTCTTGCAGTTCTCGGCCTGTTTGCCGAAAACGGAGACCCTGATGAAGTCCGCTCTGTCCTCCTTTGAGTAGGCATCATCGACGGCGAGAGAGAAGCTGCAAATGCTGAGCCCCTCGCTCGTCTTCTTTACTTCCGGATCCTTCGTAAGTCTTCCAATAATGTTAACACTGTTCATGATTTTTTCTCCTTTATCTATTGACAGTGAAATAACGGCTTTTTAATACGACCAAGGTGATGACAGCTCCTGCGAGTGCAGCGATAATCATCAATAAGGCCATTTTTATGTAATGTACGACATTGCTGTCTGCAATATTCTTCCCTGCCATTCCGGCCGCAGGGCCGCCTGTGCCATTTAGGGTAGAATCCGCTTCCACCAAATTCAAACTTGCAAACTCGGCGTCTGTAGCTCCATTTATACCCTTTTCGGATTTTATCTTCTTCTCTTTTGCATACTCCACACTTGGCTCTTCGGCCAACGCAGGTTTTGCAAGTATCACCGCAGGCTCTGTTATGGCAGGCAGTTCCGTGACCGGTTCTGTCTCCGCTTCCGCTTCTCCTCCGGCTACCGCCACGGCATAACTTTCGACACCTCGATAGACAGCCGTAGCCGTATATAGAATCGGCAACCCAAACTCGTCAACCTCCGACACCTCAAACTTTGCTCCGGCGAGCTTCAACGTCGCTTTTACCGTTCCACTTTTTGCCTCAGCTGAAGTGATCTCAAATTCCTTTTCCTGCGGCAAAAGGTTGACATCGTTTGAACTCAATCCGGAAATAATCTCCGTCTTGTCCACACGGCGCTCGCCCTTATCCGACTGAGACTCTGCCTCGGCCCCATATGCAGGGCCACCCGCGGCAAACAGCAAGTGTCCGCTGCCAAACAGCAAAAGCATTACCGGAAACAAGATGAATATAGTCAGAGCTGTGTGCCCTATTGTCTTATTACGCATTTTCCATTCTCCTTTTCAAATAAACTGCCATAACCCCCACGAAACCCGTCAAGCCCGCGAGCATTATCCAAAATAAAGTGTCCGAATCGTCACCGGTCTTCGCCGGCATTGACGACAATATTGGCGTTACTATCGGCTTTTCCTCAATCGGCTTTTCCTCATAGGTGAAAGTCTTGATTACATTCGTTCTCACGTCGTCCATGTCCATATCCCGCAGCTCAAAATCTCGGGCAATTCGGGCAGTAACCGACGATTTTATCACGTCCTTTGACATCGCTTTGTTGGCCGCGACCATGTAGGTTGCCGGTCTGAGCCCCGCTGCAGAGGCTGCGCCCTCGGCGTAGAATTCAGAGCTCATTTCAGGCGTCCAGTCAACGAAATTTCCGTGAACCCAAGCCCTGCTCCGGTGTTCGCCATTCAGCGAAACATCCGAGTAATTCTTCGAGGTGAAACCGACTTCCACGGCGCCGAATTCAAATCTGAGCTCCGTAACGTATTCGCCTTTGGAAAGACCGAGACTCTTTACGTCCAAATGCTCTCTTCCCGTCGCGGCAACATCCTGTTTCCAGAGCCGAAATCCCTTATTCGGATAGGCCGCCTTCATGTAGACGTTCTCGGGATTTTCCGGATTGTCAGCCATCGCGTTCACCGAGGAATATGTCTTTTTGTCGTCCGTCTTATTCGTTTTCACCCAAATATTGAACAGTCCATTCATGTCGCCCCATACGATAGGAGTCCAAAGCTCAAGCAAGCGCACCTTGCCCTCACTCACGCCTTCGAGCGGATCGCCCACGACAAACTCCTCGCAGTAGATGTTCGACGTGCTTCTGAAATCGATGTCGTATCTGTATTTTTCCAAGCCCACGTTGTCTATCCCCTCGTGTTTCGGCAGACTCCTGTAAGCCGAACTGGTCGTCCTTATCGTGTCCTTGTCCACCTCGCAGGAAATCTGTGGCTTGATCAACTCATCGTCGATTTTGAAATCCTGATAGATGATCGCCTCCTCCTGATTTGTGGCCGATATGGAAAAAGGCGTATCTTCAGCAATCAAGTAATTTTCGGGAGCCTCTACCTCTCGGAGAACAAAATCTCCTATGGGCAGATCGTTCGCAAATGCGTGCCCTTCCTCATCTGTTATGAGCGTCCTGCAGACATCTCCTTCAGAGAATACGACCTCGCCACTGCCGTCCTGCGCCATCACAGGTCCCGCAGCAACTATCTGAAATACGGCACCCGCCAGAGGTCTGTTCTCATAGATCACCTCGACGTCTCCGTTCTTCTTGTGAGCTATGCCCGTTCGCACATCGCCGGTCTTCTCGATGGTGATACACCCCTTTTGTTGCTCGTTGAATTGGACTACCTCTATCACAGCCTCGTCCGCATCGGCAAAATACATCGGCTGATTTTCATCGAAATCTATTACAATGCTCTCGTCCTTCGCGATTTGCTCGTGTCCGGCGAGCACATAGCCCTCCGGCGCCTCGACTTCAACTATTTTATACTTCCCATATTTGAGCTTTTGGGGAGTAATGAGGCTGCCGTTCGAATCGGTCGCAAAGGGATTTTCCTTCGTGCCGTGAAGGACAGCCTCGGGATATGTGGTCTTCATAGTCACCCATTTTTCATCGTCAATATCATAAATTCTATACTTCGCGGATTTCCCCATTACGGGATTTCCAGTATCGGAATCCTTCTTGACAATTCTCAGATGAAAATTCGGCTCCTCGTCGTTCATCACGCGCCACGCCTGTGGAGTTCTATTGTCCCCAGTAATGCTCACGATGAATGGTGTGATGGCCTTTTTGCCTTTCGGGACGGTGGATTCGACCACAACGTAATCTCCAAAGGGCAATTCCGGCGAACGCAGAAATCCTTTCGCGTTGGTGAACAGTTCAGAAGTAGAGCCCCCGTCAATTTTGGCCGTATTTTCATTCTTGAAGTCATATCCTTTGAAATCGGCTCCCGCCCAAGCTCCTCCGGCAGGCGAAAGTTTCCCCGCCTTGACAGCTGAAAGCTCGCTGATGAGATAGACTTTGAATCCGGCGGTCAGAAGCTCGGCTTCACTTTCACCCTCCGTTACTCCCACCTTGATGAGCTCGAAGGCCTGCTTCATTACAATTTCCTTTGAAGACGCCTTTCGTTGAATTACCGTGGTTTCACTACCATTTGTGCCATTGGCCGGATACTTATTCTCATCGAGCAAGTAGCCTTTAGGCGGCGTGATTTCCTTCACGTAATAATTCAAGGGTACGAGCCCCGTGATATTGCTCTTTCCGTTTTTGTCTGTCGTGAGCTTGCTGACAAGCTGGTTCTTCGCGTATGCAACACCACCATCGGGATAGTACATGTTTTCAGCGGCAAAGATACCATAGACCGCGTTGGCTAGGCTCGCATCCGCCTGTGGTTTCGCCGCATTCGTTCCCGCGTCAAACTTTTCAAGCTCAATGCCCATCGACTGTATGATGGAAATGCTGCCGCTCACCTTGTCTGTGTATCCCGTCTCGTGCGTGATCATGTCCTGAGGCTTTTCCGACGCCGTCTGATAATATGTTACTTTGTTCAGGCAATAATTTGCCTCAACGCTTATCTTTATTTTCTCAGCCGTCAGTGCATTTCTAGATACATAATAGTAAAAAGTCGAGTTGGCAGGGATGCTTTCCTGTGAAAGCTGCGCGCCGAGACTATCTCCGAAATATGAGCCGCTCGAAGCCCCTGTGGCTTCTGCCGAAACCGACACCGCGTTTTCCGTAGAGAATGGGCCGATACGCAAGTAGGCGTTACTGAACAGTGCCGGTCTCTTATCCTCCGGCAGATTTACTACTGCCGGAATTTGGGTATATCCGGCCTGAGCCCTCAGAAACAAGGCCTTGCTGGCGGCTATGACGTTCGTGCCGCCTTCCGGTGCCTCGGCAATAGCCGGAGATAGGTCATTCAGATCGAACGCTCCCCTTATTGCCCAAGCTACGAGCTGTGTGGCACATCTTGCCTGATCGTCCGATAGATAGTAACCCTCAATGTTTGTAACATTCGGATAACCATAGGTCAAAGCGGCTTGCATCTTGCTCGCCTCAGCCGGATCGGGCTGATAATCTCCGTAGGCATGTCCATCGGGAAGAGCCTTGCCACAGCTGATACAGTATGAAACGCTTCCGTCCGAATTCCTGCTATGCCGAGTCGTGCTATCAATAGGGCTCACTGTATTTTTGACCCAATCCTCCACCTCATAGCTGCTGAACGACTCCTCAGCGGCGTAGGCATTTTCTGAAGTCAGGCCGGACATAGGCACAAATAACGAAACAATCAATAGAAATATGACTATGCCCGAAACCCCTCTCTTCACTCCGATATTATTTAATGTAATCATTTAAACCTCCAAACTATAGTGATAATTAATCCCCCTAATGGGATTATTTTTATATATTACCATAGTTTGTCAGCTTGTCAACCATTTTTTTACATTATTTTAATTTATTTTCAAAATAGGACAATTCATCAAAATATCTACGTTGGTTCAACTGCCCCTCTTGTAATTACTACCATTGACATAGTATATACTTGGGTATATATTCATCTTAAGGAGGACGAATGTTATGAACACTGCAAAAGTATTTACAAATGGAAAGAGCCAAGCTGTCAGACTTCCAAAAGAGTTTCGATTCAACGCGGATGAGGTTTATGTTAAGAAACTTGGTGAGGTTGTATATCTTTTTCCAAAAGACTCCGTGCACGATATTTTCGCCAAGAGTCTACATGAGTTTCCGGACGACTTTATGGCTGACGGTCGCGATCAAGGAATAAATGAAGTTAGAGAGAATTTCTAATGGTTATGCTGGATACTAATATCTGTATCTACCTCATCAGGGAAAAGTCCGAAAAAGTTCTGGAGAAATACAAGGAACAGAAAATCGGTGAGGTGGTGATTTCGGTTGTTACTCTTGCCGAACTCGAATTTGGGGTGCAGAATAGCAGCAGCACTGAAAAAAGTGCAAATGCGCTTAGCAATTTTCTTGTTGGCGTGGATGTCTTGGATTTCACAGCAAAGGCAGCGCAAGAATACAGTTTCGTCCGTGCGAATCTCAAGAAAAAACGGACGACAATAGGGCCATTTGATACGCTCATAGCTGCTCACGCAATGGCGGAGGGTTGCACCTTAGTAACCAACAATACCGGTGAATTCGAGCGAGTAGATGGACTTTCCATCATCGACTGGACTATGTAATAAACTTCGCTAAGGTTCTTGCAGAAAAACCAGGGAAATAGTTCCCTGCTAAAGATACATTGATTACACCCACAAATGTCCTAAACTAATCACATTCACATCTTTCTCAGCATTATGCATACTTACATTTCCACCAGTTATTACATTTAAAGACATCATATCTGCCTGCTTCTTGTCGGTTAGTCTGTTAAACATTCTTCGCAGATTGCCAACACCCTCTACAATCCTGTCTTTTCCGCCAAGTTTTATCTCAAACGCAGACCATCTTCCATCTCTTAATTGAACAATTGCATCAACCTCAAGCCCCGAAGAATCGCGATAATAGAATACTTCACCACCTATCATAGATGCATAAATACGCAAATCACGAATCGCGAGTGACTCAAAGAAGAATCCTGTTGCAGGCAAGTCATTTAGCAACCTGTTTGGCGATAACCCTAGGCTTGACACGGCAATTGATGGGTCAACGAAATGCCACTTCGGCTTTACGCGCATTTGAATTGTTGAACGTATGTGGGTTCTCCAAGCTGGTAAATTTTCGAGAACAAACACTCGAGAAAGCCGGTCTATATACTTAGTTGAAGTTACTGTTGTAGCAATGCCTGCTTCCCTTGTAATTTTCTCCTTAGACGCTTCTGTCGCTATATTTCTAGAAATTGCTTGGATTAGACCACGCATTCGATTGGGATCGGTCTCATTTTCATCATCAGCAAGATTTAACCTTGTGACATTGTCTACATAGTCGTCAACCGCCTCGATGGCTTGATCAATGGGCATATTTATTAGCGATGGCCATCCACCTCTAACAATTTGCTCGCAATAATCTTCAATTGTTAACCCGCCATAACCCGATAAATCCTTTTGCGCCTCACGGTCAAATAAGTTTTTAAAATTTACTATTTTTTCGGAATTGTTGCTTTCGTAAAGGCTCATTGTACGCAAACGAACTCGACCTATTCTTCCAGCTCCGCTATGTCGAGTTACATCGTCGGTTGGAGTAGCAGAACCAGTTAAAATAAATTGCCCAACCTCTTGCCTTTGGTCAATTTCATGACGAAGCACATTCCAAATATTAGGTGCCAACTGCCATTCATCAATTAGCCTAGGCGTCGCTCCTCGTAATATTGATTTTGGAGTGAGTCGAGCGATTTCTAGAATCTCTTCTGATTCATCAAGCCTAATATCGCTTTTTGCAAGCTGAAGTGCCATTGTAGATTTGCCGACAAAGCGAGGGCCTTCGATGATAACACCACCTTCTGCCTCGAGTTTGCGAGTTAAAATTCGTTCAGTTAACCTTTTATAGTATTTTTTCATAATGACATTATATCACACTTCTATCTCTCAAATATGCATTTTGCAATGTTTTTATTATCGATTTTGCAACGTATTCGATATGCATTTTGCAATGTTTCAATTGGACTAGGAGGTACTAAGAAGCACCCATTTGGCATATAAAGTAAGCGTAGCTCCTGTGTATGCCCACTTTCCGGAATGACCTGTGTACCCTACAACATTTGATTGCACTGCACCTGATGAGTCAAAAATTTGAACCGCGTAAACCGTATTATCTGTATAATACCCCTCGAATGAATAACCTGCTTTTGTAGGTGGAATTACGTTAATCGGTATAGTGTCATATACCGCGGTTGTGTTGCTATCTGGTCCACCACCGCTATTGTCAAGTGTCACCGCAGTAGTCGCTGTCGCTGTCGCTACATATCCCATTTGAGAACCGTTAGCGATAGGGATGGCGGTTGTAATGGCAGGATAATAATATGCATCAACTTCTCCACCACTCACGTTTTTAGGGTTGCCACCAACTACTTTTGGAAGATTGCCATCGTAATTGAATCCATAAAAGTAAGAAGAGCTTGTTGTAATTATATTTGATGTATCAAAACTACCAGCAGGAAGGGATTCTAAACTCCCATAATTATTAAACAAAGCGAAGAAACCCATTCCTGTTTCTTTTATATTAGACGTGTCAAAAGACCCAGTTGGTAGTTCAGTCAAAACACCATTCTCATTAAATGCACTAAAGAAAAAGTCTCCTGTTTTCACTATATTAGATGTATTAAATGAACTCTCCGGTAGCGAAGTTAAAGAACTTCCATTATAGTTAAAACTCTCAAAAAAACTATCCCCTATTGTTGAGATATTGGAAATGTCAAAACTCCCTTCGGGTAAACTTGCCAATTCCCCATTTGAATTAAAACTCTTAAAAAATTCATCATCTGTTGTGACTATATTTGAAGTATCAAAACTTCCCGCGGGCAAATTTGATAATTTACCGCTACTGTTAAACCTGCTGAAAAAGTTTTTACCCGTACTGGTTATGTCAGAGGTATCAAAACTACCGTCTGGTAAGCTCGTTATGCGTCCAGAACAAAAGGAGTCAAAAAAGTAATCCCCTGCTACATCGCCAACATTGGTGGTTGTAAACGTATTCATAGGCGGCATGGACACTATATGTGCATACAAATCTGTAATAGGAATATAATTACTATCTCTCCAACTTCTAAAAGAACTGTTTGGTGTTTTTTCTGTTAATGTTAGAATATCACCGGCACTTACTGTTAGATTGACTACTGGATTATGGGTGTCATCTAATAAATATCCTGACGCTGTATGAGCACCCGTCAAAGAATAAAAAACTTCTTCACCAACCCACTTGTTACAAACATCAGCTATTCCATCTTGATCGAATTGAATTACAATTTTTGCGGCTGAAATATCAAAATCATGCGTGGTGACACCGGTTATACTAAAATAATTTTGGAATAGTAATCCTACCGAGGCGGTGGCTGTGTGAGCTCCTATTGTTGAAGCTGAGCCGGATATAGACAAGTCAATTGTCCCTGTTGGTTGACCATTCGGTGCACCTGTGACACCTGTATCAACCGAAGCCTTGGGGGTAAAACTCTCGCCCGTGTAATTATAATCAAAATTCGTAGGCGAACCATCGACACCTGCCCAATCAGTTGACACCAAAGTAAGCTCCTTTACAACAGTTGTTTCGCTATTTCGAACAACTGGCGTTGCAGGATTGTAATTCGCATCGCCAATCCTACCGGCAGTCAATGGATAAACTATACCGCTTGGATTATAGTTTGTTACTGTAAAGACATTATGACTTGCACCGGTTGATCCGGAAATGACGATATCTTCGTCAGTGGAAGTAAGGGTGTACGCTCCTGTGCCTGAGCCACCACCGAGCGTGATAGTTTTAGACTCGCCATATACTAGTGGCAGATCAGTCGAAGCTTTTAACCCCGTTACGGGAGCTTGTTCTTGAGGTGTCGGAATCGGTGAATTAAAATCATAAGTAGCCGTTAGGGTATGTGTATAAGTTTTATTGTCATACACAAAAGTGTTGTTCACACTAAAACTTTTCTGTTCCGGTGCATGCTCTGCAGCGAAAGACTGAACTGAAGGAACAGAGGTCAATACCAAAACACTGAACAAAACGGTCATTGTCACCGTTGTGAAAATACTCGATTTTTTAACATCATTATTCTTTTTTGACTTTTTCGAAATAATTATAAAAATGCTTGCCATTGCGATGAGCACACAAGTAATAATATAAAATTGAAGGTTCATCGGGTCGCCGGTATTTGGCAATTTACCTAAAATACTATTATCCTTTACGTATTCAAGTTTAAAAGTTTTACTTTCTCCGGCCTTAAGCGAGAATATTGTATTCGTTTCAGAACCATTTTGAATAGCAAATTCTTCCGGCATGTAATGGGTTAGTTCAAGATTGCTGACGGCAAATTCATTCGTATTGGTAACGGTTAATATGGGCTTAACCGTATCTCCGGAATTGTGCGCATATGTTTCAGTAGTAAGCTCTATAGATATACCATCTTGCGCTACTGTCTCCGCAAATGCCGCCATGGGCATAGCCGCAAACAGCACGGCAATAAGACCGAATGCCAATAACATAGGAAGTATTCGCTTCATGAAATACCCCCCCCGTTTCCATATTTTGACATTCTATTTATCATTTTGTTGATTCCCATTACTTTCTCCTCTCCCCCAATATTGTGCTAAAAATTATACTGATTAACACTTTCTTTGCTATTTATTATTATCAATCACCTTGCTAATGACTAAAAGTGGCAATCTATTATCTTGCTGCACTTTTCTGTTTGCAAACGAACTGCAAAAGAATATGCTTATATAATATATATACCCAATTATTCAGAATTTAAACACTATTTTGCAAAAAATGTTGAAAAGAGTGAAAAAAATCCGAAAGCGTCCCCATAGGGAACTGCGTTCGGATTTTAAGTCTGTGGTACGCCATAGGCGACTCGAACGCCTGATCTTTGGCTTCGGAGGCCAATGTTCTATCCATCTGAACTAATGGCGCATACCTACTGCTTAACATTGGTATTTTACCACAAGTGGTGCTCTTTACTCAAATATCTGTGGCGAAATCGCTATGCCAGCACCTTCCGCCTATAAACAATCAATGCGATCAACATCAATAACGATATTCCGCCAATTGTGAGGAACAAATTCAGACTTGCCTCATCTCCGGTCTTCGTGCCTCCACCTACAGGCACCACACCGCCATCGCGTTGCACGACAATCTCCGCTATTCCCGCTGTTGTATCGTCTCCAACAATGCTATCGTCAAACCAAACCTGAAGCTCATGCGTGCCGTTCTCGAGCCTGTCAGCAAAGGACGAAGAGAGCGTAACAACAGCACTTCCCTGAGTGATACTGCCAATCACATTGCCGTCTTCTTCGGTTATAGTGCGAGGCGTTTTATCGTCCTTGTATGCGGAAAGATTGTAGCCTTCATCGTTGAAATTGAATGACTGCACAGTATCGAAATCACCCTTGAATTCGACAACCACGTCTTCACCAAAAGCTGTCAGTCCATCTTTCCCACCATATGCGCTATCGTGCGAATGGAAAATGATATGATGGTCAGGCTTCTCTGACTGAGCACCAAAAGCCGGAATAGCAATCGTCAGCAAATTGCTCACGTTTCTATTCTCATCATCTCCGGCTATATAAATCGTGTGTGCGCCGGGCGTGAGATTATTCAAATTGATAGTATTCTCGCCAAGTATCATATTATCTTTATTCGTTTCATCTTCTGCAAGTGCAGTGGCAGTTGGCACGTCACCATCAATCTGATAATAGCGAGTTCCCGCTTCATCGCTCGAAAACTTCACCGTGGCCTCCGCATCGCTCGTGCGGGAGACAGCGCCCGCCGTAAGAGTTGGCGCAGTGGTATCAGGGGAATTGTTCACGGTCATAGGAATGTCAACAGGTGTGCTAGCGAAGTCACTAAATGTATCTCCGCCTATTTCTTCATTAAATATTCGAAGGGTGTAGTCGTCTTCTCCCAGAGCTGTAGGAACGGTGAATGTCGCTGTGCCTTTTGATCCAGCAGAAGAAAGGTCAACCAATTTTCCGTAGAATATTGTATTGCCAATTTTATCTACTATCACAGCAGAAACATATCTATCCGGACCTGTTTCTGCTACTGTGTAGTCAATATTCACTGTCTCTCCGGATTTAACAATGCGACTTGCAGCAGATACTGCAAGATGTAGATTCGTATCATCCTTAAACGTGAATTTCAATTTTCCGCTCGGAGTCTCCGTCAATGTAAGACCGTCACCGAGAGCAGATTTGCCACCGGTAACAGCTGATGTTAAGACGACAGACTCAAGATTCAAATTAAAAGCGGGACGAACGTATATGTTGCTCGAATTAATAATTGGACTAGTAGAATCGACACGACCAGTACTACGCACGCTCGCGACATAGGTACCTGAGACCCCGGGAGAACGAAGCCACCAATAATTTGCGTTTGCTCTGATACTCGGATCGAGAAGTGACGCCTCTGCTAAAGATAGTGGCCATAGTGCTTGATTTGCCACATTTCCAACACCTGCAACATTATCGGGGTTAAAAGTTCCGTTGTAGCCATTAGCTTTCCTGTAAACATCGTAGGCATACCAGTCGAACGTAGCATTTTCACTAACACCGGTATGCTGATCTACATACTTATCGTTACTACCTTCACCAACACGTACAGAAGAAAGACTGTTAGTGTTCCCTAAAGCTCCAGTAGACTCCACTATTCTGGAGTTACCGCTGTCTCCAGAAAGGGTGCGCGGTTTTACTATGGTTGTTGCCTTTTCCTTTTCTGGGAAAGCAGTATAGAATGAATTGATTGAAGTTTGTAATGTCGATTCATTGTATTCGCTAGACTTATCACTGAAAATGCTTTCTTCAGTTGCATTCGAAAGAAGCAATGTAGCTGTGTCCGCTGCTGCTGCCACGCCATTGCCATCCCATCCGATCACAATCCACTCATGACCGGCGAAATTGACAATGGTTGAGTCTCCTAAATTGGGACCTGCAGGGTGGGGTTTTGAGCCATCGTCAGGATAATCTACCGCATCGGTATAGCCTTTGCCATCAGCGGCAGGGCTCCCCGCTACCACCAAAGGATTTGGCAATGTCTCTATACCACTATCATCAGCAAACGAAGAACTCGTCAGCTTTGGTATGAATGTTATGAGTAATGAAAGGCAGAGAATAATAGAAATAAAGATCGAAGCAGATGTTCTTGCGGATTGAGTTCTCCCAACCGTCTGTGCCGTAAATTTGTTTAACATTGAATAATCCTCCTTAAATTTTCTGTTTCCCTGATTGCTTCGTTTCGCTCTCATTGACAATAATGTTGCTACAGCTAATCCTGCTAACGCAAGCATCAGCAAAATGTTTGTTCCGTCGCCTGTTTTCGGCGTAGCTCCGCTCCTAGGCGTATCTCCGCCGTATAGTGGCGGAATTGGCAGCGGCTTTACTTCGCCTTTCCTGCTGACTACAATAGTTGCTACGCCCGCTGTGGACTTATCTCCTGTTGTGCTGTCAGCGAACCAAACCTGCATCTCGTGCGTGCCGTTCTCAAGCCTGTCCGCGAAATCCGCAGGGAGCGTCAAGACTATGCTTTCGTTCTGCTCAGCCAACGTTGCAAACTGTGTCCCAACTTTGCCATTTGTGATACTGCCAGCATTGGCTCCCGTCAAATCGGTAATAGCGATTGATGTTTCTGAGTCTACATCTGAAAGTTTGTATTCCTTCTCATTGAACACAAACGTCGTCACGCCATCGTCTCCCTTTAATTCGCCTGCAAACTCAACGACCACATCATCGCCAAATGCCGTCAGTCCATCCTTGCCTTTATAATTCTTGTCGTGAGAATGTTTGATGATATGGTGATCGACAGCCGGATCGCCGCCGCCGGACTTGGTCACAGTCACCTTTATCTTGTAAATGAGCGTGTTTCCGTCTTCCGCCGTCACTTTCACCCATACATAGCCGTCGTTCGCTATTGTCCGAGGTGTCCAAGTCCCAAACGAAGGCTCGGTATCGGTAGCCGTATAGGCATACTGAAGCGTCGCAGTTTCGTCGGTCGGTGTTGCGATGAAATTGGCATTTTTCGCCTGTGCGCCCGTGAGAGTAACGGCACCTGCCGAAATCGCAACATCATTATATGTAGCCGCAGGAGTGCCAAGTGCCTCAGCCGTAGAGCCGCTCACACCGCCAAGCTCGTAGGACACAAGTGTAGCATCAGAACCCAACGCCTTGACTTCTCCATAGGGCACGACTATTGACTTGCTCTGATTGAAGTTGCCTGCCCCGCTGTCAGTAACTATGACGGTAATCTCCCCTGCAGGTGTGATTTGCGTAGGGGTGCCTGAAACCTTGCCCTCAGGTGAAAGAGTAAGTCCTAATGGCAAACTACCTCCTGCCAATGTATAAGAAACCAATGGTTGTGTACCACCGTGTAAGGACGCTACAATATCAACTTCTTCAATCTCCTCGCCAACAATAGACTCGGGAATAGAATTTGCACCAACATCAAGTTCCATGAAAACAGTCCAACCGCTAACACCTTGACTCGTAAGATAAGTGGCTACAAAATTCTGATATGGTGTCGGATCTCCTGTATCCCAAGGGTAAAATACTACACCATTATTCCTAATATACCGAAATGTATCGTTCTGAAAACTGTTGGTGGGTATAGAAGAACCAAATGTGATTTGCACTATTGGAGAAGCCCCGTCTTTATAGAAAAACATATCCGGACCGACATAGGTTAGCTTGTTGGCCCTCGAAAAATCGATTCCTGACATAATATCGTAGGCAAAGGCACCTTTTCCAATCGTGGTAAGATTTTCGGGCAACGTGATTGTACCCGTCAGATATATGCACGCCAAAAATGCATTGATACCTATTGAGGTCAGTTTACTCGCATTTGACAAATCAAGTTCCTTTATGGAGGTATCGTTAAATGCGCGATCTTCTATTGTTTCCAGACTCGGAGGTATTTTGAGAATACCTCCTAAATTATAACAATTATGAAATGCTCCCTCTCGAATAATACGAAGGTTGGTCGCATCAGACAAACTAACTCCGGTTATACGACCACCATAGTAAAATGCTTGATATCCTATCTCAGTGACAGGATAAGTGCCGTAGTTGGCAGAGCTTACTGTGCCACCACCTATATTACCTCCATTAATAGTTATTGTAGCTGGTACGGTCAGGACTCCGGTATATGAATTGGGCCCTGTCACCACAGCATACCTATTTCCACCATCGTCAAAAATCTCGTAATTGACATCTGATACACCAGACGTATCCGTCCAAGTGCCAAGTGTAACTTCTGCGTGAGCCTGTATCGGTGTATATGATATAAATAATGAAAGGCAAAGAATAATAGAAATAAAGATTGAAAGAAATTTATGTCGGAGTAGATTTAGTCTATAGAGGTAGCACCCCCCCCCAGAACAGATGTTCTATGCGCGTTCGCTTTCATGTTTTTTATCATCAAATAATCCTCCCCAAATTGAATAAAATTGTAGATTGCCACATATACTCCCTATGGCTTTCCTATGATTATAAACCAAAATTTCTACAATTGGAACACAAATATACAAATTTTTCAAAGATACAATTTAAAGTGCAGTCATTGCGGACCACCCCAATTGTCATTGCGGACCACCCTAATTGTCATTGCGGACCACCTTAATTGTCATTGCGGACCACCTTAATTGTCATTGCGGACCTGATCCGCAATCCACTTCACATTCACAGTTTTCTGCCGACAGCCTACGCCAACACCTTCCGTCTATAAACAATCAAAGCGATCAACATCAATAATGATATTCCGCCAATTGTGAGAAACAAATTCAGACTTGCCTCATCTCCAGTCTTCGTGCCTCCATCTACAGGCACCACGCTGCCATCGCGCTGCACGACAATCTCTGCTATACCCGCTGTTGCATCGTCTCCAACAATGCTGTCGTCAAACCAAACCTGAAGCTCATACGTACCGTTCTCGAGCCTGTCAGCAAATGACGAATAGAGCGTAACAACAGCACTTCCCTGAGTGATACTGCCAATCACATTGCCGTCTTCTTCAGTTATAGTGCGAGGTGTTTTATCGTCCTTGTATGCAGAAAGATTGTAGTCTTCATCGTCGAAATTAAATGACTGCACAGTATCGAAATCGCCCTCGAATTCGACGACCACATCTTCACCAAAAGCTGTCAGTCCATCTTTTCCGCCATATGCGCTATCGTGCGAATGGAAAATGATATGGTGGTCAGGAATCACAGGTTGACTTGCACCCGTGACCGTCACCTTTATCTTGTAAATGAGTGTGTTTCCGTCTTCTGCAGTCACTTTCACCCATACATAGCTGTCGTTCGCTATTGTCCGAGGCGTCCAAGCTCCAAACGAAGGCTCGGTATCTGTAGCCGTATAGGCATACTCAAGCGTCGCAGTTTCGTCGGTCGGTGTTGCGATGAAATTGGCATTTTTCGCCTGTGCGCTAGTGAGAGTAACAGCACCTGCCGAAATCGCAACATCATTATATGTTGCCGCAGGAGTGCCAAGTGCCTCAGCCGTAGAGCCGCTCACGCCGCCGAGCTCATAGGACACAAGTGTGGCATCAGAACCCAACGCCCTGACTTTTCCATAGGGCACGACTATTGACTTGCTCTGATTGAGGTTGCCAGATCCGCTGTCCGTAACTTTGACAGTGATTTCACCTGCAGGTGTGATTTCCGTAGGGGTGCCAGAAACTTTGCCATCAGGTGAGAAGGTAAGTCCTAATGGCAAACTACCACCTACCAATTCACAGGAAACCAACGGTGGTGTGCCGCCGAGCACGGAGGATATAATATTAACTTCTTCAATTGCCTCGCCCACGATAGACTCGGGAATAGAATTTACATCAACATCAAGTGCTGTGTAAACACTCCAGCCGGTAATACCTTGACTCGTGAGATAAGTGGCTACAAAAGAACTTGCCGCTTCAGACGTACCAGCAGGACAAAATACTACACCACCAGTCGGGATACCTTTAAATGTATCAGCGGAAAAACTATCTGCAGGTATCGAAGAACCAAATGTGATTTGTGTTATTTGACCAGAATATTTGTTACCATCACCAAATATACAATCATCTACATTTGTTAATTTCACAGCCTTTGAAAAATCGACTCCTGTATATCCTGTATCCATAAAGGCAGCTTCTCCAATTGTAGTAAGATTTTCAGGCAACGTGAGTGTACCAGTCAGACTGTGACAACCTCTAAATCCATTTTCTTTTATTGAAATTAGTCCACTCGCATTGGAAAAATCAACTCCACCAAGTTTTGATTCAAGAAATGCACCTTCTTCTATTTCTTCCAAGCTCGGAGGAACTACGAGAGTGTAGTTTGTAAAATTATTGAGAGAAAATGCATATTGACCAATTGTTTTTATGTTACTTGGAAGCGAAAAATCTAAATATTCAAATTTACAACGATAGAA
>JAISKC010000041.1 GCA_031261345.1 Eubacteriales Family XIII. Incertae Sedis bacterium | reverse complement strand
AATCCCCAAAGCTAATTAAGTTACTAAAAAAGTAGTAACAACTCACCGATAGGATACCGCTTTGGCGGTGAAAAAGCCATAGAAAATTTCCTAAACTAAATTCCCACTAGGTGGAACTTACTTTGAAACGTCCCATTTCAAGGCTTATTTGCCCTGCGCAAAAAAGCGATGTTGTCTCAAAACCGCATCGCTTTTTTCATCATTTCAATCATTTCCTTGATTAAATTCTATTGATTTTTCAATGTAAATTCCATCTCCTACTACTGTGGAACTTACTTTGGGAATTTACGCTATTCGGGAATATGGTCAAAAAACACCGCCGAATTTTACCGAATTGGCGAATAGTATGCGTTTACTCAAACAATCCGGCTTGTTCTACGTATTCCCTATCCGATGTTACATCTAAAGCCATCCCGTAATACTTGCGCGCCGTGGCCATATCGCCCTTTGCCCTGTGAAGCAACGCCAAAACAAAGGCCGCCTCATAGCAGAAATGCGTGTGGCAACTGATATAGTCCCCGGCAGTATCCATCGCCTTCGCCAGTGCTTCCTCAGCCCTAGTATAGTCTCCGAGCCCAAACAACGCCTCGCCCAGACTGTAGTAGAGGCAAGGCACCTGACGAGTTTCAAGATATTTCATGATAAGTTTTTCAGCCTCCGCGTAGCATGCCTTGGCGAGCTCGGTATCGCCCACTTCATCATAAGCCTGCCCGAGCCGATTGTAAGCGGAGTGGAACGGCTCAGCCTCAATCGCCGCCTTATACCTTTCAATAGCAGCTGGCAAATCCTTACGCCCGCGACGAAGGAAGTTGCCGTATTTTCGCAAGACCTCCTCGCTATCAGGATCCAAAGCTACAGCCTTTTCGAAAAAGGCCTCGGCGATGTCATCTTCCCCATGCTCATAGTGGCAGTAGCCGAGATTGATATACACGTCTGAATCATCCGTCTCGCCATTTTCATCAAGCACCGAGGATTCGAGCGAAAGTGCCTCCGCATAAAGATTGTTACGATGATAAGCGTCGAGCTTAATAGCCAGAAGAGAGCGCAAAGTCCCCTCATCGAAATATTCATTATCATCGGTAATATATGAAACGGCATCATCTATAGCCTTGATTGCACCCTCGATTTCACCCATGTCCATGTAGGACTTGCAGAGATAAACGTAGGCGGGAAGCGGCGAATATCCTGACGCAATCGTAGCCGAAAGATGGAAGACCGCCACCTTCAAATCGTTCGTAAGATAAGCAGCAAAGCCCCTGTAGTATTGCGCCATAACCTTGTCGCCATCATCCTCATCGACCTCAGAGAGGAAATCATCAAGAACCTTCAGGCTGTCCCAATCATACCGGCCAACATCGATCTGCGCTGCCGCCCTGCGTATCCGAAACCCCGGACTCGTGATACCGTATTGCTCCGAGGTATTCACATGCTCAATCACAGCTTCCATCTGACCCGCATTGAAATAGGCACCTATGATCAAATCCCACATCCAGCCGTTGTATGGATAGGCAAGAACCGACGCCTCCGCACTGCCCACAGCCTCCGCAATATTTCCGTCCGAGTAATGAATGTAAGCCTCTTCAGCCAAGAGCTGCGGGTGCCCTGGCTTGACTTTGAGCCCCGCCTCCACAGCCTTCCGTCCACCCGCTATATCGTCGCGGCCCCTGAAAATCTGAGCCTGAACGACACAAATCTCCGCATCGCCCGGAAATTCCTTAAGATAAATCTCCGCCTTCTCAAGCGCCTTATCCTCCATGCCGATCGAGTAATATTTTTGTGGCAATTTCCTAAGTCTCTTCCGAATCCCCTCATGCTTTTCCCAAGTCTCAAGTAGGGAAACCATCGTTGCGATGTTTTTCTCAGACTCCTCAATATAATTCTCGTGGCCGTCCTGGAGTGTATCGAACAGGAGTTCCGCATGCTTTGCGGCATGAGCCTCATCCGGCACATTTTTGGTGATGAGAGCCTCGCATTTGTCGAACTTATCGATGTTGAAGTAACAGCTTGCCAGCTTGTAAATCAGCTCTTGGGAAACAGGGACAGCCTTGTTTTCCTTGCGTGAAAAAAGCCCCCTCTTAGGCTTGGATTTCGCAAGCTCAGCCTCATAGACCTCTATGAGTTTCTCGCTGGACTCGTAGAAAAGACTGCTCACATTGCCGTCAAACGGATAGTCGGTCAGCATGTCGAGTGCCCGAGACTTGGCCTCCTCGAAATCCCCGAGGTCGAAGTGTGCCTGCACAACTCCAACCTTCGCCTGATAATAGTCCTTATCCTGGGCAAGCACCTCTTCATATGCCGCCAATCCTTCCGCAGGTTTTCCGCGAGCGACCAGAAAAAAGCCCCGCATGACGAGCACGCGAAGATCGGAAGGATACGCCTGATACAGCTCTTCTATGATCCCGTCGGCCTCAGAGAACTCCTCCTTTTTGATGTGATAACGAGAGAGAGCAAGCCGATAATCAGGATGTGAGAACAATGCGCTGTAAGGTGTTTCTCTGTGTGCCAGAATAAGCCTTGAAGCCTCCTCGAGCTCGTCCTCGCCAACCGCCTCATTTAAATCGTAGTAATCCTGCAAAAATCCTTCAAAATCCAAGGACGGGTCGCTCAAATCGATGTACTTTGCGCGAACTATCTCCTCATTCACAATCGCAATATCCACGATGTAGTCGATGTAGCCTTCCGGAAATTTCTCCTTCAGAAAATCCGCCATACTGCTCCATGAAAAGAACGAATCGAGTAGCTTCCAAATCTCATTCGGCAAATACGGATCGTTCATCAAAAAGACGAGCAGTTTCTCCCCGATTTCCAACTTCATATCAATTCCCGCGCAGATATCTCTGTCAAGCACAGCCTGCCACTCAGATGGATTGAGCCTACGAACGAAGTCCGCTACGATTTCCTTGAATTCAGAAACTATCAGCCCTGACTCCGTGGTATCGGGCACCTCTTCATCGTCCTCTGGCGCATTTGCAAAAGAAACCGCATCCTCATACGCCCTGCGAAGACGCTGAAATCCTTCAGGGTCGTCCTCCGGATGAAAGTCCGGAAGTAGAGTCATATAGGCAGCCTTTATAGCTTCCTCATCCTTCGTCTCAGCGATCCCCAATATCCCCCAAATCTCATTACTATTACTATTACTCATAAAAGAATCTCCTATTCAAAATCGTCAATATTGCGGAAAAAATCCTTTAGCTCCGCAGCCGCCTCATCTATCTTCTTCCTATCCTGCTTGTCGAGCACTTCGTCGAAAGAGGCCATCACCTCACCAATCTGCCGCCGCAAATCGCCGATATTTTCGCGATAAAGACGCTCACCCTTTTCGATGAGATACCGGTATTCATCCCTGTCTCTGGGGTGAATCTTCAGGCCTTGGAGCTGTGCAATACAACGAGAAACCTCTTCCTTCGTCATGGTGCCGGGGTTCTTCTCGATGACGCAGACCCTCTGCTCGCCCGTGCTGATGGCCGTCACCTCAGCCTCGAGTATGCCGTTTATATCGTAGGTGTAACGAATGTCTACAGCTTCGCTTCCTGCGGGACCGGGGGGCAACGGTATCTCAAGACTGCCGAGGAAAATATTGTCCTTCACGTTTCGACTCTCGCCCTGAAGAATTTCAACCTCAACCTGTTTCTGACCGTCGTGCAGAGTGTAGACGCGCTCCACCCTCGACGTGGGTATGGTCGTATTTCGCTCGATGATGGGCATGAAGTTGCCCGTCTGAATCATTCCGTTTTCGCGGACGTAAGCTACCTCTGTGCCGAGTGTGTAGGGGCAGACATCCGTCAAAAGCAGCTCCCTTATAGCCTCGTTTCGCTCCTTCATCGCAGCCTGAACCGCCGCGCCGAGAGCCACCGCCTCGTCAGGATTGATGGTGGAAGCGGGAAGCAGTCCAAAGAGCTTGCCCACAAAGTTTCGGACGATGAGAAGTTTCGTCGCGCCCCCGACGAGGACGACCGTATCGACATCGGCCACACGAACCGACGCATCTTTCAGAGCCCTGATGACGGGGGCGTTCAATCGCGCGAGCGAAGGAGCACAGGCCCTCTCATACTCAGCAAGGGACACGTCCATTTGCACCTGTTCGCCAGAGATGATACACTGCATTCGAACGGCCTTATCCTTCGAAAATCCGAGCTTTGCAGTCTCCGCCGCCTTGTATAGCCCCATCGACTCGCGGACCAGCAGCGAATCCTCATCTATGCCGTGCTTCTGCATGAACAGTTCTATCAGCACTTCCGTGAAGTCCTCACCACCGAGGAAATTGTCACCCGCGACGGCACGAACCTCCATGATGTTGTTTGAATAATCGAGTATCGAAACGTCAAACGTCCCTCCGCCCAAATCAAAAATCAGATATTTCGCCGAATCCGGTCTCTCGTGGAGTCCGTAGGCGATAGCCGCCGCCGTAGGCTCACTGACGATTCTTTCGACGCGAAGTCCCGCGAGCTCCCCTGCCGTCTTTGTCGCGCGCCTCTGTGCATCGCTGAAATACGCAGGGCAACTTATGACCGCTTCTGTGATTTTCTCCCCGAGAAAGACCTCCGCGTCCTCTTTGAGCTTCTTGATAATGAAGGAAGACAATTCTTCCGGCAAAAATGTTCGTCCGGAGAGATTGTACTCCTTCTTTGTGCCCATATTGCGCTTGAAGACGGAAGCCGTGCTCCCGGGATTTGTGAACCTGCGCTCCGCGGCGATTTTCCCCGTGAATATCTCGCCGTCATCCGCTATGCTGACGATTGAAGGGGTCAGATGTTCCCCAAATGAATTCGGGATGATCTGCGGTCCTTCCGATGTAAAATACGCTACCAGACTATTGGTAGTCCCAAGGTCTATTCCAATGATTGTCATTCCTTCGCCATTTCTATGATCAGGACATGGGCTTCGCTCAACGCTTCCACGGTGATCGATTCTTCTATGATTTCCAGCGCGTCGCGGTCGCTGAAGGCTATCCCGTTTATCACGGCGTTTCCTTCTATTATAACGAGGTAAGCCTGCCTGCCTACTTCCACGGGAAAGTCCAGCGTCTTGCCTTCTGAAATCAGCGACGCATAGACATTCACATCGGCATGAATCTTTATCGGCGCGTCGCTTTGGCTATTTCGCGTCCACGTCGCTATGGGAAGCCAGTTGTCCCTTCTATCCTCAACGTCAAAGAGCACGTCCCCGTAATTGGGCTTGTAGCCGCGCTTGTCCGGCAGAATCCAAATCTGCAAAAATCTCAGAGTCTTGTCCGTGTGGTTCGCTTCTTTGTGCACGACACCCGTCCCCGCGCTCATATATTGAACCTGCCCCCTCGTGAGCGTGTTGTCGTTGCCCATACTATCACCGTGCGTCAGCTCGCCTTCGACGACGTACGATATGATTTCCATGTTTTCGTGCGGGTGCGGACCAAACCCGTTGTTGGCCTTCACCAAATCGTCATTGATAACTCTGAGAACGCCAAAATTGATGTTGTCAGGATTGTAATAATCCGAAAACGAAAAATGAAAGTGGCTGTCGAGCCAATCGTGAATCCCCCGTCCCATATCATTACTATCAATATAATTTAACATACTACCTCCTAAAATCGATCGCTTGCCCCCGTACCAATATCCCCGTCAAATTTTTCAGTACTATTAAAGGTTACTTGCCTTCAAATTCAAAGTCAATAAAATCGATGTAAAGAGTTCGTGGAGTTTGTGTATAGTAATGCGTCCGCGTACTATTCCCGAATTCGGTAAAAACGAGGGGTGTTTTTTGACCGAATTCAGGAATAGTACGCGTTTCGGGCTAGATTCCAGCTATATTATCGTCGGTATGATAGTAATGTAAAGACCCGTGAGTATAGCCGAGGTGATGACGCCGCAGACGTTCGCACCCATGGCAAACTGCAAGATGAATACCTTTTTGTTCTGCTCATGCACGGCTTTCTGCGCCAATTTTGCCGTTGTCGGCACGCAGGACACTCCGGCAATGCCAATAGTCGGATTGAAATTCTTGTGGTTGATACCCCAGACGATGTAGCCACCGACGATACCTCCTACAGCTGCAAGACCGAGTGCGATGATGCCGAGTATGAGGAGCTGCAGGACGACCGGATCGAGAAGTGTCCTCGCATCGCAGAGGACGCCCAGAAGCAACCCGAGGAAGAATGTAGCCGCATAGAGAAACACGTTTTCGAGCAGCTCATTGTACTTCGTGATAGCGCATTCCTTGATGGCATTTCCGAGGAAAAAGCTGAGGAAGAGCGGTGCTGCCACAGGAAAAAGCAAGCAGAGCAGCGTGCAAGCGATGATGTCAAAGAGGATTTTCGCTTTCGGGCTGATGTTGTACTGCTTCTTCGTCTGCGTGATAGCCTGCGCTCTCAAATGTTTAGGAACGAGCGCCTTGATGATGAACGGATAACCGCCATAACAGAGGCTGAGATAGAGGTATGCAACGATTGTGATGGGCACGAAAAGTTTCGGCGCCAACATGAGAGAAGTGAACAACACCATAGGCCCGTCCGCAGTTCCTATTACCGCGGCTGCAGCTGCTTCACCCGGGGAAAAGCCCATGGCCGTTGCGATTGGATAGGTCGCTATCGTCCCGAGCTCCGCAAACATCGCGACGAGCATACTCGTGAACGGATACCTGAGCACGGGGCTGATGTCGCATATGACTCCGATGCCCATGAACACGAGGCAGGCTATGAGACCGTTGCTGAACATCATAGTGTAAATCGGTTGCAGAAAATCAATCTGCATGATATTCATGAGCTCGTCCGTGTCAGAAACCATCGGATCTATGATGATATTTCCAACCTTGCCGGCTTCCATAAAGAGCACACCCGCGTTGACCGCCGCCATGCCGAAGCCCATCGGAACCATGATGAGTGGCTCGAGCGTCTTTTTTGCCCCGAGTATGACGAGCACGATTCCGAGTGCGATGAGGACGATTCTGCCGATTGCGACCGCCGGTTCTACTGCAAATAGGGTCCCTATCCCCTGAAAGAGAGTCGCCAAATTCATTTTTTGCTCCTCCCCTCGGTCTTATTTATGATGAAAAGCATGACCTTTATGATGGCGGCCATGACCATAGCAATAACGAAACCGAGCAGGTATATCTCGCCTGCAACCTGAAATGAATCAAACATTACTTTAGTTCCCCCCTGATGCAAATGACAAAAACTACAGCTACCAATACGATCAGCCCTACCGCTATGAGGACTCCGCCAACACCTGTAAACACAAAACCACCACCTTACTATATATGAACAAAAAAATTTTCAAACAATTCAAACAATTTAGGAAGCATTGATTAAGTAACATTGCTGATTTTGTGTTGATTTTTGTCTCAAGTCATAGGCAAAAAACGTAGGAATACTAGCAGTATTCCGAGGATTTTTGCCGAAGAGTTGGGGCAAAAGGCAATATAAAAGCAGTGATGTTAATTAATCAGTGTTTTCTATTAGTTTATCATAATGTGTTATAATTTTATAGAGGAAATTGTGCGCGTGCACAAAAATGAAGAAAGTGGTCGTTTAATGGCAAATTTTATTGATTTTCAAGATGTTTCTAAGATATACAAGTCCGGTGAGGTTGAAATAAAAGCCCTAGCCGACGCCTCATTCTCAGTAATGGAAGGGGAATTTTGCGTAATTGTCGGGGCCTCAGGTGCAGGCAAGACGACGATACTCAACATTCTCGGCGGCATCGACAGAGCGACGACAGGCCGGATTCATCTGGGCGAACGGGAAATCTCAGCTCTCAGCGAGAACGAGCTCACGCTATACAGGAGAACCGATGTAGGCTTCGTCTTCCAGTTCTACAACCTGATTCAAAATCTCACAGCACTCGAAAACGTTGAAATCACAACGGAAATGGGCATTGACCCACTTGATCCGACGCAGGTTTTAGGCAAGGTCGGGCTCGCACACAGAATAGACAATTTTCCGGCACAGCTTTCGGGCGGCGAGCAGCAGAGGGTCTCCATCGCAAGAGCCTTGGCGAAAAATCCGAAGCTCCTACTCTGCGACGAGCCCACGGGTGCGCTCGACGACGACACGGGGCGGCACATCCTTCAGCTTCTGCACGACACCTGCAAGGAAAGCGGCACGACCGTAGTTCTCATTACTCACAATTCCGTGATAGCTGAGGTCGCCGACAGGGTGATACACGTCAAAAACGGCGCCATTACGAGCACCGAGCTCATAGAAAACCCCAAAGCAATCTCGGAAATAGACTGGTAGCGGAGAACTATGAAAAAGACCTTCAGGAAGAATGTCATAAGGGATCTCACTAGCAGCCCCGGTCGTTTCATAGCAATATTCATCATCATTGCTCTGGGCTCGGGCTTTTTTGCGGGCATCGGCATGACCGCTCCTTCCATGAAGTGGACGGCCGAAAAGTATTTCGAGCGGGAAAAGTTGGCCGACATGAGGCTGATGTCAACTATGGGGATAACGGAAGATGACGTAAAAGCAATCGCTTCTTCTGACGGCGTGGCGGCAGTAATGCCCAGATATAGCCTCACGGCGAAGATAAAATACGAGGATACCCTTCCCGTCTTCTCCATTATCAGCCTGCCAAAAAACACCAAAGCCTCAAACGCGAGTTATCTGGATAGGCTCACGATTCTAGAAGGCAGAATGCCAAAAGCGGCTGACGAATGTATCATTGACGCTCATGCTGAGATACCTATCGGCGAGAAGGTTGAGATAACGGGCGAGACGGAAGGTGCGGAAATCTCCATACTGAAAAAACGCAAATTCGAGGTCGTCGGAATCTGCAACTCCTCTGAATACATATCCTTCAGCAGAGGTCGTACAGCCCTCGGAAGCGGTGAGATTGCAGGATTCATCTACGTTTCTGAGAAAGCCTTTGACAGCGATTATTTCACCGATATAGCCATTCTCTTTGACGAGTCCTCAAAGATTTCACCTTTCGGGAGCGAATATGAGGAGCTGATTGAAGAAAAGACGGACGAGCTCGAAAGACTGACGGAGGAAAGAGCCGTTTTGCGTCATGATGAAATTGTACAAGATGCGAGAGATGAACTCTCTGATTCTCAGGCCGAGCTTGACGAGGCGCAGGCGGAACTCGATGATGCCAAAGCCGAGGCGGATTCAAAGCTCGCCGACGCCCTACTGGAAATCGAGAAAGGCGAAGCAGAATACCAATCTGGACTCTCTGACTATGAGGCAAATCTTGCGGAAATTGAAAACGGAGAGGCTCAGCTCGCCAAGGGAAGAGCTGATATCGAGGCATCCAAAAAGCAGATTGAAGAAGCAAAAGCGCAGTTCGCTGCCATACCGCCGGGCGTGCCGCCGGAACGTTTGCCGATCAATCCCGACGAGCTCCGAGCTACTATCGAAGCCGGCGAGGCACAGATAGCAGCCGGCGAAGCGCAGCTCAATCAATCAGAAGCGGAACTCACCTCGGGCAGAGCCGCCCTAGAGGCAGCAAAACTCGAGCTTGACGCTGCGGCAGAAAAGCTCGCCTCGGGCCGCGCGGAATATGACGAAAATGCCGCGAAAGCACGGACGGAAATTGCAGACGGGCAACGAGAAATTGACGACGGCCAAAAGAAAATCGACGACGGTCTCGCTGAGGTTGAGACCATAGAGACCCCCGAATGGCTCTTCTTCACAAGGGACGACAACCCTGGCTACGACGGTTTCAAGCCAAATTACGAGAGGATTTCCTCGCTTGCCACGACCGTTCCTCCCTTCATGTTCCTCATCGCCGCCCTCGTCTGCCTCACCACGATGACGAGACTCGTTGAGGAGCAGCGCACGCAGGTTGGGACGCTCAAGGCTATCGGCCTCACCAAAAGAAGCATTTTGATGAAGTATCTGCTCTATTCGGGAGTGATTTCGCTTCTGGGCAGCGTGTTCGGAGTAATAGCAGGCGTTTTGCTCTTCCCTGGACGTATATGGCATGCCTATTCTCAGCTATACTCGATGGGCGACTTGCAGATTCATCTGGTCCCCCTCACCACTGCCATAGCGCTCATAGCGGGAATTGCCGCAACGATGATAGCAACCTTCGCCGCCTGCTACAGCGAGCAGAAAGCTCCGGCCGCCGAGCTGATGCGTCCAAAAGCACCGAGGGCCGGCAAGAGGGTTCTTCTCGAACGCATTCCGCTGCTATGGAAACATCTGAGCTTTCACAGCAAAGTTACCACGCGCAATCTTTTCAGATACAAGAAGCGGCTCATCATGACAGTCATCGGCGTCGCGGGTTGCTGCGCCCTTCTGCTGACAGGAATGGGGCTCAAGGATTCCATCAGAGATATCGCGGACAGGCAATACGGAGAAATTGTCCAATCTGACGTTACGGTCATGGTGGACGACGAGGCGACCTCTGAAGAAATCAAAAGCATTGACAAGGAAGTCGGCAAATACGGAGATTATCTTTACACGTCCGAAAGTGCCATCACGGTCAAGCATGCAGGCAAAAAATCCAACGCAATTACCGTATACCTGTCCGTGCCCAAGGAGCCTGAGAAATTCTCCGACTTCGTGATAATGCCCGACGCAAAGCACCTCGGCAAGAACATAAACTTGACGAAACTTCCCAAGACAAGCGATGAACCAAACGTGGCAAACGGCGTGATTTCCAAAAAACTCGCGGATACCGTCGCCGCCAAAGTAGGCGATGTCGTGAACGTCAAGCTGGCTTCCGGAAAAAAAGCCGACATTTTCGTGTCGGGCATAGCCACGAACTACATCTACAATTACATCTATATCACGCCCGAAGACTACGAGAAGACGCTGGGTTCGGAGCCGGTTTTCAAAATCATCATGCTCAAATCGGACGACACGAGCAAGCCTGCAGTGGATGCGGCGCTGACGAAGTTCCTCGAGACCGACGGCATCGACTACGCGTATAGCTCGGAAGAAATGAAGGAATTGATGAACGACGTTTCCAAGAATATGGGAGCCATCATACTCCTGATCAGGCTGATGGCCGCGGCACTCGCAATAGTCGTGCTCTACAATCTCATCAACATAAATATAACCGAGAGGGAAAGGGAGATAGCCACCCTTAAAGTTCTCGGTTATAAAAAAATCGAATTGTTCAGATACATTTTCAGCGAAAGTATGATATTGACAGTAATGGGAACGATTGCCGGATTGTTTGTCGGCATCGCCCTACACAGTCACGTCATGAACGCCGTCGAAATCGACGAGGTCGCCTTCCCAAAGACGATACACCCTCTGAGCTATATTCTCGCAGTATTGTTCACGCTGATCTGCTGTTTGGCCGTGAACATAATGATGCAGCCGAAGCTCCACAGAATCGAGCCGGTCAGCTCGCTCAAATCACCGGAGTAGCGGCCACCTGCTCTATTCTTCTGACATGAGCTCGTCGAAAACGCTGACGGCCTTTTCAAACTCGGCTTCGTCGTCGATGTCAATCAACTCGAACTCGTCGGTATTTTCGATCTCGGTGTATCTGTAGATGTAGACATCATCAGTCCCGTCGTTCGGTGCGAGCGCGATATACTCCTGCCCGTCAACCTCGAAAACGCCAAGAGCCTCGCTCTCAACTTCCGATCCATCGTCAAACTCAAGTGTGATGATCAGTGAATCATCTTCCTGAATGTCGTCTTTCTTGTCATTACCGGCCATAATCAATCCTCCTATATGCGGTTCCGCGTATTTCTTTCAAAAATTTATATTTTTTTACGAAGTCTACTATACCACAATATCAGCATCATCGCCACGAATTGTTGTGTCATTGCGGCACGCGAAGTGCCGCGGCAATCCATCCCTTACACAAAGGCGGCTTGTTCTTCCTCCTCCTTTTCCCGCTTCGTAGTGAGTTTCACGAAGAGGAGCTCGAAGACAAACAACACCGCAAATGCGATTGTCCACCAGTCTATCAAGACCATCGGGTTTCTCATATCCTGCGTGAATATGAAGAGAACTATGCCAAAGACAGCCGCGATAGCTGTGAGCACTGCGAATATCGGCCTTCTCTTCCGCACATCATCATCGGCCCCCGACCTGTATTTTGCTAGGCCATTTTCGTCCTCTTCTCTTCTACGAGCGACCTCTATCTTCACCGACGATACGATGGCAAACACCACGCCTAGGACCGTGAGAATCAGGTCGAGCAGCGACCAAGTGTCGAAGTTCTTCGGTCCATAGAG
>JAISKC010000022.1 GCA_031261345.1 Eubacteriales Family XIII. Incertae Sedis bacterium | reverse complement strand
TCCCTATTTCCCCTATCAACTGTCATAATGCTCTCCAATCCTGTTTAATACAATAATACTAATTTATGGAAAGTATATCACAGATTTACACCTTGTCAAGTTTTTCCAACAATTATTTTGAACAAATCGGAATAATTTTGTGGGTGGATTGCGGGTCGGAGCCCGCAATGACGGGAGGTGGTGAACGCGTACTATTCGCCAATTCGGTAAAATTCAGTCACGTTTTATTACCATATTCCCGAATAGTACACGCTGTCCTGTTTATTTCCAGAAAACAAGACAGCGGACCTGTCCCCCCTCTTGCCAATGTGTTACTATTTTAAGATAGAAGTATTTATTGGAGGTTAGTGAATATGAAAAATAATGATTATGTGTACGTTGATTGGGAGACGCTCTTCTCCTTTGTGACCGATGTGTTCGTGGCGTCCGGCGTGCCCGCACACGACGCGGAGATATGCACTGACGTGCTGCTCGAATCCGACAAAAGAGGCATCGAGTCGCACGGGGTCAACCGCTTCAAACCCATCTATATCGATAGAATCAGGGACGGTATCCAGAAGCCTGTCACCGAGTTTGAGATCTTGCGTGAGACAGCCACAACGGCAGTAATAGACGGACATGACGGCATGGGCCAAGTGATTGGAACGCGTGCGATGGAAATGGCAATCGACAAAGCCAAAAAATATGGGATGGGAATGACGGCCGTGAGAAACTCGACGCACTACGGCATCGCAGGGTATTATGCGACCATGGCTACCGAGGCCGGCCTCATCGGCATCACGGGCACAAATGCGAGGCCTTCGATTGCGCCCACTTTCGGAGTGGAGAATATGCTCGGCACAAACCCCATCACCTTTGGCCTCCCGACGGACGAGGACTTCCCTTTCGTGCTCGACTGCGCCACATCTATTACTCAGCGGGGCAAGATTGAATATGAGGAACGCGTCGGCAAGAAGACACCGGCCGGCCAAGTGATAGACCATGACGGCGGCACGCTCACCGACCCTACTTACATTCTCAAGGCCTTGGTCGACGGCACCGCGGCACTCGCGCCTCTCGGCGGTGCGGGCGAGGAGCTCGGTGGCTACAAGGGCTACGGATACGCGACCGTGGTGGAGATACTCTGCGCGGCCCTGCAACAGGGCAATTTCATGAAGAGTCTGCTGGGATTTGAGGACGGGAAAAAAGTACCCTACCACCTCGGGCACTTCTTCATGGCGATAGACCCCGAGGCCTTCATGGGACTTGAGGAATTCAGGAAAACAGCCGGCGACATTCTCCGGACGCTGCGGGCTTCACAGAAAGCACCGGGGCAGGACCGCATCTGGACTGCCGGAGAGAAGGAATACGAAATTTGGCTAGAGCGCAAAGATAGAGGCGTTCCCGTCAACGAAGCCGTCCAGAAGGAGTTCGTGGAGCTGCGCGATAGGTTCGGCCTCACCAAATACAAATTCTCATTTGAGTAGAAAACGTTAATCGCTCGCAATAGCGGCTCAAAAAATTTGCAAAAACTCTTTTCAACTTATGCTTGACAAGAGTTTTTTACTCTGCTATTGTATTATTGTATTAGGAGCTTAATACACTAATACAGTAATACAGTAACAGGAGGTTATTATGAGCGATTACATTTTGAAACTTGAAAATTTGACCAAGGAATATGCCGGTCAACGGGCACTCGATTGCGCGACGTTCGATGTCAAGCGGGGCGGCATATACGGCTTCATCGGAGAAAACGGTGCGGGCAAGACCACAGCCATCAGGGTGCTTACTGGACTGAGCAAGGCCACTTCTGGCAATTTCGAACTATTTGGCACAAGCCAGCCAAAGGAAATCGACGAGGCTCGACAAAAAATCGGGGCCATTGTGGAAAATCCGATTCTCTACCAAAACAAAAATGCAATGAACAACATGCTCACACAAGGGCTACTTTACGGAAAATCCGACAGGGCCCAAATGCGAGAATTACTGGAAATAGTCGGGCTCGGCAACACCGGAAACAAAAAGGTGAGGAATTTTTCCTTGGGCATGCGGCAGAGATTGGGCATAGCCCTTGCACTCGTGAACAGTCCCGAACTGTTGATATTGGATGAACCGACAAATGGCCTCGATCCTATGGGAATGGTAGAAATGAGAAATCTTTTGAAGTCTCTCAATCGGGATTACGGCATCACAATCCTCATTTCAAGCCATATTTTGGCCGAACTATATCAACTGGCGACCGACTACATCATCATCAGCCACGGGCGCATCATCGAGCAACTCTCACTCGAACAGCTACAAGTAGAGGCGGCAGGAAGATCTCTTGAAGAATATTATATCGACCTGCTCACAGAAAACACAAACGGAGGTAGGAAAATTGCTTAAATTATTTAAATGGGAATTCAAAAATACGTTTTTTACTCTGAAGGTTCTAATTATGTTGCTTGCGGCGACCGCAATATCCGCAATCGGACTCGCGGGGGGCCTTCATTCGAAGTTCGGCAGCTATGAGATATTCGCGAGCATTCTCAATGGAACTATGGATGCGTTCTTGATCATAGGTGCGGTATTCGCAGGATTTTCAATCTCCGGTGGATATTCGAACAGATTTGCTCAGGCGGCGGTGCTGTCGGGTTCCGGCAGGCAGAGGTTTGTAATAGTCAAGAGCGTGAGCTTCATTGCCGCTATGACTCTTTTTTACTTCGTCCCCTTGGCACTTACGTCTACAGTGGGATTGATTGTCGCCGGACCGCAAGCCCTGCCGCATGGAATCATGCAGGATATAGTAGCTCCGACTCTCTTAAACTACGTCTGCGTTTTGGGTATGACTTCCGTCTTCATTGCGATGGGCTTTCTCATCAAGAGTCAGGGAGCCGCCATCGGTATCAACATCGGCGTATATTTCTTCATCAATGTCGGCTCCAGCCTGCTTTTCGCGTTCAGGGAAAATTCTATATACTGGAATCCGTGGACGCAGTATTATGCCATTGAGACCAATCCCGTCTCCTCGACCTACATTCAGGCGATTGCCATAAGTGCCCTCACACTGGCCGTATTCTTAGTAATAGCCTTTGGTAAATTCTCAAAGACGGAATTGAAGTAATAATTGCAAACGTGTCGTCTATTTCTACCGGTCTTTCTCACTCCTTGCGAAGAGATAGGTTCCCACAGCGAGGCACACAGCCGTCAGGCCCACTATCACTACGCAGTTCAGGACGGGGTTGAAAAGGACTATGCTGTCATATTCGGGAGAGCCTGCGTAGACGACCGAGCGCACGAGGTCGAGGCAGTAAGTCATAGGCATACAGCGGCTCAGGACATACAGTATACCTGTCGAGTTGGCAATCGGAATGATAGCTCCGGAGAGAAACATCTGCGGCATTACTATGAGCATGGCCGCCAGATTTGCCAGTTTATTGCTCTTTATTACCCCGAAAATAATCATAGCCAGCGCCCCTGCCGAAAGACAAATCAGGGGCGAGAGAGCGAGAATGGCGAGCCACTGGGAGAGAGTGAGCGTGTAGCCCATGAAGAGCCCGACTATGCAGGTGCCTATCATGCTGAGAATTCCACCGAAGGCCGACCCTAAGATTTTCCCAATCACTATGGAGTATCTGGAAACGGGGCTTATCATCATCTCCTGAGTGAAGTCCGTCTCGTGGTCATCGACGAGCGAGGTCAGGCCCATCGACGTTACCATGAACAGCATGTTGATGAGCATGCCGACGAGCATGAACGTGCCGAATTCGAAGCCGAGGCCACCCGCCATATTCTGAGCGAGATTTCCGCCGATCATTCCCATCATGATGAGGGGCATGCCGAAATACATCACGAGCATGCCGGGGCTCTTGAGGCCAAGGAGGACATCTCTCGCGATGATGGTCAGTATCGCATTCGCCTCCCTCGCGATTTTGGATTTTCCCTTTTTCACGCCTGCCTCTGCTATATTTGATTTCATGACTTCAATCTTCTCCAATACTTCTTCCTTAGTTTTTGCGACGTTTCCTGCATCTCTTGCTACTGCTGTGTTCATGCTGCTGCACCCCCTTCTGCCTCCGTGTCATTTTCCGTTTCAGAAAAACTGCTTCCTATATACTCCACGTATGCGTCCTCAAGGGTCGGCTCCTTGATTTTCAAAACCGACAACTCCGTGGTCAGCCCCGAAATGATTTTCTGCGGCGACAAATTCCCGCACGGCACGATGATGTTTTCGCCCACCTGCGGCCTCAACCCCATTTCCGTGAGTTCGAAAACAAGGCCATATCTATCGTCAGCGTCAAGCACGACCTCGTGCCGCAGAAGACTGTTCTTCATCTCTTCCGGCGAGCCCTGAATGGCAATCTGCCCTTTCTTGATAATGGCAACTTTGTCAACATTCTCCGCCTCGTCGATATAGTGCGTCGTGAGGAAAACCGTCGTCCCGTATTCCTTCCTGACACCATCGATATAATCCCAAAGCCCCCTGCGACTTACCGCATCAAGCCCTTGCGTAGGCTCATCGAGGAAGAGCACCTTCGGCGTATGGACGAGACTCCTGATGATTTCAAGCTTTCTCTGCATGCCGCCGGAAAGCTTCTTGATCGGCTTGAAAAGGCTGTCCTGAATTCCGACCACCTCCGAGAGTTCATAGACGCGTTTCTTGTAAGATTCGGGCATGAGACTGAACGTGGGGCTGTAGGTGTACATGCCGTAAAGGCAGGCGTGAAACCTGATATTCTGCTCGGCCGTCAGATTCTGATCGAGGCTCGGTTTCTGGAATATGATGCCCACATTGTTGCGAACTTTCTGCGATTCCTTCATGACGTCGTAGCCTGCGATTTTCACGCTACCTTCGGTCATCGAGAGCGTGGTAGTCAATATCGAAATCGTGGTGGTCTTCCCCGCGCCATTGGGTCCGAGAAATGCGAAAAACTCGCCCTCGTCCACGTCAAACGAAACGTCGCTCACCGAAAACTCCTTTGCCCGAGCATACTTCTTGCTCAAGTTGCAAACTTCTATCATCTTAGCCATACTATCTCTCCTTTATTCACTACTGCATTTAGATGGCGGAGGGGCACCCATAATGGGCAACCTTGCCGAAAGCTGAATTTACAAATTGTTCAGATACAATTTTGGCGAAATTTTGACACTGTTTGAGCGAAGCGAGTTTGTCAAAATTCCAAAATTGTAGCTGTTACAATTTAGTGTAAATTCCCTTTTGGTGTTAGGGGCCCATTATGGGTGCCCCTCCGCCAAAGGTAACTACGCTATTAGCTTATATAAAGAGTATAAATTTGAAAATTAAACTGAAAATAGATTGGATGTAAATGGAGATTAAACGGGAAGTGTAATAGTAAATTTTGTTCCTTTGTAGGGCACGCTTTGGACTGCAGTTTGCCCTAAGTGAAGGTCTATTATGCGCTTTACGATGGAAAGTCCAAGCCCATTGCCGCCGAGCGAACGGTCTCGAGCCTTGTCCACCTTGTAGAACCGCTCGAATATACGGAGCTGATCTTCCGGTGAAATGCCTATGCCTGAGTCGGCTATTTCGATAGCGATGCCGCCTCCGGTTTCCGACAGCGAAATGCTTATTCGCCCCGAGTGTGGGGTGAACTTGATGGCGTTTCCGAGTAGATTGATCCATACCTGCGACAGTAGACTTTCGTCTCCATCGTAAGCTATCTCATCAAGGGAAGCCTCAATATTTATGGCCTTGCCCGACCACTGCGGCTCGAGCATCAGGATAGCCTTTTCTATCTGCTTGTCCAAACGAAAGGATTGTCTTGAAAGCTCCGCATCGTCCATCTCAAGAGAAGATAGTTTCAGCAGATTTTCGCTGAGCGATGAGAGACGCTTGCTCTCGGTTTCTATTATCTCAAGATAATGCAGCCGTTTCTCCTCGGGCAGGTTTTCGTCCTTCAGAAGTTCCGCAAATCCCGTAATAGATGTGAGAGGAGACTGGATTTCATGCGACACATTGGACACAAAGTCCTGCCGCATCTGCTCGATTGAGCCGAGCTCCCGTGCCATCTTGTTTATGCTGCTCGTGAGCTCACTCAAAGGATGCCTTCCGCTCATTTCGGGAAGTATGACAGTGAAATCTCCCCGAGAAATTTTCGATAATGCATCGGTGATGGCTTCCATTTCGTGCCCGAGCTGTCCACCCTGTTCCGTTCCAAATTTTTGCCTGTGTATCATTCTTTGCAAATGCGACACGATGAAGGCGAAGGAGGCGAAGAACACGATCCCTATAAGAGCTGAAACATAAAACTCGGGGACGGAAAGGGGCTCGCCGTCTCGTGCAAATATTATCCTCCCCACCTTATTTCCGGCGAAGAGAAGCGTGGTCAAAATAGCAAGCATGATGGGCAGAGTCAGCAATCTCAATAGAATTTGATAAGCCGAATGTTTGCCTTTAGAAGAAGACTTTGCATCATCGCAATTCACATTACTATTCATTTGATCGTCTCCGCTCTGTAGTTTCAACTGTCATTGCGGGCTTGACCCGCAATCCAGTACTTTGATTTTTGCTCATTTGACGGTCTCCGCTCTGTAGCCTATACCCCTGATTGTCGTGATTTTGAAATGATACTTGTCCGCGGGGAATCTCTCACGAAGTCTGCCCACGTGGACATCGAGAGTTCGCTCGTTGCCGTCAAAATCCCAACCCCAAAGGTCTTCAATCAGAGTATCCCTCGTGAAAGTCTGACCCTCGGCCGAAGCCAACTTGAAGAGCAGCTCGAATTCCTTCATCGGGATATCCATTCTCATAGAGCCGGATTCACCCGAAGCCTTTGCGTCCCCATCAGTGCCCGCATTTACCGTTACCATTACTGTTACCGTATAGGAGCCACGATCGAGAACGAGGTCGCCTATGCGAACACTCTGGGCCTGCGAAATGTTGTAGCGCCGAAGCAACGCCTTCACGCGCACGATGAGCTCGGCCGGCTCAAAAGGCTTCGTCAAATAATCGTCCGCACCCGTCTCAAAACCCTTCACCTTCTGGCTCACATCTGATTTGGCGGTCAACATGAGCACGGGCATATCCTCGTAATATTTTCGGACGTAGCCAAGAAGCTCAAAACCGTCCATCTCTGGCATCATCACGTCAGCAATCAGAAGATCGACATCGCCGCCGCCGAGTTTCTTCAGCGCGTCCCTGCCGTCCGTCGCCTCGCTCACGGTGAAGCCATCGCGAATGAGAAGAGCGCTGACCAGCTCCCTTATATATTCATCATCATCGACAACCATTATGTGGCTCATAGAATTCTCCTCCTAATCTGCCATTTTAGATCATGAATTTAAACGGGATATAAACTGTTGCTATGCTCAGCGAATCAACGCGTCGTAGACGAGGTCGGCGTATAGGGTGTTCGCCTTCTTGTTGTATACGTGAATTCCGTCGCCGCCGAGCCATTCCTCGTGGTCTGAAATCGCCTCATCCCAATCTGCGACGGTAACATTGTCGTATAAATTTGGAAGCGTACGTATGAACTCGTTTCCGGCTTTCATATCCGCCTTGCCGTGACCAGTAACGAAAACTATTCTGGTGGCCTCGTCCGATAGCAAATCCAGCATCGCTCGGAAGCTCTTTATCTCATCTTGATGAACGTTGTTTGCGAGACCTATCACCACATAATCAAGCGGTATACCGTCTTCTTTCAGATCCGTCAGAATCTCGAGACCCGTTGGCGCAGAACGCCCGACAACTCCATCGACGGCGGCTCCGGGTATCTTTTCCCGAAGTTCAGCCTCTGCGCCCAATGTAATGGAATCACCAACTATGAATACTCGATCCATCGGAACTTTCTCCTCCTGCAATATCGCCGGATTGTTGAACAGCGACCACGATGATGTGCCCTCCGCTGAAAAAAAACCGTTAAGCCAAAGCAATGTTCCCGTCGATCCTATCAGGACCACGAAAAATATCAAAACTAGACAGAAGTGGAATCCTGCGTTACTATGTTTTTTCTTTTTCGAATTTCGTCTTTTCGTGCTCATATTTATCCATTATATCACAAAAGGGCAAGAGAGGGGACAGGTCCGCCGTCCCCCCTCGTCATTGCGAGGCACGAAGTGCCGCGGCAATCCATCCCTTACACAATAGTGAAGTCCCGATAAACCATGACAGCCGACCCATCTTCACTCGCGAGCTCCCATGCAAGATGATACTCGCCCGAGGGCAATGTCTCAAACAAATCAGTAATGAAATCCCCATAGCCGTAGGCCACTGCCTCAGAAGGACCTCCCTCACCGCCATCGACGGCATTAGCAGCAGCAGCCCCATCATAGAACCCCGCCAAAACACGCCAAGAAACAGCTGTATACAAAGCCTCAGAAGCCTCCACAGTCGCAAAGAAAGGATTCACATCATCTGGTTCATCGCCCTCATTCTCAAAAACAATCTCAGCCTCAGGAGCCGCCAAGCCAGAAAAAACAGCAGGGGCAGAAGATACAGCAGGAGCCTCAGACACCAAAGGCGGATTCAAAAAGAGTATTACTCCCGAAACCAAGACGGCAAGCACCAAAGCCAAAGAAACGGCAGCAGCAAACCCAGCTCCACCGGAAGCCGACTTGCCCGCATTAGCCTGCCGAGAAGAGCTGCCCTGCTCAGGCCGAAAAGCCCCGTCCCGAGCAATGAGGGCATCACAGCCCCGCCAGAACTTATCCACATCAACAGCGGAAAAGCCGAGATCAGCACCCACTCCAAGCGAGCAGGCAATGAACGAAGCCTCGGCCCCGCCGTCCGAATCCGCACCCTCACGTGCCCAATATTCATTTCCAAGCAAATTCTT
>JAISKC010000081.1 GCA_031261345.1 Eubacteriales Family XIII. Incertae Sedis bacterium | reverse complement strand
CATTTGTCATCATATCCTCCTATCCAAGAAAATTTCCCAGATAAGATTCTACACCATTCCGTCTCACACTAAATTCCACTCCCTCGTCCACTGTGGAACTTACTTTGGGAATTTACTGCTTTTTGGTGAAATGTCAATTTAGAAAAAAGACCTTGCAAAACCACTCCCGTTCTCATATAATAAACGTTGCGACAATTTGCGGAAATTTGCAGAAAGTGGGGTAAATACTATGGCAAATATCAAATCGGCAAAAAAGAGAATCGGCGTGATTCAAACAAAGACCAACAGAAACAAGAGAGTCAAGTCTCATCTAAAGGAGACGCTCAGGAGTTTCGAGACTGCACTCGAAGAAGGTGACAAGGACAAGGCAAAAGAAGCGCTTGTTTCATCTGAGAAAAAACTTCAGCAGGCAGCCTCAAAAGGTACCATTCACAAGAATGCTGCCGACAGAAAGGTTTCAAGACTCAACGCCAGATTCGCAAAGGCTTTCAACGCCTAAACTCACCCGTCCCCACAATATGCGGACATAGAGCCGCAGGTGTAAAGTTAAAATGCACTAAAAAAGATGGAGTGTCTCCCATCTTTTTTTATGCCCAAAATATACGAAAATCAAACCGAAAACTCCACTTATTCCAAGGCAATATTAGAGAAATCGCTCCTGATGACCTTGAGTTTGAGCTCGTCCATGAAATCCGGAGCCTCCGAGTATTCAAACTCATCGAGCTGTTCGACAATTTCGTCAACGGTGTCGATGTCATATATCTTCCCCGCCTCCACGAGTTTTCTCAGCAATTCAGCATCCGGCTTGGCACGAAGTGGCTTCCCCGATTCCTGCCTATCAAAATAATTTTTCAGAGCTTCCAGAAGTTTTTTAACAGAAAGACTAAAATCATCGTGGTTTGAATTCACAAAGGCTCTATCTCCATTCTTTGCCGCGTGCTCAAGTGCCTCCGCCTTCTTTCCGACAGCCTCTGCACCGACAGCATAGCTGGAGCCCTTGATACCATGGACTATTACCGAGTATTCATAGAGGTCTGTAGCGAGAAGCTCCTCGGCCGCGCCCAGAAGGTCCATCGTGCTGTTCGCGTAGGTGCGAAGCGTTTCGAGATATGCAACCGTATCGCCCATCGTCCTTCCGAGAGCAACATCTACATCAAGTCCCTCGATATTCAAAACGAGGTCGTTCTCGGCAAAAGCGCCATCTTCCTGAGCGGAAACGTGGACATCGAGCCCAAGCTCATTTTCCTTTTCCTTGTCCCTGACCCAGCTCATTATCACGCTGTCCATCTGCACAATATCAATGGGCTTGCTGATGAACGCATTGAACCCGTTCTCAAGAAACATCTGCTCATTTCCCCGAATGGCATTCGCCGTGAGCGCGATAATGGGAATGTTCTTTGCATAATCCGTGCCGATTTCATTTCTTATGATATGCGTTGCTTCAATGCCGTCCATTTCGGGCATCATGTGATCCATGAAAATCGCGGAATACTTCGGCTCGCCCTTCTCTATCAGGCTGATTGCCGCCTTTCCGCTCATAACAGCGTCGATCTCCATCTCGTACGAACGAAGCATACCCCTTGCGACATCGAGATTTGTTGCCACATCATCGACGACGAGCACCCTCGCGTATGGCATTCTGTGCCTCACAAATCCCGCGTGATGTTCCCTCTTCGAGTCGCTGTATTTGAAATTGGACAGATGCTCCGCGATTTCAGGCCCTATTTCCTTGTCTGTAATGAAGCCCTGTTTTATCCTGATGGTGAACGTGCTTCCCTCGCCAAAGACGCTCTCAACGAAAATCTCTCCGTCCATAGCCTGAACCAAATCCTTAGTAATGGTGAGGCCGAGCCCCGTGCCCTCAATTTTCCTGTTGGAAGCCGTATTGACCTGTGAATATTCGGCGAATAATTTCCCGATGTCCTCTTCCTTGATGCCGATGCCGGTATCCTTTATGCTGCTCTCAATCCACACGACATCGCCGTCTCTTTTGGTGCCGAGACTCCATATCACTTCGCCTTCCATCGTGTATTTGAAAGCATTCGAAAGCAAATTGTTGAAGATCTGCTTCAGCCTCAGGTTGTCGCCATAGAGCTGCGACAGGGAGTCGGGTGCGACGACGGTCTTGAATTTGATGGGCTTTGAGCCGATCCTGACAATGTTGAGCGTAACGGTATCGTTCACGACACTGGGCAAATCATATTCCACCGGAATGAGCTCAAACTTTCCGGACTCAATTTTATTGAAGTCGAGAATGTCGTTGATGATGCCAAGGAGTGTTACGCCGGAGTTGTATATTTTTTCGAGGCTCGTCCTCGCGGCCTCTATCGTTGCGTCGTAATTGAGCGAAAGTTCCGAAAGTCCTATTATCGCATTCAGAGGTGTCCTCATTTCATGACTCATATTGGACAAAAATCTCGACTTCGTTTCCGACGCCGCCTCAGCCATCTGCCTCGCCTCATCTGCATTGCGCTTTTCCTCGGCCAACTGAACCGTTCTCTCCTCGACCAAATTCGTCAGGCGTTTGCTTTCGCCATGTCTTCTGAACAGAAGGAAACCAAGCATCGCCATCACTGCCACGAGGGATACGACGAGCACCAAAGTTCGCTTGTTCTGATCGATAGCCTCCTTTTTCTGATAATCAAAGACCCTTCTGATCCACTGCTCGCTGATAGCCTGTGTGTCCACGTAATTTTGGGCTTTTTCGATGATCCCGCAGAGTTCCGGCTCATTCACATTGAAGCCAAAAAAGGATTCCGACGTGTAGTCAAACAAGAGATTGGCGATAAAATCCGGTCTCTCGAAATAATTCGTCATTCCCGAAAGATGATTTACCGTCGTCATTACGAGATCAATATCACCATTCTCAAGCCCGTCAAAGGCATCGTTGATGTTGTCATATCCGACATATTTCTTTTGATTTGGGAACCATTCCAAAAATCGCTCCGTGTATACCGTACCCTTGAGGAGCCCGACATTCTTCGTCATCACTTGATTCGCCGAAATTTTAGCCGTATCGCTTCTTGACACGAGAGCAAACTGGTCTGCGGCATAGGAATTGCTCGGCCAGAGGAACTGCCCCGCCCTCGAATCCGACTTGAGAAGCTCAACGGACATAGGTAGTTCGCCGTCCTTAAGTTTTGCGAGCACATCCGACCACAGATCAAACGGGCCGTTTCCGGCAACGAACTCAAGCCCTGTGATTTCGGAAATTTCACTCAAGATGTCAATCGATATTCCCGACCACATATTGTCATTGGTGTTGTAAAACGATATAGGATAGTTCGCCGGAGTCAAACCGACCGGAATTGCCTTGCCGACATGAGCATTGAAATACTTCAACTCTCTTGCTGTCAGGCTCTCGCGGAACTGTTCCTTTTTATTGCCCTGCACGCCAAGCTCGTATAGCGTTCCCAGATATTCGTCGCCGCCCGCTTCAATAGCCTTGTCGATGACATCGATAATAGGCTTCAGCTCGCTGATACCGGTGGTGATTGAAACTTCATTGTATTTGAGCGGAAAAAAGCTCTTTATTTCTATATCGGATTTTGATGACAGCTGCTCAATGGTACTCTCGTCTTCAGAAAAAACATCTATTGCACCTGACTTCAAAAGTTCATATCCGTCGTCAACACTACTCACAGAAACGATGTTGACATGATTGCCGTAGTTCTCATACAGTTCCGGCTCGGCGGTCAAAAATGCCACTGAATTCTCAAAGAAACCGAAGTTCACGATTCTTTCTGCGGCGAGTTCCGAAAGAGGCTTGCTTCCCTTCAGCATTGCGGTCATCAGCGGCCTGTTTGCAATAGGAGTCGAAAAGAATAAATTTTTCCTGCGTATTTCTGTCTCGGTTATATCACCGGAAAAATCAATTGTGCCGACCTCAATGCCAGAGAACAGTTCCTCCCATTCATAGATGGAAGCTACGAAATTCGCGCCGAACAGTTCCGAAAGCCAATCGCAGATGAGGGCTGTATACCCCTCTATCTCACTATTCTGCCCTTCCATTGTTTCGGAACTTTCAACCATGCCGTAAGTGAAATCTCGCTGTTTTGAAAGAATTTTCTCCACAGCTTTCACATCCTCGGCAGTTACTCCTGGAATATCCGCTATACTGTCCCATTCGGGCTTTTCCGCTTTTGAGGCACCCGTTTCCACATTGTGGCCGAGCTTTTCGCCATCGCCCGCGCTTTCATACTCAGAAGTTTCGGAAGACTCCGCCCATGCTACGCCGGAGGTAAGAAAAGACAAGGCAAACAGTGCCGTGAAGACCAGCACGAGAACAATCGCTATTACTCTAAAATATCTCATCGATGTTTTCATAGTTAAATTGTACTTTATTGTACGAGAAATACAATAAAGTTACTGTAAAATGATGATATAATTATTGTGAACAAAGCAAGATATTATCGAAAATTTTACAAAAATGGAGGAAAATATGGCAAAGGAAAAAATAGTACTCGCCTATTCGGGCGGATTGGATACATCGATCATCCTCACATGGCTGAAGGAAAAATACGACGCATCGATCATAGCCGTATGTGCAGATGTCGGTCAGGAAGAGGATTATGCCGCGATAGAAAAAAAGGCATACGCAACAGGTGCGGACAAAGCATACGTGCTCGATCTCACGGACGAATTCGTTACGGACTACGTTTGGCCCACGGTCAAGGCCGGAGCCGTATATGAGAATGACTATCTTCTCGGCACGTCCTTTGCAAGACCTCTCATCGCAAAGAAGCTCGTCGAAATTGCCGAAAAGGAAGGCGCAGGGACAATTGCCCACGGTTGCACAGGAAAGGGAAACGATCAGGTTCGCTTCGAATCCACGATTCATGCCATCAATCCTGCTATCAAAATTCTCGCGCCGTGGAGAATTTGGGATTTCCGCTCGAGGGAAGACCTGCTGGACTATGCAGCGGAGCACAAAATCCCCGTCGAGCAGAGCGTTACAAAAATATACAGCCGCGACGAAAACATCTGGCACATCAGCCATGAAGGCGGCAACCTTGAGGATCCATGGAACGAGCACAACGATGATATTCACGTGCTGAGCTCAACTGTTGAAGCAGCTCCGGACAAACCCACCTTCGTCGAAATAGATTTCGAAAAGGGTGTACCCGTCGCAATAGACGGAGAAAAGCTCAAGCCTGCAGACCTCATCAGAAAGCTGAACAAACTCGGCGGCGAAAACGGCGTCGGAACGATAGACATAGTAGAGAACAGACTCGTCGGCATGAAGAGCAGAGGCGTCTACGAGACACCCGGAGGCACGATCATCATCTTGGCGCACAGAGCACTTGAAAAGCTCGTTCTTGACAGAGCAACGATGTTTGAAAAGAACCTCATTTCGCAGAAGTATGCGCAAATCGTATACGACGGTCAGTGGTTCACGCCACTGAAAGACGCCTACGATGCTTTTGTTGATGTTACGCAGGAAGTAGTCACGGGAACGGTTCGCATGGAACTCTACAAGGGAAATGCCCTCCCCGTTGCGACGAAGGCGGACGAAAGTCTCTTCAATGAAGACTTTGCGACTTTCGGCGAGGACGATGTCTACAATCAGGCAGATGCGGAAGGTTTCATCAATCTATTCAGTTTGCCTCAAAAGATTCGCGCTATCCAGAAAGCAAAGCGGGAGAAAAAATAGATGTCAAAAAAACTATGGGGTGGCAGATTCTCAAAGGATATGGACGCCTTTGTATCGGAATGGGCGGCTTCGGTCGGTTATGATTATGTCCTCTATCGCGATGATATAACGGGCAGCATCGCACACGCAAAGATGCTAGCAAAGCAAGGAATCATTACAGAGGAAGATGCTCAAAATATCGAGGCGGGGCTGAATGAGATTCTTGCTGACATTGAAGATGGCAAGATGGAATGGAGTGCGGACAACGAAGATGTCCATATGAACATCGAAGCTTTGCTGACCGAGAAAATCGGCGAGGCCGGCAAGAGGCTTCACACCGCCCGTAGCAGAAATGACCAAGTGGCTACGGACATCAGGCTCTTCACCAAAAATGAAATATTGGAGGTTGCGAGACTTCTCGCAAGCTTGCGCCGCACGGTCGTGAATATCGCAAAGGATCACACTCTGACAATCATGCCTGGCTATACCCATATGCAGCATGCACAGCCCGTTTCTCTCGGTTTTCACATGATGGCGTATTATCAGATGTTTACTCGCGACGCAGACAGATTTTGGGATATTTACAAGAGAGTTGATTTTTTGCCTCTTGGATCGGGTGCAATGTCGGGCACAACCTATGACACGGACAGGCAGTTTTTGGCCGACGAACTCGGTTTTGCTCACCTGTGTGTCAATGCGATGGACGCCGTCAGCGACCGCGATTTCATCATTGAGTTTTTGTCCGCTTCATCTATCACGATGATGCATCTTTCGAGATTTTGTGAGGAGCTCATACTCTGGAGCAGCAGCGAATTTGGCTTCGTCGAGATGGACGATTCGTTCAGCACGGGCTCAAGCATCATGCCGCAGAAGAAAAATCCCGATATGGCGGAGCTCATCAGGGGCAAGGTTGGCCGCGTCTATGGCGACCTATTCTCCCTGCTCACGACGATGAAGTCCCTGCCCCTCGCCTACAACAAGGACATGCAGGAGGATAAGGAGCCTCTGTTTGACGCTTCAAACACGGTGCAGAGTTGCCTGAAAGTCTTCACGGACATGCTCGCAAGCGCCCGATGGAAACCGGCGAATATGCAGCAGATGGCGGAGCGCGGTTTCATGAATGCGACCGACGCCGCCGATTATCTCGTGACAAAGGGGCTGCCTTTTAGGGAAGCTCACGCAGTAATAGGAAAAATTGTCGCCTACTGTGTTGACGAAAAGATAAACATTGAAGACGTCCCCCTAGGCAAATTGCAGGAATTCTCCGAGCTGTTCGACAATGATATATTTGAGAAAATAGACCTCACTTATTGCATGAACGCCAAGCTTTCAAAGGGTTCGACAGCAAGGAAGGAAGTTGAGCTACAGATATTAGCTGCCGAGAACGATCTCGATTAGCTTATCCGTCTTCGCAATCACAGCATCGATAATGATTTTGGAAAATGCCTCGTAGCTACCGTTCAACGAATTGATGGTAGCTACGTTGTATTCCGTCTCGTTTACCTGAAAAGCCAGTGGGTATAGTCCATTACGCATAAGCACATACTGAAGTGCACATCTCGCAACCATCTCAGATTTTTCCTCAAATGGATAAACTTTGATGATGGCCGTGTGTATTGCCGCCGCCATGACGATGTAATCCCCCTTGAAGTCAGTTCTCCTCACCTCAAGAAGTGCCTCCTTTATCGCGGCTTCCATATCCCCATATTTTTTCGGAACGATATCCAAGTGATAGATTGGCTCGCTGCCGGTCCTGAACACAGGGTCAGCTAAGCCCGTAAGTTTCGAGAAAAATGAAAGGACCATTCTGCTGTCCACGTCCATCATCATTGAAGCACATTGCTCCATGTAGATATAGATATCTCGGTGAGCATTGACGAGCACATGCTCCTTGATAGGAACGTCCTCCAGAATCTCCCCGTCAAGAATTTGGTTCACCCCTGACTCGGTCAGCCTGCTGCCGTCGAGTTTGACATTTGTATACGCAAAATCAACGAGGTCGAGCATAGCCTTTATCCTCTTGAGCCTGACGGGAAACGGCGCCTGCTCATAAAGAACCTTCTTTATTTCTTCAATTCTCTCCGCATTATTTGTGCTCATCTCCCGTTCCAATCCTTTTTCCGTCCAACCCACCCTTTTTCCGTCATTGCGGACTCGATCCGCAATCCACCCATTTTTCCGTCATTGCGGACTCGATCCGCAATCCACTTACACAGGATAAACTTGGTCTTCCTCATCAAGCAGGGTATTGTCGATACCATACTTCTGCGCCTGCCTGTATTTGAAAAATTCGACCGCCGGTCCAGGGAACATCGCCCCTGTGAGAATATCCTCCGGTTGCTCGATATATTCAGCAAACTCCGCCTTTGCATTTTCGAGCTCCGGCTCAAGTATGTCCGCCGGCCTATGTGTGATTCTCGAATCGGCCTCCGCACCCAATATCTTTTTCGCAAATTCGTCTGTGATAGGCACCGTCGTCTTTCCGTACTTTCCGCGGACGACGTCCTTCACCTCATTCGGGACCATCTTGTAGCGCTCTCCCGTCACGACATTGAGCACAGCCTGCGTCCCGACGATTTGGCTCGAGGGAGTAACAAGGGGTGGATAGCCAAGATCTTCCCTGACCCGTGGCACTTCCCGAAGAACTTCCTCAAATTTGTCCATAGCATTCGCCTGCTTCAGTTGAGATACCAAGTTTGATAACATTCCTCCAGGCACCTGATAGATGAGTGTATTTATATCGACGCCGAGCAGCTTCGTATCCATCAGACCTGACTTTAGATACTCTTCCCGAAGCGGCCTGAAATATGCCGAAGCCTCGTTCAGCTTGTCCATATCGAGTCCTGTCTCGAACTGCTCGCTGTGATCAAACGTGAATACAAGCGGCTCCGTTGACGGCTGACTCGTGCCTTCCGCAAACGGCGAAAGTGCCGTATCGATGATGTCAACTCCTGCCTCGGCGGCCTTCAGATATGTCATGCTTCCGAGTCCGCTCGTCGCGTGGGTATGAAGCTCAAGCGGAATACTTATCTCCGACTTCACGGTCTTCACAAAATCGAAGGTGCCGTATGGATCGAGCAACCCCGCCATATCCTTGATGCAGACGGAATCGGCACCCATTTGCTCAAGCTCCCTTATCTGATTGATGAACATTTCCGGCGTATGCACCGGACTGATTGTGTACGACAGCGTTCCCTGCGCATGACCGCCGTATTTCTTGCAGGCCTTTATCGCCGATTCCAAATTTCTCACGTCATTGAAGGCATCGAAAATCCTGATGATATCTATGCCGTTTCCGATAGATCTGTTCACGAACTCATCGACCATATCATCCGCATAATGCCTGTATCCCAAGAGATTTTGGCCTCTGAGTAACATCTGCAGTTTCGTACTCTTCACGTGCTTTCTGAAAGTGCGAAGCCTCTCCCAAGGGTCTTCATTTAGGAATCTGACGCTCGCGTCAAAGGTCGCGCCTCCCCAACATTCGAGGGCGTTGTATCCGACGGCATCGAGCACTTCCAAAATCGGGACCATATCCTCCGTTTTCATTCGCGTAGCTATCAGACTCTGATGTGCATCTCTGAGCACAGTCTCGGTAAATTTAATTTTTCGTTTTTCTGTCATATTTCACCTCCGTAGTTGGACATATTATCTCATATTTTCGGTGGTCTTGCTCCATAATATTGATAGTATGTGGTCTTCAGGCGACCATTATAAAGTTTTCGTCTACGATCGGCAGGTCGTCCCATAGCTGTCGCCTCAAAATTTTCGTCCGTAGTAATAAGGTACAAAGACCACGTCGGTCTTGTGCCGAGAAAGCTTCCGACTTCTCTATATATCGAATCAACCTGCTTTTTTTCGCCGATTCTTTCACCGTAAGGTGGGTTGGTGATGATGATTCCAAAATCCTCAGACGCATATTCGGTGCCTGCATAGCCACCTACAAAATCTTCAAAGGAAATCTTCCTCCATTCTATTACATCATCGACACCGGCGTTGATGGCATTTTCCCTAGCGGCTTCAATCGCCTCGGCATCTATGTCAAACCCGACTATTCGAATATCCCTATCATGCCTTATAGCGGCAAACGCAGCGCTCCGTTCCTCTTTCCAAACAAGAGAATCTATGATGTGCCAATCCTCTGAGGCAAATTTTCGGCCAAGCCCCGGGGCGATATTCATTTCACTCATAGCCGCCTCGATGGCAATCGTTCCCGACCCGCAAAATGGATCGAGCAATAACCGCCCCGACTTCCAAAATGAAAGCGACACCATAGCCGCAGCTAGGGTTTCCTTGATTGGTGCGGCGACATTTCTCGTCCGGTATCCCCTCTTGTGAAGGCCCGCGCCCGAGGTGTCCATGAGCACGAGCACCCTATCCTTGTGAAGCGATATTCTGATTTTGTAGCTCGCTCCGGTCTTGCTGAGCCTCTCATTTTTGGAAAGTGAATAGACGCTCTGCATTCTATGGACTATCGCCTTCTCCGCCACGGATTGAATGGACGGGACAGCACTGAGCTTCGACTTCACCGATACGGCGTCCGTCGTGAAATTTCCATCGAGCGGAATGTACTCCTCAAAGGGTATCGCCAAAACGCCCTGATAAATATCCTCGAATTCCGACGCGTCGAACTCGGCGAGTTTTATGAAAACCCTGTCTGCGGAACGTAGCCACAGATTTGCCCGAACTATCGCCTCTTCATTTCCAAGAAACGTTACGCGGCTGTCCTCCGTTGACAGCACCTTGTATCCCAGCTTCTCGACTTCTCTTTTCACGATTGCTTCAAGACCAAAGGTGGCGGTTGCCACCAAATTATATTTCATATTATCTCCCTTGTTTGATTAAGAATTATTTTGATGCACGGGTAGAGTCACGACAAATTCGGTCCCCTGACCTACCGCGCTGTGTACAGTAATTGAGCCGCTGTGCACCGTGACGATGTTCTGTGAAATAGCCAAGCCAAGTCCCGTGCCGCCGGTCTTTTTGCCACGTGAATTTTCAACCCGATAAAACCTCTCGAATATTCGCGCCTGATGCTCCTTGGCAATGCCTGGGCCGGTATCGCTGACGACGATGATAGCGTTGTCGTCTTCAGAATCGAAAACGATGCTGACGCTTCCACCTTTTTTATTGTACTTGACCGCATTTTCCATCAGGTTGTATATCAGTTCATATATCATGGACATCTTGCCCATTATTACCAAATCCGTGGTCCCTATATCGATACTGACATTCTTTTCCTGAGCCCTGAGATCGAGTGAGGCACCGATCTTGTTTGAGAGTTCAGCCAAATCTATTTCATCAATGAAATCAACGTCCGGATTTTCATCGAGCGCAGACAACACGATGATGTCCTCGATGAGGTCCAGAAGTCTTGCAGCCTCGACACTTATTTTCGCGGCGAAATCCGTGATATCTTCCGGCCTTGCGAGCCCGCTCTCAATCATCTCCGCATATCCCGATATGGTTGTGAGGGGCGTCCTCAGCTCATGCGATACATTGGCGGAAAACTCAAGTCTGAGATTTTCGGCGTTTCGAACCCCCGTTACATCGAAGAAAATAATGATCGCTCCAACCTCTTTCAGGGGGCTCATATATACCCGATAGTACTTATCAAATCTTTGAAATTCCATCTCAAAATGAGCTCCGCCCGTCGCTTCCTTAGCCTTCGCAAGCAGCTCATCATCCGTGAACACCTCTGAAATATTTCTGTATGAGAAATTCACATCCAAGTCAAAAATATCGAACACACTCCTGTTTGCCGATATCATTACTCCGCTTCTGTCGATGATGATCAGGCCTTCCTGCATATTCGACACGATTGCCATCACCATATCATTCCTGATTCGAAATTGTTCGATTTGAGAATTCAGCTCCTTCCGCTGCGTTACTATGGTGTTTATCAGCGGCTCAAATTCGGGATAAGGTGCCTCCGTCGTTGTGATCAAATCGATTTCGTTGATCGGCTTCGTTACCCTCTTCACAATCCAGCCCACGATGAAATAGCTGATGACAAAGAGGCACACCAAAATGATGAACACGTTCAGCAATGCCTGAATGAATACATCATAGATCATCGAGGTGCTCTTCCCAAGCCGAATCACACTTCCGTCGCTGTTGAGCTTCGCATAGTACATGACGTTGAAAGTATCCGTATCGGAAACCCTTATCGAATAGGCTTCGCCCAAAACCCGCGCCTCAATTACCTCCGGTCTATCGTTGTGATTATCGAGGTTTTTCGCCATATAATCGCTGTCGTATTGGACGGTTCCGTCCTCCTTGATGATAGTCACCCTGATGTCATCGGCTCTGAGATTTTGAATATCGTAAGCGTTCAAATACATAAGAAGCTTCGCATCCTTGCGAAGCTCATCTTCCATATCCATTTGGATTTCAAAATAGTATACGTAGGATACCGCCAAGCCGGTTACCAAAAGTATGGCAACCGCCGATATCATCCAGTCCCTATATAGACGCTTTCGCATCGCCTATCTCCAGCTTATAGCCAACGCCCCTTACAGTCTTGATACAATATCCGGCGCGTCCAAACTTTTGCCTGAGAGTCTTTATGTGGACATCGACAGTTCTGGTTTCTCCAGCGTAATCATAGCCCCAGACCTCCTCGACGAGTTTGTCTCTTGAAAGCACGATTCCGATGTTTCTGAGGAATAGGTGTACGAGCTCGAACTCCTTGAAGGTAAGCACGATCTCCTTACCATCGACGGTAACCTTGCGTTTTTCCATATTGAGTGTGATCGGGCCCTCAGTAATGACAGGAAGGTTTGTCTTTGTTCCGTTCGCTCTTCTGAGCACCGTCCCGACTCTGGATATGAGCTCGACCACGGAGAAAGGTTTCGTAACATAGTCATCGGCACCCTGATCAAGCCCCTGAACCCTATCGATTTCGTTGCCCTTCGATGTGAGCATGATGATGGGCAAACTGCTTGTTCTGTCGGCCTGCCTCAGTTTCTTCAAAATCGTGATGCCGTCTTCCTCAGGAAGCATGATGTCCAAAAGTACCAAATCGGGGATCGTTCTTTCGAGTTCGTCGTAAAAAGACGACGGTTCAGCAAATCCGACTGCCTCGTAATCCGAGGATTTCAGTGCGTAGATTACCAATTCGCGAATGTTAGTGTCGTCTTCAAGAATGTAGATAGTTTTCATGATTTCCTCGCCCTTATTCTATTTTGATAAATAACTACCCGTGTCTGGTGCGCGCGGAGGGACTTGAACCCCCACGGTCTCCCACTAGAACCTAAATCTAGCGCGTCTGCCAGTTCCGCCACGCGCGCATAGTTCTGTTCAGACAACATAAATTATATAAAACATTTACGTAAAATACAATACCAAGTATAACCTATTTTGGCTCTGTTTGTCTAATACCTGAAATTGATTTCAACACGACCGTCGCGAGGAGTATACCGCCCCCTATTACTCCGCGAATTCCTGGGTTTTCACCGGTGAAAATGAAGACCCAAACCGGATTTAGAAGTGGCTCGATACTGGTGATGATGGGTATATCGATGGCTTTTGCATATTTTGACGCGTAGGCCATGAGCAGATAAGGAACCGCAATCTGAAAGACCCCCATGAATACGATAGGAAGCATACTGCCAAGCTCCGGCGGATACATGAAGATGAATGGAGCCCCGATGAGAAAGGTGAGGACATTTCCAAGCAACACAGTTTCGTACGGAGACCCATCTTTCTGAAGCCTTAGGCAAACGATGAAGATGCCGTAGGTGAGTCCCGTCGAAGCCGCGACGATATTTCCTATCACGCTTCCGCCCCCGATATTATTCGACATGAGAAGAATCATTCCTATGAGCACACCCACTACCGCCAGATAGTCAGAGCGATGCAGTTTTTCCTTCAGAACGAAAAATCCGATGATGGCAATATATATCGGCGAGGTGAACTCGAGCAAAATGGCGTTGGCGGCGGTCGTCAGACTCGTTGCGACGACGAAGCCCGTCAACACAAAGGAGTATGCAAATGCACCGATGACCTGCGGTTTTGAAAAGGTGAACTTCGGTCTGCACTTGAGCGCGAAGAAAAAGACGACGGCGGCAACCAGCCCTCGCACGGATGAAATTACAAACGGATTTTCTGTACTCGTCTTTACAATTACTCCGCCGGTACTCCAAAGGAGCCCCGCAAGCAAGAGTAATAGTATCGCCTTAGTCCTCTTATTCATTTCATAATAATACCACAAAAAGCATGGCAAGAGGGGGGACAGGTCCGCTGTCCTGTTTTCTGGGAAAAAGTAAGACAGCGGACCTGCCAGCCATGTTACAATAAGGTGTAGAAGAAATATTATTGAGTTGAAATTGGTCGTTTTGGAAAAGGAATTCGCAGTGGCAAAAGGTAGCAGCAACCGAAGCATGCAAAAGACACGTCATATCGCACTTTTGTTGTGCGTGCTTTTCATTGCCGCTTCTCTCATTTCGGGGGCTTTCATCGCCACTCACGCAAATCACGAACATGATCGGAACGGACCCAATGGAAGCTGCACAACGTGTACGCAGGTCATGGTGGTCGGCAACCTACTGAAGACACTGGGTCTTGCAGCGGCCACAATTACAATTTGTATCGCCCTCCATTACGCTATCATTTACACACTGAAGCCTATCGTTTCCGATTTTTGCCTTTCCACTCTTGTCTCATTGAAGGTACAGCTGAACAGTTAAAATAGTCTCCGCAAGGGATTTCCAAGCTCTTTTTGGCGTCCCCTTATTTCTTGTTTTCAAAAATAGAAACGGAGGATATTCCAATATGAAAAAAACAATTTCCTTTGCTCTCATCACCCTCATGATCGCTTTAGTAATGACGGGATGCGGGCAGAGCAGTGAACAGCGGACCGGCGGGGAGGCGGACGAAAAAATCAGCATCGTAGCTACGGTTTTCCCGCCGTATGATTTCGCACGTGAAATCGCCGCAAGCAAAGCAAACATTACTATGCTTCTTCCACCCGCCTCCGAGAGCCACTCCTTTGAGCCGACGCCGAAGGACATCATTGAAATCCAAAACTGCGATGTATTCATCTACGTCGGCGGCGAATCCGATGAATGGGTGAACGAAGTTCTGGAGTCTATGGACACGAGCGAAATGAAAATCATCACACTCATGGATTGTGTGGCCGCAGTGCCGGAAGAGGTGGTTTCTGGCATGGAGGAAGAGGAGGAAGAATCTACTGAAGAATCCACGGGATCCGGCGAGCCTGAATACGATGAACACGTCTGGACCTCACCTCAAAACGCGAAGCTGATAGTACAGAAAATATCCGATGCACTTTGTGAAGTTGACCGAGCAAACAGTTCATCTTATCGGGAAAATACAGCTGCCTATCAAACCCGATTAGATGAGTTGGACACCAAGTTTCAAGCGGTTGTGGACGGTGCGGTGCGAAAGACGATAATATTTGGCGACCGTTTCCCGTTCCGATATTTTGCGGATACTTACGGCCTCACCTACTTCGCTGCATTCCCCGGGTGCTCAACCGAGACGGAGCCCAGTGCGGCCACCGTCAAGTTTTTGATAGACAAAATCAACGAGGAGAATATACCGGTGGTATTTCACATCGAACTGTCAAACGAGAAGATGGCGAACACCATCAGTGAAGCGACGGGTGCAAAAGTGTTACTGCTCCACGCCAGCCACAATATCTCAAAGGCCGATTTCGAGAGCGGCGTGAGCTATTTGGATATCATGACGCAAAACGTGGATGCGATAAAGGAGGCATTGAACTAATATGGCACTTATTACTTGCCGAAACGCTTCCTTCGCCTACGAAGATGTCGTAGCTGTAAGCGGCCTCAATTTTGAGGTTCATAGCGGAAATTATCTGTGCATTGTCGGCGAAAACGGCTCCGGCAAAAGCACGCTCATCAAGGGCCTTCTAAGGCTGAAAACACCTGTGACAGGAAGCGTTTTGGCAGGTAACGGACTCAAAGCCAATGAAATCGGTTACTTGCCGCAACAAACCGCCGCGCAAAAGGATTTCCCCGCGAGTGCTTATGAAGTCGTCCTCTCCGGTCGTCTGAGTCAGCGTGGGCACCTACCTTTCTATTCGAAGGTGGATAAGGCGGCGGCAGAGGAGAACATAAAGAGACTCGGAATCGAAAGCCTGAGAAACCGCTGCTACAGGGAATTGTCGGGTGGCCAACAGCAACGCGTATTGCTTGCACGAGCATTATGTGCCACAAAAAAGGTTCTGCTTCTCGACGAACCGGTATCCGGCCTCGACCCCGTGGTTACTCAAGAACTTTACCAAGAAATCGACCGAATCAACCGCGAAGAGGGGCTGACAATCATCATGGTATCCCACGACATCGCCAGTGCGGTGAAATACGCCAGCCACATTCTACACTTGCGAAACGAGCAGGTCTTTTTCGGGTCAACCGAACAATATACGACATCACCGGTCGGAGCCACATTCATAGGAGGTGAGAGAGATGATTGATACGTTAATGGAAATGTTCAGCTACACGTTCCTCGTGCGCGCGGTCGTCGTGGGCCTGTTGGTGGCGCTATGTGCGGCACTTCTGGGAGTAAGTCTTGTTCTGAAACGCTACTCAATGATCGGAGATGGCCTTTCTCATGTCGGCTTCTGCACGCTTGCGATTGCCACGGCCATGAATGCGGCTCCTCTGACCGTATCCATACCCGTCGTGGTGCTCACCGCGTTCCTGCTATTGCGCATAAGCGAGAACAGCAAAATCAAAGGCGATGCCGCAATCGCACTGATTTCCACGAGCTCGCTGGCAATCGGAGTGGTGGTCATATCGCTCACAACCGGCATGAACACCGATGTTTGCAACTATATGTTCGGCAGTATCCTGGCCATGAGCAAAGATGATGTCTCTCTGAGCATCATGCTTGCAATCGTGGTTCTGGCCTTGTTCGTCCTCTTTTACAACAAGATATTTGCAGTAACTTTCGATGAAAACTTCGCACAGGCGACCGGCACCAAGACGGGGCTTTACAATATGCTGATTGCCTTTTTGACAGCTATTACGATTGTGCTCGGCATGAGGATGATGGGTGCGCTGCTCATTTCAAGCCTTATCATCTTCCCCGCACTTACCTCCATGAGGGTGTGCAAAAAGTTTAAGACGGTAACAATCTGCTCCGCCTTCGTCTCGGTAATCTGCTTTTTCGTCGGCGTGGTCATATCATATCTTTACGCGATGCCGACAGGAGCAAGCGTGGTCATCATGAATATCATAGCGTTTTTGCTATTTTGGATTGCAAAGCTTATCCCCAAAAAGCACATCAAATGCCTATCCCTGATCTTGGTGTGCTTGCTGATTTTTGCCGGCTGCAGCGGTGGGCCAACCACCGAAAATCCAACACCTGATTCTGAAAGCGGATCTGAAAGTGGCTCTGAAAGCGTCGGCGGTTTTGCCGATAGCATAATTCCAATCCCAAGCGAGTCAGATGACATCGTGGAAATAACAGACAAGATGTTCATCGCCCAGTGCAATGATGTCTACCTGAACCCCAAAGACTACATAGGGAAGCGAGTGAAGATTGAAGGCATGTTGGATATCTATACGGCTGAAGACGGCACCCTCACATATGGCGTCATTCGCTACGGACCAGGTTGCTGCGGCAATGATGGGGTCGCCGGATTCGATGTAACTTCGGAGCCGCTGGATTTGCATATCGAAGACTGGATAGAAGTGATTGGAACTTTTCAAACTGTAGAAGCCAACGGTTGGACGAACGTCGTGATTGAGGCGGAGAAAGTAACACATATGGAAAAACGCGGTGTGGAATACGTAACTCAATAAATGCAAAGGGGGCCTCGGAAAACTCCGAGGCCCCCTTTCCTTACCAATCACTTAACAGTAACAGTAACAACAACCTTCTTCCCATTCAGAGAAGTAGCAGTGATCTTCGCCGACCCCTTCTTCACGCCCTTGACCTTGCCCTTCTTATCGACGCTAACAATCTTCTTGTTGCTCGTCTTCCACGTCAATCCGGCCTTGATAGTCTTGCCGTCCTTGTCCGTAGCCGTGATCTTGATAGTATCCGTCTTGCCCTTCTTCAAGGAAAGTTTCGTGATAGTTCCTGTCTTGTTTGAAGCCGTGAGCTTCTTGACAGCCGCCATGACCTTGATCTTGGCAGTCTTGACCGTCTTGCTTCCGACCTTGACCTTGACAAATGCCGTGCCCTCGGTCTTCGCCGTGATTCGTCCGGCCTTATCGACCGAGATGATCTTCGATGAAGACGGCGTGTAGGTGATCTTGAGCCCCGTAGCCTTCGCGTTCTTCAGCTTCACCGAGAGAAGCGCAGTCTTTCCGACCTCGAGCTTCTTAGGCACGCCCTTGACCGTGTGGCCCTTGTGCGCTATGGCCTTAGGAACTATGTTGACCGTTACCTTTCCGGTCTTTCCGTTCGTAGCCGTGATAGTGACCGTTACCTTCTTTGCCTTCTTCAGCTTCTTGTCAGCCTTAGCCTTTATATTTCCCTTAGCGTCTACGGTCAGCACCTTTACATTGCTGGACTTGAACGTATATTTAGTAACAACTGATACACTACCATCGTCAAAACCAACGGGTAGGAGTAGCTTTTTGCCCTGCTGTATATAGACGGTTGCCAGAGGCGTTCTCACCTTAGTGACATTGTTTACGACCGTTATGGTCTTCGCATTCGACTGCCTGTTCTCTACCGTTACATTCTTGTCGGTTGCAGTAATTGTTACATTACCCTCAACACCCTTGAACGTAACAAGGCCGTTTGCATCAACCGCAGCAACCTTCGTGTTGGACGATTTCCAAGTAACGCTCGAAGGCAAGATATTTGTAGTGAGTTGCACCGTCTTTGTCTTCGCCGCCACCTTATAAGTATACTTTTCCGGTGCTCCCGAAACCGTGAGTGCAGGCTTCGTCCAACCGGCGACCAGCGTTCTTGTAGCGGTTACCTTAGCCGTATCGAATTCGAATAGGTTATTGCTTTCAACCGAGGTTATATACCAACCGACGAATGAGTAATTGTAGCCCAGCGTATCGACAAATGTCGGATCAGCCGGCTTGAAAGCAAGTATAGGGTCGTTATGAATGATGTTTTCTATGCTGTCGATATTCTCAGGCACAAGCGCCCCTTCGACAGGGAATCCACCCAGCTCAGGCCTATTAAGGTCAAACGAGATAGTGTAATTCGAGCTGACTATCGGTGTCCACTGCGCGTATACGGTTGCATCTGCCGTCTTCCTTTCATCGAAGTTGAATACCTGTCCGCCGGAAGCAGCTGTATACCAGCCCTTGAATTCATTGGGGCCACTTCTTTCTGGATCGGAGGGTCTAGTAACAATACCCTTCCATGGGATCACAGATGGTGCAGGAATACCCGTGAATGTTTCGGATGGTCCCTTTTCGCCGCCATTGAATGTGATAGTCACATCAGCCTTTCTGTCAGACCAACCGGCATATATAGTCGTAGCTGCCGTTATCTTAGTCAGAAGGAAGTTGAACGGAATGGTCAATTCATCATCTTCATACCAGTCAACAAACTCATAGCTCGTCAGCTCCGGCGAAACAGCAGGCTCTTCTACACTGCCGCCCGAAGGCACATTGACAGTGAGTGAAGGCGGCTGCGCGATGACCGTAGCACCGTTCGGCACATTCAGTGCAAACGTTACAGCTATCTGTCCTGCCTCGATCCATCTCGCATATAGCACGATGTCAGAAGTTATTCTGGAAATACCCGGAACCACTTCGTTTCCATCTGTAGCCGCATCATACCAACCGTCAAACGTGTAGCCGACAAGTGTAGGCTCATCTATCTGCGGAAGCACGAAGTTGTAAGCACCGGCTGTATTCTCGGGAAGCCCCTCAACTACGAGGCCTTCAGGCTCAGCAGGCTCATTCGAAGCAAACGTTACGTTCACCCCTGCCTGTTGCACCCAAGATGGATAGATATGTTCACTCGTTCTATACGGCACGTTGAAGTCAAACAGATCAGAATCTTCTCTGGTGTCCACTCTCCAACCGCCGAAGCTGTATCCGAGTGCTATCGGGTCTTCTGAGGGCTTTGTGATGAGTCCGTTATAACCATAGGTCTGATTGTCCGGAATCGCCGTCGCTATCTCAGTTCCTGCCGGCGCATAGTTTTCAAACATCGCCGTGAAGGTTCTTGCATCAGCTGTGAACTGTGCGTATATGATCGTGCTAGAAGATATGCGTGTCTGCTCGAAGTTGAACTTCTCATCGCCCGTAGCTGTAGTGTACCAACCCTTGAAGGCAAATCCAGTCTTCCATGGATCCGTCTCAGGCTTGGTCGCAAATCCGTTTGAGGCGACCTGTTCTGTGCTCGGCACATTGTTTGCGCCGTCCGCTACGAAGCTCACATCCAGTTTGTCCGACACCTCTTCCCACTTAGCGTAGAGACCTAGCGGTGCTGTAGCTCTGTTTGCGAGAATATCCTCAGCGTCAAACGAGTATAGATACTGGCTATCAAGGCTCAGGTCTGTATACCAACCAACAAGCGTGTAGCCCGCTCTTATCACCGAGCCGTCAGCAGGTCCTGAGACTTTCGTATTGTATGTTACACCCGTCAAGTTCTGCGGGATTCCAGTAACTATGTCGGTGTCTGCATTCGCGTGCCATATTACATCTATTGAGGCTCCTGAGTATTCCGTCCACTTCGCGTAAAGGTTCAGTGAATCAGTGACAGGTGTTTCAAAGTCGTATGCATCACCAGCTGCAAGCTGCTCCTGCTCATACCAACCGCCGAATACATAGCCTTCAACTACCGGCTCTGTCGTAGGTGCTGATGCGGAATTACTGTCCGCCACCTGCTCCGTCGCGGGTAGAGTTCCTATGATCTCCCTGCCTTCCGGTGCATTTCCGTAGTAATGGACAAAGTGCTGATCGGCTTCTACCTTAGTCCAATGCGCATAGAGTGTAGTGTTTTCAGTTATCTGACCTGAATCGTACTTTGTGCCATTGGAAGCATCGGTATACCAACCATCAAACTCATACTTGTATTCAAAGCCCAATTCACCGTATTCACCGGTGATACCGATTGATGGTGGCGTGATAGTAGCATACTTCTTGATAGCGTCATAAGGTGCTACCGACGTACCATCTGTAAGTCCCTCATCTATAACATTTTCCTCAATACCGTCTTCATCAGGCAAGTTGAAATCGAACGTTACAGCCACATCATCTGCCGCTTTCCAGCCGGCATAGAGCGTCTTTGTTCCGCCTGAAACTGTAGCGAGCTTTGCCGTAGCAAAATCTATAGCGTTCGTGCCAAGTGCTGAATCGGCATTGGCCGCTTCGACCGACTCATACCAGCCATTGAATTCAAAGCCAGGTCTTCTCGGCTCCTTAGACGGTCTCGTCGCCGTTCCGTTGAAAGCTACCGTCCTGTTTCCGGGCAGGCTTCCTGCTATTATCTGGGAGCCAATGTTGTCGTTTGCTGCAAATGTCAGTGTCGTAGGCTCTGCCACTACCCAGTTTGCATAGAGGATGATGCCCTTTGTGATACGTGTAGCTTGCTCCTCTCCTCCCTCAAAGATGAACTCATCCAAAGGATTCGGGATCTCGTTTGGCACTGTCCAGTTTGCAGGCTTGGTTGTATACCAGCCCTCGACCTGATAGCCCACAATCTGCGGATTTTCAGGTGCGTCTAACGTTGAATTGTATGGTGCCGAATCGCCTCCGGGAAGATTTGATACCGTTACGCCTGTTGGTGCATTGCCTTTGTTGTATGCGTATGCGAGGTCATCCTTCTCTGTCATCTGTGCTGTAAGTCTCACATTCTTCGTTACAAGTGTGATACCGGGGACGTAATACGCTCCGTTCTCGTCGAGATATGCCCAACCGGCAAACTCGTATCCGAGCACAATTGGTATAGATGTCGCAGCATCGATAGGTGTGTTGTATACGTGAGCATTGTCCTCTGTCGCGGGCACATCTACTATGATGGCATCTCGCGCTGAGCCTATCCAGCTCTTCACAGGCTCGCTGAACTCGTATGTTACCGTGAGTGGCAATCTGTCTTCCCACTTCGCATAGAGCGTTGTTCCGAACGCCGTAACCACCTCATTTTCGATGGTATCGAAAGCTGCAATTCTATCAGGTGTATCCGCTCCCGTGAAGTTGAACGGTTCAGTTCCTGCCGGATCCTTATACCAACCTACAAATCTCTTTCCTGAAGCTACAGGATCGATCACAGGCTTCGTGATAGTCGCATTGTATTTCACGCCTGCAAGGTCTGCTGGCAAGGTCAACGCTACTGCGTTGGCGCCGTTTTCACTGAAGTGGACGGTCGATGTCGGCTGAGCACCCCACTGTGCATAGAGCTGAACGTTTGCGTTCACCCTCGTTGTTCCGGGTATATACTCTGTTCCGCCCGTTCTTTCTGTGAACCAACCGGCAAACTGATAGCCGGGAGCTACAGGCACAGGAATATTAATCGGCAGCACGTCGCCGTACGGCACGCTGTTGAATTCCGAGCCGGGAAGCGTCGAGCCAAGTGCAACTGCGTTGTTTGCATCGAAGCTGACCGTTCTGTTTGCTCTGATAGTCCACTTTGCATATGCGCTACCGGAAGAAACGATACGTGTTGACTCCTCGCTCCCATCAAATATGAACGGAACGTCGAGTTCATTTGTTGTATACCAACCATCAAACACGTAGCCTACCCTTATCGGGGTCCTCGCAGGTGTAGATATAGTCGTATTGTATGACAGTGCGCTCAAAGCCTCGGGAAGTGTGCCCTCAACTACGCGGCTTCCTTCGGCATCGTTTGCATTGAATGCAAATGTCAAATCGGAAGACTTAGATATCCAGCTTGCGTAGAGGCTTACCGTATTTGAGACTCTTTCTGTGAAGATAAATGGAGTAACTCCATCATCACCCGCTGCTGCCAGATTTGCCTTAGCCGATGAATCAAACCAGCCGTTGAACTGGTAGCCGACTCTTATAGGCTGAAGCGAAGGTGAGTATCCCTGTGCATTGTATGTCAGGGAAATATCCTCAGGCAGTGTGCCTGCTACAATTCTTGAGCCTGCAGCATCATTTGCCCTGAATCCAACCGTTACGTCGGCCTTCAAACCTGACCAATGTGCATGAAGCGTTATGTTCTCGGTTACTGTATCGGGGCTCGCGCTGTCGGCAAACTTGAATTCAGTTCCTCCGACCTTCTCCGTGAACCAGCCGATGAACTCATGGCCTTCTACTATCGGCTCAAGCGAAGGTTCTTCAATGCTCGTGCCGTAGATGACAGCGTTCTCGCCTGTGAGCGTTTCGGGAACCGTTCCTTCAACAAGTATTCTATTGTTCGGTACATTTGCATCAAATGACACGTCCAGCGGTGCCTGAAGTTCCCATGTTGCATAGAGCACAAGCTCTGGCGCCGACTCGTTCGGAGTTGAGCTTTCAAGTCTGGTAACGCCTACTACGACAGGGCTATTCCCATTTTCTGACAAGGCCCAACCGCTGAATTTGTATCCCTTGAGTGTCGGTGTCTTGAGGCCGCTCTGGAGCGTTCCGTCGTAAGCGACTGTGATACCGCTCTGCAGATTTGCTACAGGAGCCTCTCCGGCTTCTTCCGGCGCGTTTGCATTGAACGACACAGCTATATCAGCCGCGCTCACCCATGATGGGAAGAGCGTAACATCGTCGGTCTGTCTCGCATTAAAATCAAACAGAGGTGCAAGTGCCGCACTCGAGGTTCTCCAACCGGCGAACTTGTATCCTGCCGCTTTTGGTGTGAACAGAGCTTCCGGCTCGGTCACCTTAGAGGCGTAGGCTATAGTGGTGTCAGATGGAGTTGTGCCCGTGATGATAGACGCTCCGTCCGGCGGTAATTTTAGATAAGTAACATTCAGAGAAGCTGCCGCTACCCACTTTGCGTAGATGACGGTATCTCCGTTTGCTCTCATGGTATTGAAGTTGTACGCCGTGTTGCCGTTCTTCTCTGTGGTCCAGCCCGTGAACCTATATCCTTCCCTTATCGGCGTAGCCGAAGGTGTAGGTATGAGTGAAGCAAATTCGAGCTTAGGATTGTTGTCTCCCTCGCCGTCATAGTCTTTTGGTGCTCCCTCAACTACAGGTGAGCCGACTGAATCGTTTAGATCAAAAGTAACACTGACCGCACCCTTTGCACCGCTCCAGTGTGCGTATAGGTCTGCAGACTCTTTGACGCGCTCTGTGAAATCGTAGAGTTCACCATCTTCGGCATCTGTGAACCAGCCGAGGAACTCACGTCCCGGATAGGACGGGTCAGCTGGCTTGCTGTAAAGTGCATTGTATAAAACTTCTGCGCTCGCAGGTGGCAGTCCTTCTATATCATCTTCGACAATTCCATCAGTAGCATTTGCATCAAATGTAAGGGTTGAGCTCGCATGCGTCTTCCAGTTTGCAAGAAGGGTCAGAGTAGACTTGCCCTCGTTATTTATGCTCGCAATTTCTCCGGCGGCGGCATCACTATCAGGAGCAAGAACGATTGTGTCGAAGTCAAATGGACTATCAAAATTCGCCTCATCAACGCCCTTTCCAACGAGGAACCAACCTATGAATTCACGTCCTTCTATTATCGGCTCTATCAATGGCTCAGTCGCTTTTGTTCCCGGAAGTATCGACTGTGCCTGCGGTATTGTGCCCGCTGCCACAGGAGCATAATCAGCATTGTTTGCTGAGAATTCTACAGATATGCTGCTCTTCACCATCCATCTGGCATATATGGTTGTATCTCCGTCTAAGAGTAGACCGCCATTGCCAAACTGGACGGGGCTTCCACCTGTTGCCTCTGTATACCAACCAACGAAGATATATGTGTTATTCGTAGGAGTATCTCCTACTGGACTCGCTATATAGCTACCGTCAGGTGCTTCGGCACTCGCTGGAGTTCCGTTGGCATCTACAATCTGACCGTTTGGCAGATTCGATGTCAAGTCATATGTGACCGTCACATTCGGTGCTGCATTCCAGCCCGCATAAAGCACGACGTCATCGCTCAAATCGCCCTCAGCAGGTGCAAATCTATGGCTCGTGAAATCTACTTCCGTGCCGGGTGTCTTCGCCGCCGCAAGTGCCTCTGATGTATACCAACCGGCAAATATCTTTCCGTTTGCCTTAGGTGTCTTTGAAGGTGCAGGTGCAAGACCTCCGAAGTGAACTCCGGTGATCGGGCTAGGTATGGTGATAGCAAACGCCTCTGCATCATTCGCATCAAATGTGATAGTAACCGTATCGGTCTCTATTGCCCACTTTGCATAGGCAAGAAAACTATCCGTTACACGGGTCTCCGTCCCTTCACCTCTAAACTTGATCTTGTCGCCGTATGTCTCTTCCGTATCGCCTTCCTTATACCAACCGAGGAAACGATAGCCCTCTGCTGTCGGGTCTTCCGGCTTATCCATCACGCCGTTGTATTTCACCGACGCGGGTTCCGGCATGCCGAAGACCTTAGTAGGAACGACTCCGTCTGCATTGATACCCTTTGAGAACGCGATGGTCGTGTTCTTTATCTTCGTGAAGCGTGCGTAGACCGCTATGGAGGGCGTCTCGGCATCGCCGTTTTCAGCACCCGTGATACGCGTCGTGCCCTCTATGAGTTTCACGCCTTCGGTCGGGTCTGTATAGTAACCGGAAAATTCATAACCGGAAAGATATGGTTCGCTAACCGGTGCGAATACACTTGTATACGGAAGACTTTCATTTTCAGGAAGGTCTCCATAGTCTAAGCCATCTTGTCCTGATGTTGCCGTAGCATACTGATAGTCCAAAGCTATGGCAGATGCAACAGCCCATTTAGCATAAAGCGTGAAACCTATGGCCGCATCATCGGAAAGAACGGTTGCCTCTGTGATATATGTAGGACTCTCATCGTCTGCGAAACCTACGGGGGTGTTTAGACCAGCGTCTATATACCAGCCAAGGAATTTATGTCCAATGCGGACGGGATCCTTTTCCGGACGAGTGATAGTGCCGCCATACTGAAGGTCTGCTACCGGTACCGGAACGGTTCCGCCTACCGCTTCTGCCGCGCTATATGTTGCCGTGATTGTATCGCCTTTCGTCGTCCAATGTGCAAACAGATTGGCACTGCCGTATATGACTGTCCCCGACTCTCCGAGCACATACTCATCTCCGGAAGCTCCAGCAGCTGTATACCAACCGGCAAACTGTCTTCCGGCTCTGATTGGTGTGCTGAGATCCGAAGGTATGGTGGAACCATAAGGTACAAACACTTGAGTTGGCACCGTTCCTGCCACCGCATTGCTCGCTGTGAAACTGACCGTGAGTGGCACCTTATATATCCACTTCGCATAGATATTGGTTGCACCTTGGACATATGTGCTGTCAAAGTCGTAAGGAATAGTCCCTGCTACGTCCTTATACCAACCGCCAAACTGATAGCCAACTAAGGTCGGATCTGTTGCAGGCTCAGCTACCTTTGAGTTGTAAGGTGCAGAAGGATTGCCGGCTGGGAAGTTCTTTATATCTCCCTCATTTGCAAGCTCCGGTGTGTTCTTATAGTACGTTACGGTCTGCGCTTCTTCGGTCTTCCAACTCGCATAAAGCTCCGTATCGTCTTTGATTCTGCTTATGGATTTTTGCTCAGCTGCGCCGAAGAAATCGGCCTCAGCAGAATTGTCGCCAGAAGCAAGCGTCCACTTCACAAAGGAATATCCTTCGCGAACGGGAACTGCTGACGGCTTCGTTGCAAGCGTGCTTATCACGACGCTGTCGTTTGCCGGCAGGCCCGATACACCACTTACTGCGTTCGGCTTAAATGAGACTGTAGCCGGTCCCGACTGCTGCCACTGTGCATATAGCGTGAACATCGTCTGTCCGCCTCCGAGCAGCCTGTCGCTGTCGAAGGTGAAAAGGCTACCGCCCGTTCTCTGTGTCGACCAACCGAGGAACTTATAGCCCACGATTTCCGGACTCGTAGTGATGCCACTTGGGATAATGGCACCATATTCAAACGATGGAAGGTCATTCGTGAATGTCCCGCTTATGACATCGTTGTTGTCTTTTCCTGCCGGTGGATTCTTGTCAAATGCGACAAGGCGCGTTCCCGTCTCTGTCCACTTCGCATAGAGCTGCAAATTGGACGTGATACGGTCGCCGGTCAGACCAAGATCGACCTTCGTGCCGCTATTTTGATTCGCATACGTGCCCGTAGTATACCAGCCATCAAACGTATAACCCAATACTACCGGATTGAGCGGATCTATTCTGTCGTTATATACGACCTTCGCATTGTTTCCACTGCCGCCGTCATAGTTCTTCGGTATCGTTCCTTCTTCGGCGGACTTATCCCCCGTCTGGCTCAGATTGAGGTTGAATGTAACTGAAAGTGGGTCTCTTGCGTCCCATCTGGCGTAGATATCCTGCTCAGCTGTTGTGAAACGAGAGCCGGACTGACCTAAGGTGAAATGTGTTGCAAAACCTGTTTCCGTGCTCCACCAACCCGTGAATGCATAGCCAAGTACGACAGGCTCCCTTAGGTCTATCGGCAGATAGCTATTGAATACGAGGCTGTATGGATTCGGTGTCGGCATCGTGCCATTTAGCACGCTAGCACTGTCAGGCCCATCGCCGTCCGAGATACGTCCCTTATGGAATGTAAGGGAAACAGGGTCGGCCGCCGACCATTGCGCTACCAATTTTGTAGCTTCTGTGAATCTGGTCGCGGTCAACCTATTCGACTCGTTTTGAAGTTGCAGTACGACATCGTCGCCGCCTTCTGTCTTCCAGCCGAGGAAGTGATTTCCCTCTGCCGCCGGTACATTCAAGTTATCCGATATCACATCGTTATATCTCTGGTGTGCGATAGTGCTCGGCATATTGTCAACCTGAGCACCGCCTATGGGGCTGCCCCAGTCAAATGTGATTGCAACCTCGGGCTTTGCCGTCCACTGCGCTACAAGCACCGTATTTGTAGTAACACGCTGTGGGAATGTGAACTCACTGCTACCCGACAAATTCCAGTGGGAGAATACATATCCAGGTGATATTGGAGCCGCAGCTATGGTATTGAAAGGTGCCACCAACTCTTCATTGTATTGCACATTCGCCCTATTTTCCGGCATCGTTCCAGCGACGACTGTCGTTCCACCCTGTGCATTTGGCTGATATATCAGGTTCAAAAGTCCGGGTCTAGCTGACCAATGAGCATAGAGCGTAACATCATCATCTACCCTTGTTGAGCCTACCGTATATTCTTTTCCGCCTGAAACTTCAGGGCTATCTGTCCATCTTAGGAACTGTGCTGCAACGGCGAGAGGGGTTGAATCCACCTGAAGGACACCGTTATATTTCAGCTTCGGTGCGGCTATTCCATCTCTATCATTTGGTTTTGTGCCCTCTATGAAATTGCCTGCCAATCCTGCTCCAATATCGGCAGAGCCATCTATATTGAATGTAACTGTTACATCATCGGCCTCAGACCAATGTGCATAAAGTGTATTAGTAGTATTGATTGCCTCGACACTGTCTATCGGAGTTTCAAAGTCAAATTCAGTCCCTGCCTCCTGTGCCTCTTTTTCAAGGCTATTATCAGCCTCATCATACCAACCATCAAATTTATATCCCGCTACTGCCGGTGGTGCTGGTTCTGTTGCCTTTGCCGTCCCTGTTGCCGGAACTGACTGCGACTGTGGCTTGACAGCAGAAAAGGCTGCTTCTAAGCTCGAGTCTAATTCTGAAATATCCGGCAATGTCTCAAATCCAACAGTATATCCGGCCGTTGGTATATAGTAGTAGATGACCGTATGAGCTGTTCCGTCATACGGCACTGTTGCTGAGCCGTACATACTTGAAGCCACTCCATCTATGGTGATTCTTGAAGTAGTCGGTGCTTTCCAACCCTCGACGGCCTTAGCTGTGTCCACATCCTCATGAGTCAAAATCGTATAGCCTCCGTTAGTGAGACCTCTTTTGACCTCTTCTGGTGCGGCAGCTGTATCTACAGGTATACTCGTACCCGCTTTCAGATACTTCACCGTGATCGGCTGCGGAATTGCGTCCTGTTTTGATGATACTGCAGCTGATCCGCTATTGAAATACTTGATGCCAACTGTGATATTTCCCGTTACATCGTCTTCCGGTCCTTCATAATTGGGATTTTTCCCTGTATCGGAATTGACCGATAGAACAAGCTTGGCAAGCGATGTCTGAACATCTTCTGGCGCGGCCGAATAGTCGCTGTCTATTCCGTCCTTGCCCAAAAGTGCGCCATCATATCCATCGAATATATAGCTCGTTACCGTTGTAACGCCCGTCTGTATTGACTTCTTCCAGCCATTCGCCGCCGTGAAGTCTCCGTCATCTGATACGGTCAGCGTCTGCGGATGCGTGATAGTAACCAAGCGTATTCCGCCGTAATCCTCGTTTATAGTAGGCGTCTTCAGCTTATATCCGCCGAATTCCTGCTTCTCAACATTATATGTTACAGGATTCGCTATCGCATTCCGCGTATAGTAATATGTCAAATTCTGATTACTTGCGGCGTTGTAATAAAACTCCGGCGATGTGCTCGCAAAGGTGTAGCCTGTTATCGCATTTGCCCCTACAAAAGCACCCTTTTCAATCGTGCCGCCACCTACTACATAATTACGGTAGTCGAGGATGCTTGACGGTGCGATGGTCGGGGTATGTATGGCAAGACCCGTAGCTATGTCAATGTGATTGATGTCAACTGCCGTAGGAAGATTGATTGTCTTTTCTGTCTTTGGTGCAGTATATGTACCGCCGCCGTCCTCTGCCCAGCCCTCTGAGAACTCTACGAAGTAACCGGGAACACCTGTAAATTTGTCATTCCAGCACGGTGAACCATTCCAACCGGGTTGGAGATAATCCTCAGTTGTAGCACTATTTGGCTCCACCGTACCAGTCGAAATACCGGATGTACCATTAGGATTTGTCCATGTTTTCCCATTTCTAAACCAATACGTGAACATTAGCTCACCTGTGGTCGGGTCTGTAACGAGCCCTGTGTCATACGCCGGATTCATATATGGATCATCTGGATATTCGTCTGTCGTTTCTGTTGGTAATAGATTAGTAGCTCCGCCAAAAGTTGCCCTTGAATAAAATGGCACACCCAATACCTTCACAGGACCGTACTGAGTTGGAAGATTTTCATGTCTGTTTTCCTTCTCAGGACCGGCACACCAATACCACGGTATCACGGGAGCTGCATTACCACTAAAATAATAGACTTGACCATTTTGACTAGTGCTAACGCCTTCTGGGAGTTCAGGTATAGGATTTCTATCGGGTTTGCCGTTTGCGGCAACACCGATTTGTTGCAAATCTGTGCGGGGTGCTCCATAGCTATCCTTACTCATATCAATTCCATTAAGTGCGACCGCAGTGTTTGAAACAGTAGATGAATATTGACCAACACTCGTTATACCAGGGGCATATTTGATACGAGTACCACCGCCCCAACTGGCCTTTCCGTTTAGAAAAATGCCAAGGACATCTTGTTCCTGTGCACTCGTGATAGTTACGAGATAACCATTCAGTCCATTGTATGTTTTTGAAAGTGCAAGATTGTATGCTCTATACCAACTATTTGGGTTAGCAAGTCCATCTCCAGTAAATGCGTAATACTTGTAGAAATGTTTGTAGCCGTCGTCATCGATCCAACTGACCATCTCGTCAGATGAGAAATTCATCGTGATACTTCCGACATCTGCACCCGAACCGGCTGACTTAAATCTAAAAGCACCTATGATCGCTTCAGCAATAGCTGATTTGGCATATGTCGATGCATCGGCCGCCTTTATATTGAATACCGTCGTCTTCGCAGGGAAGGCAATACCATTCTTATCCACATAGTTTGCATTTGTAGTAGTACCGTACGAAATCCACTTTGCCCAAGGTGCAGCAAGATTTCCAGTTGAATAAATTCCTGTATCAACCTGTGTGCCTGCAACGAAGCTCGTATCAATCGTGAGTGTCGAAGGATAAGTCAGTGAAACCGACTGTATAGCATCCGGTATATAATCCTCCATCATATGATCGGTTGTCGGCGTATAGATATGTATGCTGAGGTCTTTGAGTGTCCAGTAGACATTATTGTAGGCCTCTGTAGCCATATGCCTCTGCAAATCAAAGTTTATCGTATTTTCTGCGGGAGTGTCTCCCGAACTGGCATGAGCCTGTTCTGCTATCGGCGACCCCCAAAGCCCCGATGAGAACAGAGTCCCAAAAATCATCACAAACGTGACGAGAAAACAAACCCCACGTTTAGCAAGATTTCGAGGAGAAAGATTCTGACTTACCAGATACCCCCCCCTATGAGAAATTTTTACATTTTTTTGATATCCATCCGAATACATAGCATGTACCCCCATTCATTAAGCCAAAAGGCCTCCCAAAAATTAAAACTTATTCCCCAACAAGCAAACGCAAAAGCGTAAGCGAGCAATCCAAAACTTCAAGTCATTCTAATCTAGTCATTATGATATGTAAATTGTATACCAAAAATCGAAAAAATCAACACAACTTACAAGAAATTTCCACTACAAAAACTTTACATAATTTTTACATTTAACCTCCAAAATGTCATCACAACTCCGTCATTACGGCGAATCCAGTACTGCTGCTATTATATATATACCCAAAAAAAACCGTTTGAAACATAAAAAGCAAAAAAAAAAGTTACTATTCAAATATTTCAATATCACTCTATATCGGTTACTACCCAATGCCCGCTTTTATCAGACCCTGCACGTGCAACAACTTTGGCGTCTCGCAGCCTTTTAATGCGGCGATTCACCGTTGGTACTGATTTACAGATTTTCGCTGCAATCTACGCTGCGGCAATATTGTTGTTCTTTCTTCATCAGCTCAACAATCTGCCCATACGACCATTTCCATCGATTACAGCTGTTACCTGCTCAAGTAATTGTTGTTCTTTCTATTATACCCTACCATTTGAATCCTGTATTTTTGTTTTGTCTTCCCTGCAAAATAATAAAAATTAGAACCATTTCCGGAAAAATGCAAGACTCGAATAGCGAGCGTATATAACGGCGTTGATACTCATATGAAAATTTTCTAATTCCTAAAGATACACCTTGCTACGATGGTCAATATCAATAATGAATATTGTAACAACATCGTCGCTGATTTCCGCAAGGATACGATAACTTCCGACACGGTATCTCCAAAATCCCTTTAGGTTTCCCGTGAGTGCTTTCCCTAACTGTCGCGGGTCTACCGCACCTACAAGATTCTTATCAATCCAGTTTGCAATTATCTGACCTTGTGAATGGTCGATTTTCTTTAGCTGTTTTTTTGCTTTATCATCAATAACCAGTTTGTAACTCATTATTCAAAGCCCAACTCTTCCTTCACATCATTCCAATCGTGGTTCACATGAGTTTTCTCGGCTTGATATTCTTTTACTACCTGCATATCGTATTCGTCTTCAAGCTGCGAGAAGAATGCATCTCTAAGAAGTTTGGATACGCTTTCGCCGTGGAATTTTGCAAAGTCAAGCATTGTTCTTTTTTCTTCATCTGATACTCTTACAGAAACTACTGCCATTTCAATCCACTCCTTTCAGTTCCATTTGTCATACCTATGTATGACATTATATCATGGTAAATTACAGAGTTCAACTTGTAAGTAGCGTAAGAATTTGAACGACTTCACGTCAAATATCAACTGATTTTGATTTCTTTTTCAACCGGTGACTAGTCTGCCGCAAGCATATCCGTAAGCAATACGAGCCGTTTACGAAAGTGAAGAAGGTCAAAGAGAATTCGCCGACTGGCAGAAGGAGATCAAAAATGAAAAAGCCAACGATTAACAAACCTAAGGCTTCACGGCTTACGCCGTGCCCAAATGAATCAAGCACTTCTTACACTTAGTTATTGCAGGCTGCACAGACAAGCGATCGCCACGACATCAAGTATCGTGGCGGTCGTATTTTTTCTCGTTGCGTCCTCTACTTGTCTGCCACATCTAAAAATGTCATACCCCTTTTGTGTAGGTGTGGTTGTCGGTGGAGGTGTAGACCCTCAATCATTTGAGGGCGGTGGTGTCGCTGGTGTGTTACCTCTTCCAGATCCGTTGCTCGGCGTTCCTGTATTTGTCTTTTTGTCACCATTTGAATTCGCTCCGCTTGTCGGTGCTACCAGTGCCAGTGCGACTGTTCAATCAGAGTTTATAGTTACTCCGGGTTCTACTGTCGCTATCCCCTCTTCCGAGTTTGTATCTATCTTCACAACATTAACTTTCGCATTTGCATACTGAGCAGATAGCTCGCCTGTGACATTAACGTCATCGCTATGTGTGCGAGTAGTTTCTGCCTTGCTCTTGTCCTTTGCGGACACACTACCGCCAGCCCCTAGCATGCTCCTTTTTTTTATCCAAAATACCAATTGTTGCAATTGTTGTACCAAAAAGTCCAAATAAAGACAACACTAAAGTCATCGTGTTATCTGTATACCAATTAGTAAACGATGGTTTGAGAGAAAATTTCTCTAGTTTTATATTTTTTACATATCCCTCTGTGGTATACCGAATATTTTCCCAATCGAAGATAAGATCTGTATGAAGAGCCTTGCCCTGTTCCATTAATAATGATTGACGATCAAACTTTATTATAGTTGGAGTGGAAGACTGCCAGATATATATTTCTCCGCTCCCTTCGATATTTTGGGATTCGATATTTTCAAGAGATATACAACCGGCAACATTACCAGACAGTTCAGCCGTTCGAGCATTTATCTTCAAATATCGCAAATTCTCAATGGTCAAAAAATTACGTTCTTTAGTTTCATTAATATTTTTCGCCCGAATATTTACATTCAGTAAAGGCAGTTTATCATATGTATCCCCTATTTTATTGAAATAAATTTGTTTGCCGTCATCATTATTAATTAACTCGTTCTTTTCAGCGGTGCTGATACTATCACTATACTGATAATTTGCATCGATTTCAAACATATCAGGAGATTCCAACTTTATTCCTACGGGCCAATCATTAAAATTATCCCTATCAGAAGCATTGCTTATGTAAATAACTTTGTCACTTTGAATATTGCATACGCTTGTCTTATAATATATCAAACCATCTGTTGCTTTTAATCCTAAAGAGAATTTGTCTTGCAAAACTTCAATATCAACAGCTGTGGGTTCCGATGTGTATACTGGGCGTAAACCTTCTACCTCTTCTCCATCAATTCTTAGTTCAAATTCTTCAAGAGATGAATTATAAATTGAACTACCCACACCTGCCGTTGTCTCTATACTATATGCTGGGAATACTCCGCCAATGTAATAAACTTTATTGATGAGAGAAATATTATTTATATCATCTTTACATAGTAGAATACTAGAATTATGACCATCGTTTGGAATAAGTTCTCCCCTGAAATCATGATAGCCTATTTTATAGTCTCCATTTATTTCGCCAGTAACAGTGATGAATGTATCATCATTCCGAAGACTATACGCTAAAGTAAATAGTCCCCAAGATATTCCAATATAAATGACAAATATGATAAGAAAGTCTATACATAATTGTGCCCAAGGATGATTTTCAAGCTTATAGACAAATTTCATTTCTTTACTATGTGGTGTCAACCATTTTGTAAGTAAATTTCTCATCCACACTCCAACATATAAGCCATTATCTTACCAAATAAACCATCTCCATTGGGATAATTACTTATATTCTCGTATACCTGATTTTCGGAATTTTCCGTCATCTTCACAGCCGTTGATATTGAGTATGGGAGCTTAGCCGCATTCATTATAAAATCCTCATCGTTCTTCTTTATTGTTGTTGCTATTTTTTTCATTTCTACTTTTCTCAATTATACACTTTAAGAGAAGCTATTAGGAAAAAAATTCCCACATTGTATCCGCCAAATAAATATCGCTTATCAGCGTGACAAGATGTTTTTTCAGCGAAACGGTAGAGAGTTTTTCTACTGTGCGGCAAGCATGATTCTACTGTTTGCATTGCGAAAATATAGCAATAAAATTTTCGGATTTTTGCTATCCGCTTTATGCCAGTATATCAGTAAAATTTTAATTATAGCTCGCCCATTTGCTCGATGATTTTATTAACCACCGCTTTTCTATTGTTCTTCTTCGTAGCGTCAAAAACATCCTTGTATTATTTGAGCCAGTCAATCCAAAAAATACAAAAGCCGAAGCCCTCTCCGACGGGTACTATCCTGTCAATGAGTGGGTTCGAGTTTGAAAGCTTTGTTGTAACACTCTAAAAAAGATGCCAACCACAAATAGGAACTCCACTACTATGCCTCGCAATATGCGGAAACAGAGTAATAGAAAACTAGTATTCGTCGGAAAGAAGAAAGTCCGCAACGTGCATGGATTGAATTCCCTTATGGTTGCCGCCTGCAAATTCGTCTGTTCTGAGAACATACTTTGGATAGTTGTCGTGTATAGCGAGTAAACGACCATATTCTCGCTCTTCCGTTTTTTCAGAGTCAATTTGTTGCGTAATTTGGATGTACAATTTGTTTTCCTGCTTTGTTGCGATGAAATCAATCTCGTAACCATCAATTGTACCAATATGAACATCATAGCCACGACGCAGAAGCTCTAAATACACAATGTTTTCTAGCATCGCTGCCACGCTGTCAGATGAATACCCAAGTACGCTATAACACATCGCCGAATCGCATACAAAGAACTTCTCTTGGGTTTTAAGGATTTCCTTGCCTCTCAAATCATAACGGGAACAGCGATGCAAGATGAACGCATCTGTGAGCTTGCTTAAATAGTTGTATACCGTTTCGTTGTCGATGGCGCGGTTTTCGCTTTTCAAATATTTTGAAATGGACGCCGCTGAAAACGTCCTGCCGATATTGTCAAAAGCAAAACGCACGATGCGTTCAAGTTGGTCAACCTTGCGAATCTGGCTACGCTTGACGATATCCGTAAAAATCGTAGAGTTATAGATATCTTTGACAATAGTATATGCTTCGTCAACGGAATATTCTTGTAGATGAATAGCGGGAAAACCGCCATAACGCAAATATCTGGCAAATTCGCTATGAATGCCCGTCATCTCTCCGTAACTTTCGCGAAAAGTCAGATACTCGGCAAATGAAAGAGGAAATACACGAAATGTAATGTAGCGGCCTGTAAGATACGTTGCAATCTCTGAAGACATCATACGAGAGTTGGAGCCTGTAACATAGATATCTACATCAAAATCAGACATAAATGAGTTGACAGCCTGCTCCCAGTCCGTAACTTCCTGAATCTCGTCAAAGAATAGATAAGTTTTTCCGTCTGTCTGGAGCTTACCCTTTACTTCATTATAAAGCTTTTTCGCTGTCTTAAGATCGTCAAGTTCAAGTGAATCAAAACTATACACAAGAATCCTGTCTTCCGCAATACCTCGCTCGCGCAGTTTATCTGCAATCATTTTCAATATTGTTGATTTTCCGGATCGCCTTACTCCGGAGAGAATTTTCACAAATGGTGCATCCACATATGCGATAACTTTTTCAATATAATTTGGTCTCAATATCATTTTGCTCACCTACCTTATGGTTATAATACACTAAAACAATGTATTATTCAATAATTTTGCGGTTATAACCATAAAAACCGTTACTACTCAAAGGTAAGTCAATGATAGTCCTTTGATGGTGGCAGATTGGACATATCTAAAATAATATGGGAGTTCCAGCAAACGCTAAGGATATTCCATCATATATGTTCTGCCCTT
>JAISKC010000079.1 GCA_031261345.1 Eubacteriales Family XIII. Incertae Sedis bacterium | reverse complement strand
CATTTGTCATCATATCCTCCTATCCAAGAAAATTTCCCAGATAAGATTCTACACCATTCCGTCTTACACTAAATTCCACTCCCTCGTCCACTGTGGAACTTACTTTGGGAATTTACTTTTCTCCAAAAGCCACCTCGCAGAATCCGCCGAAGCAAAATTTAAGTTGTATTTTCGCGGGGAACATCATATAATCAATTCAACAGGAGCACTCGCTCGTGGTTGGCGGCTACTCCATAAAAGGCGAATACCGTCTTACACTACAAATGTAAGGCGGTTTCTTATTGCCTTTCATTCATTCAAGTACGCCACATTCAGCGTTAACGGTGGAGTATACCGCCTGAGCTTGCGCTCCATCTACACATAATATCAGGCATATACGAACATGTCAACCATATTTTACAATTAATATAAAAATATTCCAATATTAACCCACACTCGGGGTTTTTGACTCAATAATTAGTTGTCGGGGGCTTCTGTTTTGTGCGATAATTGGTACAGATTTTTTAGGGAATGTTGAAGTAGTGTCGTTTCTTTTGTGAACGTGAGTTGGTTGACCTTCTCTAAATGCGGGCATGGGAGCTTGCCTAGCGAATTAACGTATAGTTTGGCAAAGCCGCGTGCAGGAGGAAAATCAAATTGGCATATTATCAGGAAAAGATTGAGAGGGCGTCTCGAGATGAGATGATATCTCTCCAAAACGACAGACTAGTATCTATAGTCAAGAGGACCTATGACGATGTCCCCGTCTACAGGGACAAGATGAAGACTATCGGCGTTGAGCCGGGCGACATCAAGGGTATTGACGATTTACACAAACTTCCGTTTTTGACAAAGGACGATCTTCGGGACGCCTACCCGTATGGCTTCCTCGCAAAGCCGCTTGAGGACTGCGTTCGCATACAGTCTACGAGCGGAACGACGGGTCGTAGGGTCGTGGCGTTCTACACTCAGAACGACATCAACATCTGGGATGATTGTTGCGCAAGAGCTATCGTAGCTGCGGGCGGAACAAAAGAAGACGTTGTCCATGTCAGCTATGGCTACGGACTTTTCACGGGTGGTCCCGGGCTGAATGGCGGTTCTCATAAAGTTGGGTCGCTCACCCTCCCGATGTCTTCGGGAAACACCGACCGCCAAATCCAATTCATGATCGACCTCAAATCGACCATTCTATGTTGCACCCCGTCATACGCTGCATTCTTGGCGGAGTCCATCAATGAAGCCGGTCTCAGAGATCAGATAAGCCTTAAGGCCGGTATCTTCGGCGCCGAAGCGTGGTCGGAAGAAATGCGTCATGACATCGAAGCGAAACTCGGTATCAAGGCTTACGACATTTATGGCCTCACAGAGACATCGGGCCCGGGAGTATCCTTTGAGTGTGAGGAGCAGACAGGAATGCACATCAACGAAGATCATTTCTATCCTGAAATCATCGATCCGGATACTCACGAAGTGCTTCCCGAGGGAAGCAAGGGTGAGCTAGTATTCACCAGTCTCTCGAAGGAAGCCTTCCCCTTGCTGCGTTATCGGACTCGCGACATCTGCGTTCTCTCTCGCAAGGAATGCTCCTGCGGAAGAACTCTCGTCAAGATGGCGAAGCCAATGGGTCGCTCGGACGACATGCTCATCATCAGGGGAGTCAATGTCTTCCCATCGCAGATTGAGACAGTCCTTCTCAACGAGGGCTATCCGGCAAATTATCAAATCGTCGTGGATAGAGTCAATTACACAGACACCTTTGAAATTCAGGTCGAAATGACCGACGAAATGTTCTCAGACGACGTCGGCTCAATCGAGAAGAAGGAGCACGAATTACTCTCCGCTCTGAAGTCTATGCTTGGAATTTCACCGGCCGTCAAAATCGTTACCCCGAAGTCGATTGCCAGAAGTGAAGGCAAGGCCGTCCGCGTTATCGACAAGAGAAAGATATAGGAGGTGCACCATGACCATTGATCAACTATCGGTATTTGTAGAGAATAGGTCCGGAACGCTTTTCGAAATAACCGAGGCACTCAGCGGCGCGGGCATTGGAATCATTGCCTTCACGGTCGCCGACACGTCCGAATTCGGAGTGCTCAGGCTCATAGTTGACTCTCCGAAAAAGGCTCTCGCAGTGCTGAAGCTCGAAGGTTTCATCGCGAGTATCACGCCCGTCATCGGCATCAAGATGGACGACAGCCCCGGAAGTCTCTCGACCATACTTTCGGCTCTATCGAAGGCTTCGCTCTCAATCGAGTACATCTACGCCTTCGTGGCCAAAAAGGAAAACTCGGCATTTTCCATCATCAGAGTGGAAGACAACGAGAAAGCTATAGCCATCCTAGCTGACGCCGGCTTCAAAACCGTCGCGCAGAAAGAATTGGAAATCTAAAGGCAAACGCTACACGCCTGATCCTCAAGGGATCCTCGCGTGGCAGATAACATCATACCCAAAAAAGGTCAGCCATCAAGCGATAGCCGACCTTTTGTTTTGCCAAGAACCGAAAAGCCTACGCGATTCGCCAGTTTCCCGCGATTATCACACTTTCAAAGGCCTCAGCTCGGGAAACTGACGATTTCCGCAAAAATAAGGCCTTAAATCTACGCGATTCGCCGGATTCCCGAGATACCACAATCTTCTATTGCCCACCACGATCCCCTATTGCCTACCCTTAGGAAACGATCCGACAAAATCCCTACGCATCGGAATCCTGCTGTCTTTCAACAGCTCCACCAAAGTCCCACTCACAACATCCTTCCACCCCGCGCGAATCACTTCATACCCCATTTCAACCAATGATTTCTCCCTGATTTTCTCGTTTTTCAGAGCATCGCGCATCTGCGCCGTGATGATTTCGCCAACTTCGCCGCCATACTTGCTTAGGCCGTCCAATTCCAGTATCACCTTCCTTTTTCCCAAATCCCAGTACATATCAACGCGCATGTGGGCACCGCTTTTATCCCTGAAGTTTGCCTGTTGCTCCGGATTCTTGAAACCTGCCTTGTATACCGCAATCCATGCAATTGTTTCAAGCGGCGACTCACACTTTGGCGTTGCATATTTGACAAGCCTTCTGAGGATTTTGTTGCCTCTTTTGCCAGCTCGAGTTTTTATTTCATGAATCAACTGTCGCTTCGTGAACAGATTCTTATGCAAGCAGTCATTGATAGACACGAGCAGGGATTCCGGTGAATCAAATTTCGCCAAATCACAAATTGTGCGAAGCGGACCGGCGACGAGAAGTCCTTTCTCCGTCGTTGCTTTCTTGTCGAATTCTCCATAATTCCAATGAATTGCGTCGCCGATTTTGTGCTTTCCCGTAGTGCTGATGCAATGCGGATGCATTTCTACGGCATCCAACCGAGCGATGCCCCTCGCTATTGCAGCACTTTGACCAGTAAACATCGGCTGTCCTCTGTGTGCCGACACTGCCAAGCAAAAAGCAAGATGCCTTTCCGCCTGATCCATATCAAGCCATTCACCGCGATTGGCATAATAGTTTTCGTCTACCTGAATGTTCGCTATTTCATCTAAATGTCTCGTTGTATATTTCATTTCCCTATAATATCACATACCATATTATTACACAATACCTAATTTTACCTATTTTAAAATAAATTTGGAAATATAGACAGTAATGATAGTAATGCCTACGCGATTCGTCAGTTTTCCGAGGTTATACCATACCCAAAAGGCCGTATCTCGGGAAATCGACGATTTCCGCAAAAATAAGGCCATAAATCTACGCAAATTGCCGGTTTCCCGAGATGCCGAACGCCCCCTCACAAAAAGGTCGGCCATCAAGCGATAGCCGGCCTTTTGTTTTGCCAAGAAAACAGCCTATATCAGCTGTGCGAACACTTCGCCGATCGGGTCTCTTATGACGAGGTCGGCACTCTCGTCTATGCGCGTCTCGCTCTTGTTTATGAGCACGAGTGAACCGCCCTTGAAGTATGACAGGAAGCCAGCCGCGGGGTAGACGACAAGCGAGGTGCCGCCGACTATGAGCAGGTCCGCCGTGCCAATAGCATCAACCGAAGCATTGATCGTCGCCGCGTCGAGCCCCTCTTCATAGAGCACGACATCGGGCCGAACGAGGCCGCCGCAAAGTGAACAGTAGGGGACG
>JAISKC010000017.1 GCA_031261345.1 Eubacteriales Family XIII. Incertae Sedis bacterium | reverse complement strand
CTCCGACTCCGCCTGTCGATCCACCGACAATTCCGAGAAATGAGCCTGTGGTGATTCCGCTAAGGCCTACGGTTGACCCACCATCGGTTTCGCCGGAGCCACCGGAGACTTCGCCTGAGGCTGATATAGAAGAGCCTAAGGAGCCGGAATCGCCAACAGGCACGGATATAAGCATGAAATCTGGTGAGGGATTTAGCGAAGCCGACAACGAGAAACTTGCAAAACAGACAGGCAATTTCTTTAGCGATGTCTTCAACGGCAGGGTTCCCCTTGGAAATCTATTCGGAAGAGGCGCTTGGAGCTTGCTGTCATTAATCATGTCTCTCATTGCCGTCTTGGTTTCTTTATTACTGATACTCGGTGCCATATTTAGGCGTATATACCGAAATGAAGATGAGGATAAAGAAGCATATGCGGATAGCGATGCGGACGATGAAGATGAGAAGAGGAAGAAGGTCAGCAAGGTGCTCAAGGTAGCTACTATCGTCCTCGGTATATTGACACCGATAGTCTGGCTCATCCTTGACGATCTGACCCTACCGATGGTTTGGATAAACAAATGGACGCTGTATGTAGGTATAGTATTCATCGTGCATATTGTGTTCCTTATAGTATACAAGGCGAGGAGGCATAGAGAAGATAGCGATGATGAAGACGAGACCACATATGACAATGCGATAGGAGCCTAATAGGCGCCTAACGAAGCTCATAATTGAAAATCACAAAAAACCACCTCAATCGGGGTGGTTTTTTGGTGACAAAAGGATTTTCTGCTTGCGTGGGGTTGATATATTTGCTAATATTATACGGTACGTAAATTCGCTACGTAATTTGGCCATGTGGGGAGGCATAGATTCCCACCAAAGAAATGGGAGGTAGTCCATTGGTATTAACACTAAAAATATTGCTCGTGATAGCCAGTCTTATCCTGATTGCCAGCGTCTTGCTTCAGCAGGGCAACAGCGCCGGTCTTTCGGGCTCAATCGGCGGAGGTGCAGAGCAGCTATTCGGCAAGAAGAAGAGCCGCGGCCTTGAAAAGTATCTGACGTATGCAACGATTGGCGGGGCAATCATATTCATCGTTTCATCGTTAGTTCTTGTAGCGATGGAGTAGTTTCTCAGAGAAACGAGAAGTCTAAAAAATGAAAATAGCGGTTGTTGGGGCCGGTAAGCTCGGCCTGAGGATTATCGAAATATTGATGGGGGGAGATTATTCCCTCACCGTTATTGACAAGGACGAAGAATTAATTACTAAGCTGTCGAATTCACTCGATGTCATGACTGTCTCCGGAAATGCCAAGGAGGTCAGCCTTCTTGAGGAGATGAACATAGCTTCCTACGACTACGTGATAGTTACTACCGACAGAGACGAGAAGAATATCGTCATCGCCTCAATTTGCAAGAAACTCGGCGTCCCCAAGGTCGTCGCCAGAATAAGAGATCCGGAGCATATGCATCAGCAGAAGTTCCTCATGGATACTTTCAAGCTCGATTATCTCGTCAATCCCGACAGGTCTGTAGCAGAAGAAATTAACAAGTATCTCGTTGAAAAATATTCGTTTAACAATGGCATTCTTCACGCGGGCAGGGTGTCGCTCATAGAATTCGGGGCGAGGAAGATGAAGAGCCTCGTCGGACTCACGATAGCCGAAGCGAACGAAAAGCTCGCGGAAAAGGATATGGTCTTGGCAGCCCTTTCAAAGAACGGGAAGCTGAATATCGCAAGCAACAACAGGGACCTAATTATCGAGGAGCCCAACGAAATATATGTCGTCGGGGACAGAAACAAGATAGACAGCCTCGCCGTCAAACTCATAGACAAGGACAAATACACGGACATTCAAAAGGTCATGATAGCCGGCGGCGGCAAGTCGGGGCTCTATTTGGCTCGCATGCTTGAGACCTTCGGGGCGTCGGTCAAGATCATCGAGCAGGACAAGAAGAGATGCCAGTATCTCGCGACGCACCTCAGCAATGTGCTCATTTTGAATGGGGATGCGACCGATATCGACCTGCTGAACAACGAAAATTTCTCAGAGATGGACGCTTTCGTTTCAACTACGGGTTTCGATGAGGAAAATCTGCTCCTCGCACTTCGGGCGAAGAACGCCGGTATTGAAGATGTGATAGCGAAGATCAGCCGCGAGAGTTTCGGGGCGCTCATCAAGAGCATGGGCGTGGACGTCGTGCTCAATCCCGTAGACATCAGCGCCAGCCACATTCTCCGCTTCATCAAGGGGACAAGGATACTTTCGTCGCAGATCATTCAGGGGCAGGTTGAGATGGTTCACCTTTCGGTCGATCCCGAAATGAAAATCGTCGGGAAACCTCTCGGCAAGCTCAAGATGACGGAGGGGATAGCCATCATAGCTATTCAGCGCGGGACGGCGGTCATCATTCCTTCGGCGGAGGACAAGGTGCAGGAGGGCGATCGGATCGTCATTCTCAGCCAGTTATCCGACTCCTTCGACCTCGAAAAACTAATTCGTATCAAACAGGGACTCTTTTCGTAGTGAATCTGAATAACAAACTTATTTTGAATATCGTTGGGATTGCCTGCGTGATCATGGGCGGTACTATGCTTGTGGGGCTTTTTGCGGCCTTTGTCGCGGGCGAGCAGAAGATGATCTATGTCTTTGGGCGGCTTTTCTTCATTCTTTTCCTTGCGGGCGGGGCGACATACACTTTCACGAAGAGCGAAAAGCAGATAATAAAGATTCGCGATGGGATGTTGGCTGTGGCGCTCGTATGGGTGGTCTGCTGCGTTCTCGGGGCGCTTCCTTATATGATGTCGGGGACGCTCACGTCTTTCATCGACGCATTCTTCGAGTCTTCTTCCAGCCTCACTACTACGGGGGCTACGATACTCACAAATATAAACGAGCTGCCGAAGAGTCTCATTTTCTGGCGGCTTTTCACGAATTGGCTCGGCGGTATCGGGATTTTGATTTTCGCGATTTCTATATTGCCGATGCTCGGAATGGGTGCCTCAAATCTTGCAAATGCGGAGACGTCGGGGCAGAGTATCGAGAAGATTCGCTCGCGTATGAGCGACTCGGCGAAGAGTGTCTATCTGCTCTACGTTGCCCTCACTGTGCTCGCCATCATTTTGCTGAAGACCATCGGCAGGCTGTCGTTTTATGACTCGGTAATATGCGCTTTCGGAAGCATAGGAAACGGCGGGTTCACGAACCACGACAACGGGCTTCTTGCCTTTGACAGTCTATCGGTTGAAATCATCATCATGGTGTTCTGCTTGCTCGGCTCCCTCAGTTTCGTTACTTATCAGCTTCTTCTCAAGCGGCGTGTGAAGGAGTTTCTGAAGGATCGAGAGTTTCGGCTTTACATGAAAATCATTGCGGTTTTCACTGTTCTTGTGCTCGTAATTTTGTTTTTAAACGGGACGTATGAGACCATCGGGGAGACTATTCGGTATGGGGTGTTTCAGGTGATTTCCTTCGCCACTACGGCTGGGTATTCGGGCACGGATTACAATGCTTGGCCGGCTGCTACCCATTGGCTTCTGCTCATGATCATGGTCGTCGGCGGTTGCTCGGGGTCTACTTCCGGCGGTATCAAGGTCATTCGGCTCGCTGTGATTTTGTCTTTGATAAGGCGCAATATCTACCGCAAGGTGCACCCGAATGCTGTGGTGGCTGTGCGCGTTGGCAACAAGCCGGTGTCCGGCGACAAGGTGTCCAGTATTCTTACTTTCATTCTCGTGTATATCATGGTGGCGGCTTTTGCGGGCGTTGTTCTTTCTTTGGACAATCTCGATATGGAGACTACGCTCAGCACTGTGCTTTCTATGCTTTCGAACAATGGGCTTGCGCTTGGGGCTATCGGGTTCAGTGATAGCTATCAAATTTTCTCGCATTTTTCTCGGTTTGTTCTCACCGCCCTCATGTTGGCAGGGCGCCTCGAGCTCTTTTCCGTCGTCATGCTCTTCACCCCCGCTTTTTGGCGACCTGATAAATAGGGCTGGGTAAATAAGACTGCCGTAAGGCTGTGAGGAGTTTGTACTTGCTTTGATAAATAATTGGTGTATACTGAGGATATAAAAGGGTTATCGCACTTTGTAACGGCGGTCTGCCCTCAGATAGAGTTTAGAACCGTCTCAGCTACTGAGGCGGTTCTGTTTTATCAGATCTGGTATTCAACCAGTTGATTACGTCAATGATCACTTGCATATTCTGGAAACATATATCCAACACTATGAGAAAAATCATGCGCACCACCTCCTTTCAGGGAGATGGACAGTACCGCCGTGCGATAACCCTTTGGAGAGAATATCACGATAATTTAACCATGTCAACCATTAAATTCCATTATTATTAAAATATAGTAAAATAGTTGTTGACATATATTACTAAAAGGCGTATATTTTGTAAATGGTAATTATTTCTAATTTGTTTAGGAGGGTATTGTGGATATTGATAGTAAGACTTTAGGTCGGTTGGGGGAGGATATTGCTGCTGAGTATGTACTTGGGCTCGGTTGGAGTATCGTCGAGGAGAATTATCGTTGTCGCATGGGGGAGATTGACATCATCGCTTGTAAGGGGGAACTGCTCATCTTCATTGAGGTGAAGTGCCGTCGAAGTCTTGCGTTCGGCATTCCGTCGGAGTCTGTTACTGAGAAAAAACAGCGGCACATTCGGCGGACCGCCTCGTTTTATCTCACGGAAAAGATGAGAATACGGAAGCAATTCTCGGATTACAGATTTCGTTTTGATGTGATTGAGGTGAATTTCGTTCATGATAGCCATCGGCTCAGCCACATTGAGGACGCGTTCCGATGAGCGTGTCTAGGCTTGCCAAGGTGAGGACGGGCTCGATTTTCGGGCTCGACACGCAGCTCGTTTCGGTGGAGGCGGACTTGGCGGTTGGGCTTCCGGCTTTCAATCTCGTCGGGCTGCCAGGAGGAGCGGTCAGGGAGTCCAAGGAACGGGTTCGCTCGGCTATCATCAATTCGGGGCTGAAGTTTCCGCTTAGCCGCATTACCGTCAATCTCTCACCCGCCGACACGCACAAGGATGGTAGTCATTTCGACCTTCCTGTGGCGCTCGCTATACTCGCGGCGGCCAACGAGGACGACCTAGAGGATCTGCATGACTTCGGGATTTTGAGCAAACTCTCAGGCGTGAACGAACTCGAGAACACCGCCTTTTTCGGCGAATTGTCGCTTGACGGCAGCATTTGCAAGATGGACCTCGCAATGGCTATGGTACTCGGACTCGCCGAGAAGGGTATCACAAATATGTTTCTGCCTGCCGCAAATCTTCGGGAAGTAATTGAGATCCCTGGACTGCATTTCTATCCTGTGTCCCATATAAGGGAATTGATTTCACATTTTGCGGACGGCGAACAGATACGCCCTGTTACTGACAAGGATTGGATACAGGTTTATGCTTTGTACGGCGAAAATGAGGTTTTGACGGACGAAAACGACAAAAATGACCGTGGATATGATTGCGAGGACTTTTTCGACGTAAAGGGGCAGGAATCGGTCAAACGGGCACTTCAGATAGCCGCGGCGGGTCGGCATGACATCTCTCTGGTCGGGCCGCCAGGCATCGGAAAGTCTATGCTCGCCAAGCGTATCATCGGCATCATGCCCGATATGAACGAGCTGGAGTCAAAGGAAGTTACTCGAATTCACAACATCGCCGGAGTTACTCAGGGACAGAAGGGTGGGCTCATTCGGAAGAGACCCTTCAGGACGCCGCACCACTCGGTTACGCAGGCTGCACTCATGGGCGGCGGCAACAGGCTTCGCCCTGGGGAATTGTCGCTTGCCCACAGGGGGGTGCTGTTCCTCGACGAGCTTCCGGAGTTTGACAGAAGGACGCTAGATATGCTTCGGCAGCCGCTCGAAAACAGGTACATCGACCTTTCGCGCGTTGGTTTCAAAGGTCGATATCCGTGCAGCTTCCTTCTTATCGCCGCGATGAATCCCTGCCCGTGCGGGTATTTCGGCGACCCAAATCACGAGTGTATCTGCACGGAGACGCAGAGGCAGAAGTATTTCGGCAAGGTTTCAGGGCCACTTCATGACAGGATAGATATTCATGTCAGCGTGGGCGCCGTGAAGATTGAGGACGCGGAAATCGGCGTCTCCGGCGTTTCTGAGGAGGAGAATGTCCGTATTTGCAGCTCGACGGAAGAGATGAGAGCGGGAGTAATCAAGGCGGATACGGCACAGAGGGAGCGGCAGGGCGATGTTCACAACGCTCATTTGAGCGTGGCACAGGTGAAGGGGTTTTGCCGCGGCGACACCTTGGCCGAAGATTTGCTTAGGACTGCTTACGTTTCATTTTCACTGAGCATGAGAGCGGAGAGTAAAATCAGGAAGGTTGCTCGGACGATTGCCGACATTGAGGGGCACGAGACTATCACGGCTGAGGATATGTCTGAGGCGATAAGTTACAACAGGGGCAACAATTTCGGTAGGAGCGTGGGTTGATATGGCTGGCAAAGGATATATTGATATAGACGACGCTGATTATCCCATTTTGCTACGCCTCATATCGGATCCCCCGACAAGGCTTTACTACAGCGGCAATCTGGAATTACTAAAGTCGCCTACGGTCGCTATAGTCGGGTCTAGAAAGTCTACCGAATATGGCAGTTGGGCGGCTCGGACGATTGCGAAGAGGCTTTCGGACTACGGGATTTCCGTTGTGAGCGGCATGGCCGAGGGTATCGATAGCAGGGCTCACGAGGGCGCTATCTCGGGGCAGACGCCGACGATAGCTGTGTTTGGCTCGAGCCTTGACATCTGTTTTCCGAGATTCAATAAGGGCCTGATGAAGCAGATTGAGGAAACGGGGCTGATTCTCAGCGAATATCCCGAGACCACCCACCCGACGCGTTACACATTTCCACAGAGGAATAGGATAATAAGCGGGCTGTCTTATGCGACGGTTGTCGTGGAGGCTGGCATCAAGAGTGGCTCCCTCATTACTGCCGAATTTGCAGTGGATCAGGGGCGCGAGGTCTACGCCGTTCCCGCCAACATCAACCGAAAATCGAGCGTAGGTTGCAACAAGCTCATCAGAGACGGAGCAAAGCCCCTTGCCTTCATAGACGACATACTCTACGATTTGGGCATAGAAACGAACTTCACGGATTCGATGGACGCGGAACTTTCAGGCGAGCAGAAAAGAATCATGGAGGCCTTGGAAAAGCGGGGGGAACTGTCCATAGACAGCCTGCAAACCCTACTGGCATTGCCGATTGGCGTGATCACAGGAGCGGTTACCATCCTCGAAATCAAAGGCTTAGTAAGCGTAGCCCTAGGCAACGTGATGCGGTTATGAAGATGATAAGGTACTCGGAATCATTGGTGATGGTATAATACCTTCTATAGAAGAATATGAATCTTTTGTACAGGGATTGGAAATCGGATTGGAGAAATTTCTAAAATCTGAAATAATATCAGGTAAAATAGGTGTAGGGTTGTCATAATTATGGCAATAGTTACTTTCGTGTCGAGAGACAAGAAAGAATGAAAATGCCGCCTTACATTTTTAGTAGTGTAAGACGGCACAAAACTCAACATGAACTTGACGTGATTGACACGAGCTATTATGACAGCTGAGTTTGTCTCCGTCTGTAAGCTATCAGCCCGAGCAATGCAGCGAGTGACAATCCGCCGAGCGTGAGTAGAAAATTCAGATTTGCCTCATCACCTGTCTTCGGTGTATCTTCCGGAATAAGTTGCGGAACGGGGTCTGCTGCGGGGCGGTGAACTACGATGTCGGCAACTCCTGCCTCGGCTTTCACCCTGCTATCGGAAAACCAAACCTCAATCTCGTACGTGCCGTTTTCCAGTCTGTTGGTGAATTCAGCCGGGAGTGTGACAACTACGCTTTCATTGTCCGCTAACAAAGAAAGGCTTTCTGCTTCCATGTCTCCACGAGTAATGCTGCCAATCACACCGCCACCTACTTCCGTGATTTCGCGAGGCGTATTGTCGCCAACATATGGTGAAAGAGTGAAATTAAGATTATTGTCATTGTTGAATTTGAATTCCGTGACGCTCTTTAAGTCACCTTTAAACTTTACAACCACAGTCTCGTCAAATGCTGTCAGCCCATCCTTGCCACCAACAAAGTTCTTGTCATGGGAGTTGAAAATAATGTGATGGTCGGGCGGTGCTCCGCCACCCGTGTCTTTAGTCACAGCCCCATACCCTATCTCGATGCTCGCTTCTTTTGCTTCACTGTCGGCAACAGTAATGGTAGCCGTGCCCGCAGCGACTTCAACGGTATGAGTAGCAGATATAACGCCAGAAGGACTAATACTAACGCCCGCCGGTAAACCTTCTGCGCTGAATGTGTACGGAGAAATTCCGCCGCTCACGCCTCCGGACACGTCAATATCTGTGGCCTCATCCCCGACTGTAGCGGCAGGAATATCATAGGAAGGACTGTCAGCGAACTCCAATGGCACAGATAGTATTTCTAACCAGCCGGTGCTGCCTATAGGCTTAAGAAAATTTTCGTTAAATTCCTCAGCAAGAGATTCCATACCTTCAGGGTAATATAGGGTACCTTCATTTGGTACTAATGAGGAAGCTTTATATCCTAAAAACATATTTTCGGAGCCATCTGCCGGAATAACGGTACCTAAATAAATTGTTTTTAAACCCTCCATATTGAATGCAGAATTTTCTACAACGAGACTAGCGTTTATATCAGAAATATCAAGGGTCGTAAAGTTCGCTTCTAAAAAAGCAGTACTCCCAATTGTAGTTACGCTATTGGGGATGACAAGGGTTTTTTCACTAAAATTTGATGAATTAAACGCATCATCTCCAATCGTATTAACAGTGCTCGGAATGACAAGTGAGCCCGCAAAGGTAGCCCGTTGAAACGCAGATGCCTCAATCGTTTCGACACCATTCGGAATGACAAGAGGACCTGTAAAAGTAACACCGCAGAAAGAATTCACAGGAATCGTTGTCATATCACCGGGAATATTGAGTGGTCCGGTGAAATACATTTGGATGAAAGCATCCGCCCCAATGTCTGTTAGACTATTCGGCAAAGTAAGAGAGCCATTAGACCCTACTTCCAGTTCTGTTCCTACTTCTCCAAATGCAAGATTTCCAATGTGTGTCACACTGTCAGGGATGGTGAGCGAACCGCTCAAGTAATACTGATATCTAAATGCCCAATTACCAATGGATGTCACACTGCTAGGGATGGTGAGCGAAGTGATCCCCGGATTTGTGTAATTAAAAAATGCATCATCACCTATAGCCGTAACAGGGTATGTTCCGTCGAATCCATTATCATTATCAACAGTTATAGTCGCAGGGATGTTTAACGCGCCTGCATAATCAACGGGACCGGTGAGTGTCGCAGTGCCTGCTCCTGGTGCCGTATAATAAATGTCGTAAGTGAGACCATTTGCAGCAGTAAAATCACCCTCAGCTCCGTAAACAGGTGCTGGCACAAATGCAATTAGCAATGAAAGGCAAAGAAGGACAGAAAGAAAAATTGAAAGAACTTTATTGCGGGAGAAATTTAGGCTATAAGTGTCTGCCCCCCCCGAACAGGCGTTCTTTGCGTATTGGTATTAACATTTTTTATCATCGAATTGATCCTCCCTAAAATTGAATTGTAGATTGCGGGTCATACCCCGTTGGGGCACGTAGCCCACGTTCACTTCGTTCACTATGACGATAGTCTGTCATTCTGCACGAAATCGTAGAATTCTGCCTTCAAATGTAATTATACCCAAAAATCACGAGTTTAAACATCTTTCACAAGTATTTTACACAATCTTTACATTATTCACCACCTAAAGATTTAAGGTTTCGTTAAGGAAAGGCATTTAAGCTGATTTTAAGAAAAAATTAATTGCTTTATTTCTCTTATAGTGTAGAATGGGAAATTGTAGACGCCATTTAGTACATAAATGGACAGAAATGTATACAATTATTCGCAAATTTCAAGCTGAATTACTTAAGGAGTAGATATGACCCCTGCAAGCGCAACGACGAAACCGAAGAAGAAAACTACTGCAAAGGCGAAGAAAGCCGGTGATGGCAAGACTCTTGTCATCGTGGAGTCGCCGTCAAAGGCGAAGACCATCGGCAAATTTCTCGGCAGCAAATATAAGGTCTTGGCCTCGGTCGGCCATGTCAGAGACCTGCCGAAGAGCAGAATCGGCGTGGACATCGAGGACAATTTCCGGCCTGATTACATCAATATTCGCGGAAAAGGCGATTTGATCAAGGAGCTCAAGAAGGAAGCGAAAAATTCGAAAAATGTCCTTCTCGCAACTGACCCCGACAGAGAGGGCGAGGCCATTTCATGGCATATCGCAAATTTGCTCGGCATTCCCGAAGACGAGGATTCGCGTATCGTCTTCAACGAAATCACGAAGGACGCGATCAAGAGCGCTACGAAGGCGCCGCGGAAAATCGATTTGAATTTGGTCGATGCGCAGCAGGCCCGAAGGGTTCTCGATAGAATTGTGGGCTACAAGATCAGCCCGATTCTCTGGGCAAAGGTGCGCCCAGGCCTCAGTGCGGGGCGCGTTCAGTCGGCGGCGCTCGAGATCATTGTGAGCCGCGAGCGTGAAATTCAGGCGTTTATACCCGAGGAATATTGGAAGATAAGTGCTCTTCTTCACAAGCAGAACGGCGACAAGAAGGTGTTTTCCGCGAAACTTGTGTCGATGGGTGATAAGAAATACAAGGACGGCAATGTCTTTTCGAAGGAAGAGGCTGAGGCGATTGCGAAGGAGCTCGGGGCGGGTGCATTTGAGATTTCTGACCTCGAGTACAAGGAGAGGACGCGGAAGCCCTATGCACCGTATACGACGAGTTCGCTTCAGCAGGATGCCTCAAACAAGATTGGATTTTCCACGAGCAAAACCATGCGTATCGCGCAGCAGCTCTACGAGGGAGTAACCGTCAAAGGTGCAGGCACGCTCGGTCTTGTTTCATATATCAGAACGGATTCGGTCAGGATTTCCGAGGAGGCTGATTCTGCCGCGAAAGCCTACATCGAAGAGAAGTTTTCGAAGGAATACATCGGAAACAATTTTTACTCGAACAAGAAAAAGGAAATTCAGGATGCTCATGAAGCTATCAGGCCGTCATACGTCAACCTTCATCCTGACGACATTGCAGACTCGCTCACAACCGACCAGTTCAAGCTCTACAATCTCATTTGGCGCAGGTTTGTGGCAAGTAGAATGTCGCCGGCAAAATTCGATGGTGTGAAAGCGGAAATAAAGAGGGGCGATGCAGTGCTCAGAGCGACGGGTTCGTCTTTGAAATTCGACGGATTTCTTTCTGTTTACAAGGTTGCGCTCGATGAGGATGGCGAGAACATGCTGCCCGAACTCGAGAAGGGTGAGGTCTTGGATCTCAAGGAGCTGAAGTCCGAGGAGTCTTGGACACAGCCACCTGCGAGGTTCAGTGAGGCTGCGTTGGTCAAGGAGCTTGAAGAAAAGAACATCGGCCGGCCCTCAACTTACGCCACAATCATCACTACCCTGCTCGCGAGAGGCTATGTCGGCAAAGAAAAAAAGGCTTTGCTTCCCACCGAGCTTGGGTTTACCGTAATAGGTCTTCTGGAAAGCTACTTTAAGGATGTAGTAGATGCCGGTTTCACAGCCGATATGGAGGACAAACTCGATGACGTCGAGGCGAAGGGCACGGATTGGCACAAGATCATTGCGGATTTCTACGTGGGGTTTGAAAAGGAACTCATCATCGCCGACAAGGAGATAGAAAAAATCGAGCAAGAGGTCGAGATGACCGACGAAGTGTGCGAACTCTGCGGGTCCCCGATGGTGATAAAGAACGGGCGGCACGGAAAATTCATGGCTTGCTCGGCCTATCCAGAATGTAAGAATACGAAGCCTATTCTTGAGCGAATTGGCATCACCTGTCCAGATTGCGGCAGCGATATCGTCGTTCGGCGAAGCAAGCGCGGCAAAGTCTTTTATGGGTGTAGCGGTTTTCCTAACTGCCGTAGGGTATACTGGGATAAGCCGACGGGCGAAATTTGCCCCGAATGTGGGGAGTATCTGGTGGAGAAAAACCTCAAGGCCGGTCCGCAAGTCGTGTGTTCGAACAAGGAATGCAAATACAAAAAACCGTAAAAAAATGTTTAAACTCCCGTTAAATTGGGTATATATACTATAGATAGATAATCAAAATTGGAGGTGATTTTTATGGTAGATTTTCATGCAACTACGATAGTTGCGGTCAGAAGGGGGCCGGACGATGTATGCATCGGCGGTGATGGGCAGGTAACGATGGGCGAAACCACCGTGATGAAGCACAAGGCGAAGAAGGTCAGGAAGATATTCAAAGGCACGGTTGTGAGCGGATTTGCGGGCTCGGTGTCCGATGCGTTCACGCTGACCGAGAAGTTTGAAAAGAAGCTCGATGAGCACGGCGGCAATCTCAAGAGGGCGGCGGTGGCTTTGGCGCAGAGCTGGAGGTCGGACAATGCGATGAGAAATCTTGAGGCGCTGCTAGTTGCAGCCGATAGAGAAGGTCTTCTCGTGATTTCGGGAAACGGCGAGGTCATTGAGCCCGATCAGGAGTTTGTGGCCATCGGATCGGGCGGAAATTTCGCATATGCGGCGGCGAACGCGCTGTTCAACAACACGGATTTGGACGCCGAGGCGATAGTGAGGAAGTCGCTCGAGATAGCCTCTTCCATCTGCGTCTACACAAACGATAACATTTCAGTGGAAAAACTTTAGGAGGTGCAAGTGTTGGAAAATAAACTCTATCAATTGACGCCGAGAGAAATAGTGTCCGAACTCGACAAATTCATTATCGGACAGGGCAACGCAAAAAAAAGTGTCGCGGTGGCACTCAGAAACAGATACAGGAGAAGTCTTCTCGATGACAAGCTCAGAGATGAAATCACACCGAAGAACATTCTGATGATGGGTCCTACGGGAGTCGGCAAAACCGAGATTGCAAGAAGGCTTGCAAAGCTCATGGACGCCCCGTTTGTAAAGGTAGAGGCGACAAAATTCACAGAGGTTGGCTATGTCGGCCGTGATGTTGACTCTATGGTCAGAGATTTGGTTGAGGCGTCAATCAGAATTACTAAGCAAAAGAGACTTGAAGAAAAATACAATATTGCCGATGAGATTGCCGATGAAAAAATCGTCGAGGCAATCGCTCCAGGCAGAAAGAAGAAGAGCTCGGGCGGCGGCGCAACGCTGAAAGGCCCGTTCGATTTCATCATGGGAAACAACCAGCCGGAGGAGGCCCCGCCTACCCCCGAGGTGCCGGACGAAAGAACGGATTCCGAGGTTGAACTCACGAGAGAGCAGGTTCGCCAACAGCTGAAGGACGGCAAACTCGACGAGCAGTTTGTGGAAGTTGAGGTGAACGAGGCTCCCAAAAACCAAAATCTTGATTTGGGAGGCGAGGGCGTCGGTATCGCCATCGGAAATATCTTTGATGCGATGAAGCCGCCTGGCAAGAAGAAAAAGAATATCAAGGTGAAGGACGCGAAGAAAATCCTTCGGGAAGAAGAGGCCGCAAACCTTATCGATATGGATCAGGTTACTGCCGAAGCGCTTGAAAACGCCGAGCAAAACGGGATCATCTTCATCGATGAGATAGACAAGATTGCATCTGGAAACTCGATGAGGTCGGGTGCCGATGTGTCGAGGGAGGGTGTTCAGAGGGACATTCTGCCGATAGTCGAAGGTAGCGTCATCAATACGAAATATGGGCCGGTGAAGACGGATCACGTGCTGTTCATCGGAGCCGGAGCTTTCCATACGGCCAAGCCCACCGATCTCATTCCTGAGCTTCAGGGAAGATTTCCAATCAGGGTTGAGCTTGAAAGCCTCACGGAGGAGGATTTCGTGAAGATTCTCACCGTCCCCGAAAACGCGCTGCTCAAGCAGCACAAGGCACTTCTCGAAACGGAAAACGTGGCTGTGGATTTCAAGGAGGATGCCGTGGCAGAGATAGCTCGGATTGCCTTCCTCTCAAATGAGCAGAGCGAGAATATCGGTGCGAGGCGGCTGCATACGGTCATGGAAAAACTCCTTGAGGACGTGGCGTTCGACCTGCCAAATCCCGAGCAGGCGGAAATCAATATCGATGCTGAGTATGTGAAGGATAAGTTCATCGACAGAATTCTTGCCGATGATGTCGATAGGTTCATTCTTTAAAATCTTTAAAATTTGCTGAATTTAGCACAATTTTTAGAAAAGTTTGAAAATCATACTGGACAACTGTTTGAAATTCTATATAATTAGGGTGCGGGCATTTTTGCTTGCATCCTTTTTAATTGTAATTATACGGTAACAAGCAGTAGCGCGAAGTGAAAACGGGTGGGAATTTAGATGGATAAAACGATACTTGATAAGGTCAGAAAGTTAAATTGGGTGCTTCAAGAGAGCACTACGGGGGCTTTTTCTTTCGATGAATTGGCTACCATATTAAGTGAACTTGTCGACGGCAACGTCTATATCATAGACATAAACGGAGGCGTCGTCGGCGTCCATTACACGATAGTCGGCGATAGCATCGCTATAGGCGATCCCGATACGGGTCATGAATCGCTCCCGAAAGAATACAACGACGAACTGCTCAAGGTTACGGAAACGCGTCCGAATATGAAGGGCGATGAGGCTCTCGTGATTTTCAAATACGACTACGATACTTATGACAAGCTCGTAACGGTCATTCCTATCTTCGGCGGCAGGGAAAGGGTCGGGACTCTGTTTCTTTCGAGATACAGTCCTGAGTTCAACGAGGAGGATATACTGCTCGGCGAATACGGAGCTACGGTCGTCGGCCTTGAAATCAAGAGGATAGAGAATCTGAAACGCAAGGAAGAGGAGCGCGTCAAGAAGGTCGTGCAGAAGGCGATAGCAACACTTTCTTACTCAGAAGTCGAGGCTGTTCAGCAGATATTTGCGGAGCTTGACGGCAACGAGGGGCTTCTCATAGCCAGCAAAATTGCCGACCGCTCGGGTATCACGAGGTCGGTGATTGTCAATGCTCTTCGGAAGCTCGAGAGCGCCGGTGTGATTGATTCGAGATCGCTCGGCATGAAGGGCACGCACATCAAGATCTTGAACGATGTCTTCATTTCGGAGCTGAGCAAGGCGAAATTCTGATTCGCCCTTGGCCGCGGCAAGTGTGGAAAAAATAAGATACCTGACATTACTGAATGATGGAGAGGCGGAGTATGAGGTTGAGCGCTCGCGCTTCATCGGCTACGCCCGACCCGTTTCCACAGAGGACGAGGCGAAGGCATTTTTTGACGAGATAAGAAAGCGGCACAGGCAGGCGACTCACAATGTGCCGGCATATGTTTTGGGCGAGCAGGGGGAACGGGTTTGGTGCAGCGATGACGGCGAGCCGAGCGGGACTTCGGGGGCACCGATAGCTCATATGCTCGCGGCCAAGGGCATTACCGACGCCGCCGTGATTGTAACGAGATATTTCGGAGGCGTCAAGCTCGGAACTGGTGGGCTGGTGCGGGCGTATACTCACGCTGCCGAGCTTGCCATCAAGGGCGCAGTAGTATGCAAGGTAACGGAAAAGACAGTAATGACGTGGGTTTGTGACTATTCGCTCTATAGCAAGGTCGAGATACTGGCAAAGACGCACGCTGGGCTCTTCGAGATTGCAAATCCGGCTTTCACCTCTGATGTTCAATTTGAAATCATAGTGGATTCACAGGAAAAGGAGCGGGCCGTGAATCTCATTACCGCAAACGCGCCGCCCGCCCGATTGATGGGCGAGAAACTTCAATTTCTGAAAGTGCCGATTGATGTAGTATAATAGCTATATGGAAAGATTTGATTTGGAACTAAATTCAAGACTATATTCAAAATTTGATGCAAAATTTGATGCAGGGGCAGTAATTTGAGGGCGATGATTGCTATGAGCGGCGGAGTTGACAGCTCGGTGGCCGCGCTACTTTCGCAGAAGAGGGGCGATGAGTGTATCGGCGTTACGATGAAGCTCTTCTCGAACGACGATGTCGGCGAGGAGCGGGACAGGCCGTGTTGCTCGCTCACGGACGCTTCGGACGCCGCCAGAGTGGCTTGGTCGCTCGGCATGCCGCACTACGTCTTTGATTTCAGCGAAAGGTTTCGAGGGGACGTGATCGAGAGGTTCGTTTCGTCGTATGAAGAGGGGCTGACCCCAAATCCTTGCATCGACTGCAACACCTATTTGAAATTCGGTGCACTCATGGGAAGGATGCGGGAGGCTTCTTTTGATGTGCTTGTAACAGGCCATTATGCGATTTCCTGCTTCGATGAAGACCTTGGGAGGTATGTTCTGAAGAAGGCCGTCGATGACAAAAAGGATCAGACTTACTTTTTGTATACTGCGACTCAGGAGGAACTCGCCCACATGTATTTTCCGCTTGGGGAATTGACGAAGCCGCAGGCGCGTGAGCTCGCGGCGGAGGCAGGCTTTGTAACCGCGAAGAAGAAGGAGAGTCAAGACATTTGCTTTGTCTCGAAGGCCGGATATGCTAATTTCATCGAGAATTACACGGGCAGGGCGTCTTCTTCGGGAAATTTTGTATCGGCTGAAGGTGAGGTGCTCGGCAAGCATAAGGGTATCGTGCATTACACCATCGGGCAGCGGAAAAGGCTTGGTATCGCGCTCGGCAGACCGGTTTTCGTCTCTGACATCAGGCCGAAGACGAACGAGATGGTGCTTTCCGATGAAGCGGAGATTTTCAGCAGTTCGTGCGTGATAAATGAGGTGAATCTGATAGCTTTTGAAAAAGTAACGGAGCCTGTTCGCGCGGAGGTGAAGATAAGATACGGGGCTGAGCCGGCTCCGGCGTTGGTATCGCCCATTTCGGCAGATGGGACGCTCAGGATAGATTTCGATGAGCCGCAGAGAGCCATCACAAGAGGGCAGGCGGCAGTAATGTATATCGGCGACATAGTATTGGGCGGCGGAAGAATAATTTAGGCTTGGGTGTGGCTGGTTTCGCGTACTATTTGGGAATTTGGTAAAAAAACGGGTGCGAATTTTACCGAATTGGCGAATAGTACGCGTTGGCACAGAATGAGGAGTTTGGTTTGGATTTGAACATTGAAGAGAAATCGAAAAGGCTGAATGAAATATTGGAATCTTACGGCAGCGTGGCTGTGGCCTTTTCGGGTGGCGTGGATTCGACTTTTTTGCTCCAATCGGCGGTCCTTGCACTTGGAGAGGCGAATGTGCTTGCAGTTACTGCACGGTCCGCATCTTTTCCCGAAAGAGAGCTGAACGAGGCGGCCGCCTTTTGCGCGGAACGTGGGATAAAGCACGAAACGGTGGACTCGGAGGAATTGGACATCGACGGCTTTTCCGAAAACCCACTCAATCGCTGTTATCTCTGCAAATCCGAGCTTTTTTCAAAGATATGGGAGCTTGCCAAGGCCGAGGGGGCTTCATATGTGCTCGAAGGCTCAAATTCGGACGATGAGGGCGACTACCGCCCCGGAATGCAGGCTGTGGCAGAGCAAGGCGTTGAAAGCCCATTACGAAAAGCCGGTCTCGCAAAGGAAGAGATACGGGAACTTTCGATGAGACTGGGGTTGCCGACGTGGGACAAGCAGTCGTTCGCGTGCCTGTCGTCAAGGTTCGTTTATGGCGAGACAATAAGCGTGGACAAGCTCGCGATGGTCGATAAGGCTGAACAGATTTTGCTCGATGAGGGATTTCGATTTGTCAGGGTCAGAATTCACGGCGAGGAGAACTTCATCGCGAGAATAGAGGTGTTGCCCGAAGAGATAGGCCGCTTGGCGCAAGAGGATCTGCGAGCGAAGATAGACAAGGCTTTCAGGGCGCTGGGATTCAGCTACGTGGCGGTAGACCTAGGCGGTTATCGCACCGGCAGCATGAACGAAGGCATAAAAAAGTGATTTACACAAAGGGACGTTTCGTTTGTGTAATTTTATAAGTATTGCGGAGTAATAGTAGGCGAAGAGAAAAGGCTATGACCTTTTGGAGGAGGCAAAATGATTTACAGGAGTGAAGAAGTTGAGAAAAATGCAGTTTATGATGCGGCGAGCCAGATGGCCGTGGCGGCGAGGACTGCGCCTAAGGGCTGCGGAATCGACGATATAGAGACGTTGGTTCTCGACGGAGAGGCGAAGGATGCACTGGCAGAGGAAATGAGGCTCATCGGCAAAGAGGTCGGCTCGGAATTTTTCGCGAGGGATGCCGACAATGTTGACGCGTCGATATGCGTCGTTTTCATCGGCGCAAGACACGCTTCGAAGGGATTGAGCGACTGTGCTTCCTGCGGCTTTGAAACCTGTGCGGACATGTACAAGGCGGGCGGAAGGTGCACGATAAATGTCGTAGACCTTGGCATTGCAGTGGGTTCGGCCGTCGCCATCGCTGCTGACAACCGCATTGACAACCGCATTATGCACACCGCCGGAAAGGCGGCTCTGCGGCAGGGGCTATTTTCGGAAGATGTGAATGTCTGCTATGGCATACCGCTTTCAGTAACGGGAAAGAGTCCATATTTCGACAGAGATTTGGTTCGATAATTCACTTTTTGCGAAAATTTGAAAATATCGCAAATAAGTTGGCGTCTATTCGTTGACAAGGTTAATTTTACTATGGTAATATATCAAGGCTCGCGAAAAACGAGTGGCGTTCCAAGGTAGCTCAATGGTGGAGCACTCGGCTGTTAACCGATAGGCTGTGGGTTCGAGTCCCACCCTTGGAGCCATTTATGGGCGGGCGCATAGCTCAGCTGGGAGAGCACATGCCTTACAAGCATGGGGTCACAGGTTCGAGCCCTGTTGCGCCCACCATACAACAGTCGGAAAACCACTAAATAAGAACAGTGTTTTCCGCAGTAATAAGAACCCTTTTTGCGCCGGATTTTCCGTCAAGGTGAGACGTAGTCTCCGTAGCGGAGCGCCGGCGCAGGCGGACAAGAGGCGCAGAGAGAGAACGCGATGACGACGTGTATATAGACATACACTAGGAAGAGCATCTGAGTGATAAGCCCAAGATTGGCGAAAAAGACCAGTCTGGGGGCGCATAGCTCAGCTGGGAGAGCACATGCCTTACAAGCATGGGGTCACAGGTTCGAGCCCTGTTGCGCCCACCATACAACAGTCGGAAAAACACTAAATAAGAACAGTGTTTTCCGCAGGATTTTTTGGTCAGATGTGGTGCAGAGGAAGTGAGCGACGACGCAGTGTATATTAATACACAAGGAGGAGCGAACGACGATAAGCCACATATGGGCAAAGCGGTAGACTCCAATCCAGCTAAAGCTGGGGAGTCCTCGCAGAGGACCTACCATCAATTCACTTTGTGAATTGGGTTAGGGTCTCTCAAAGACAAGCAAAAAGTGGCCCGGTAGTTCAGTTGGTTTAGAATGCCAGCCTGTCACGCTGGAGGTCGACGGTTCGAGCCCGTTCCGGGTCGCCATTTTTAAGGTCTAAGCAAGCGTGCTGGCGTGGCTCAACGGTAGAGCAGCTGATTTGTAATCAGCAGGTTGGGGGTTCGATTCCCTCCGCCAGCTCCATATACTTGCCCCCAACCTAGAGGGGCGTGGGGAGAGAATCTCCCCATTGTATAGCGAAGCGGGTATCCGCTTCAGGGGTAACAGGATGCATCGCATCCGCACAGAGGGGACAGTGTCCCCTAGTGGGAGCGAAGCGACAGGTTGAGGATTCGATTCCCTCCGCCAGCTCCAATAGAGATGTTGGAGAAGAAAACTAAATGTGGATGGATGCCCGAGCGGCCAAAGGGAGCGGGCTGTAAACCCGTCGGCTCAGCCTACGAAGGTTCGAATCCTTCTCCATCCACCAAAATTTGCAAAGTTTTGCACATCAAGCTATTGCAGAAAAGTTCAAAACGTTGTAGAATACAACAAGTGTGCGGAAGTGGCTCAGGGGTAGAGCATCGCCTTGCCAAGGCGAGGGTCGCGAGTTCGAATCTCGTCTTCCGCTCCATTTTTTTATCTAAAACAAATGTGAAATGTGCGGATGTAGTTCAATGGTAGAACTTCAGCCTTCCAAGCTGATAGCGTGGGTTCGATTCCCATCATCCGCTCCAAAATATATAAAAGATGTCAATCGTTGCAAGGAAATGGTTGACATCTTTTTTATTTCTGCCGCAAGTTCTTCCTTAAAAGAGGCAAGATCTTTGGGACTTGTGAAGTCGACGCAATTAAAAGTACCTGCATATTGAATGAGATAGAAGACTATGAGGACTATTCGTTGAACCGTATCTCGTAGGCAAAATCCAGCTTTTTGTAGTAATCGAGTTCGATGAGATCGGTCGGCTTCACGCTCGCATCGTGAAGTCTTTTTGGTTGGTGTTATTATTTGTGGAGGGTTGACGTGGCACCTTATTCACAATATGATATTGCAAGATAAAATAATTCTGAATCTGGTAAACTAAGAAGAAAACTTTAGGCAGTTTTATTTAAAGGAGAATATCATGAACACAGCATGTCTTAACGCTATGCTGGCAATTTCAAATATCTACGAAGTTGATTTGGAAGATAATGAAAAGGTCGTTTTCAACGCAAGGCTATCTAAATTTGGGACTGAGAAAGACTTTATAATCGGTGGGAAAAAGTCTTGTTTCACCCTAACCAATAAAAGGATAATTGTTGATAACGGTTTTGGCGTTTGGAGTGCCGAAATTGAAGAGGATGTTGTGAGTATAGCCAAAGTTGAAACTGGATTTTTGTTTTTCAGGTCCGTTTATTTTTCCATTGACTTGAATACCGAAATAGTTTTTGATTACGGCAGGCGAAAACTGAGCGGATTTCATTTTTACTTCGATGAAGCCGGTATGGCAGAATTTGAAGTGATTGCAAACAATTTGAACGCAAAGAGGGTCATTTACTCAGGTACCCCTCAAGGTAAAAATCACTGAAATCATTACTGGCTTTCGCAGAGGGAAAATTTGTGAATGATACTAACATAATCACACTATATCATGGCTCTATCAGTATTATTGACAGTATTGATACTTCCAAAGGCAAGCCGTATAAACTTCCATCACAGTTTTTCTTCGGTAGCCCAAGGGCTACAAAGGCATTACAACTTGTTGAAAGGACGCTAATTAAATGAAAATCACGGAGGAAACAATAAAGTTTTGCATTGATACACTTATCTGTGAGGTGGTGGAGAAGTATGCTGAAGACAATGATGTTAGCGAGACAAATGCTTTGAGATATATAATAAGCACTAAAACATACGAATTGCTGATTGCGCCAGAATCATATTTGTACCTCGAATCAGTAGAGTATGTTCTCGATATGCTCGCTTCGGAGGAACATGGTGACTGGGAACGTTGGTTGGCAGTTTAGGAGGTTTCGATTATGGCAATAAATCCGGTGCTATTGATGCAAGTAGAGATAATGAATCAATATATTGAAAGAAAAAAGCTCACAATACAGGAGTTTCTTTCAATAGACGCCAAATATGGATTTCTTGATTATATTAAAACAGGATACGAGCCCTTTCATCTTATGGGAGATCAAGGCATATTGAATGAGATAGAAGACTATATTGAAAGCAACAAACAAGCATCCTCCTGAAATTAATCATGAAGACTATTCGTTGAACCGTATCTCGTAGGCAAAATCCAGTTTTTTGTAGTAATCGAGTTCGATGAGATCGGTCGGCTTCACGCTCGCATCGTGCTTTTCGAAATAGGTGAGGCCGGCCTCGTCGAGCATGTTGTAGACAAATTGTGAGCAGAACATGATGTTTGGCTTGTGCGAATACTTCAGCACGAGTCCCATCATGTTGTAAGCGCTTCCCTGCTCGTTTATCTCGCGAACGCGCTCCATGATGGTTTGTTTCTGCGCTCTGGTCGCAGGCAGTTTGTAGACCATGATGGAACTTTCCTCGATCTGATTGAAATATTCGAGCATTTCGAAGTTGAGCCCCGGTGGATAGAGCCTCTCGCCGCCGTTGTAGCTTATGATGGTTTCAAGGTCTTCGTCAAACGATAACGACGCATGGTTGTATTGCTTGAGTGTGAAGGCAGAGATGAGTTCGCTGGCGGCCCCGCCGGTTCTTGAGATCGCAATGTAGATATATGGGTCGTCGAGTGATTTTTCGGCAATTTCGAAATACTCATCGGTCAAATTTCCATCATTGACGTAATGAAGCGAACTGTGCCTTGGGATGTCGCCTATGACCTCCGAAATGCGTTCTTTCGTGATTTTGGTCCTCGTGCTGTGGATTGCAGAAAAGGTATTTGTGATCACCTTCGCCCCGTATTTGGCGTCCGCGAAGCTGACCGTCGCAACCTCAGTAACAGGGGGCAGATAAAAGGATGCGTGCTTGCCTGTGCTGATATAATGGTTTACGACAAGCGGCAGGAAGAACATGGCAATGCCCAGAGCCTTTCTCGCATAAGCCCCGAAAAGCGTCAAATCCGTTGTGGAAAATATAGTAATGACGCAGCAGACGATTTGAAGGACCATGATGATTGAATAGCCGCCTATCATCATCAGCTTCACGCGTTTTCTTGATTTTCCGATAAGGGTGCGGGCTGAAATGATGAGCCACAAGGCGATGTATGCCAAGACATAAAGACCTTCATTTCCCCAAAAGAAAAGCCCCAAGAGGGCTACTACAATAATTAGATTCATTACTATTAGCTTCGTTCTCATATATCTATTGTATCACGTGTGGGCACTTATTCCAAAAAACGTCCGAGTAAGCGTGGCTGTAGCAAAGATTTCGCACGAATTTTAATGAAAATGCAAAATTTTGGGGTGTAAAGCACTTTTGAAAATGAGACAAAAACATTAGAGACATGAGCACGGAAAAACCGGAGCGGCATCTAGTAAATACCGCATCCGGTTTCCTATCATTTCTTAGAATGACATATCGTAATCATCCCCATCCTCATCTTGATATGCGTTGCGATTGATTTCTGCAAGCAGGTCAAGATGGGCCCCTTTCAGAAGATCATATCGCC
>JAISKC010000084.1 GCA_031261345.1 Eubacteriales Family XIII. Incertae Sedis bacterium | reverse complement strand
AACGGAATCTCTCCAGAAGAACTGAGCATGCTGTACCAACCGACAAATGTCAAATTTGAATTCGTATTGGTTGGAATAGGAAGTGTCGGAATAGGATCACCATAAGCTATCGTTTGAGTGGGCGTACTCACAGACCCTGTTCCCGAATTCACATCGAGGGTCAACGTATTGACATTGCGATTGAAAACACAGTAGGCATGGTAAACTGTACTGCCGCCAACGTTACCGGTAGTAGAATAATTGGCAATAGCAGGATTTCCATTATACAGTCCAGAGGTAAATGTAAAGCCTGGAATACTTATCAGTTGAACGCCGACATTATAATATCCGCTACCTGAATATTCGGGATGATAAACATAGGTTTTATTGTTATACGAAATGTATGGGCGAAACTCGGAGCCAACCGTATCTGTAGCGTTATGTGCGGGAACGGTGATTTCCTGTTCACTTATATAGTCAAGTTCTGCTTGAGTCGCTTCTAAATAGTGACAGCGATAGACCAATGCAAGACCTGATTGAGTATTCCACTGCGGTGCAATTTTTATCACGTAATCGTTACCAGGATCACCATCTATCAAGGTCGCCTCTCCTGCATCACCTTGATAATTAGTTATAGCTAAAACATTATTATGAGGAGTACCGTTGATTAAAGAGTGATACCAACCGCTCTGCGGATATGTGCTATTACATATTTCGGTATACTCTGGCCACAATCCCGGAATTTGCAGGTCGAACTTTCCCTGAAAACTGTACTTGACATTTTCACTGGCAGTACCGGGCTTCTGATAGGTCTCGCCATCATGAAGTATATAGGCATTATTGTCGATATAATTTCGATTATAATCAGAAAAGACAGCGGTTGATCCCACACCTGTTCCATTTGTATGAATATCAAATACAAAAGTATAGATGTTGCGTGTGTAATACACATTGATGACTGATTCACCATTTCCGGCCACGATACCGCCTGATGTAAATTCATACGACGAATATTTCATGGCTTCATTTGCTGTTTTGGCGGCATTAAGATTTGTATCGGTTTGTGCTATTGGCTGTATCGGATTACTGCCTGAGGTTTCGGTGAAAATACTTCCGGCGGTAGCAGTTAGACTTTTTGATGTCACATATTCGTAGTTGGAAAAATCGTGCTTTTCCGCTTCACTAACCATTTTGTCAAGCGGGATATTGGCTTTCTCCACCCAGTACACCAAGGTGTATGGAACCGTATTACCATTCCACTTCGCATAGAGTGTCCCAGGACTTGTAGAAGAAGTAATCGGAGTTGATAGATTAAATGCGCTTCCTGAATATCCAGGATTGTTGCAGTCTTTGTCCTCGTGCCAACCATCGAATGTATATCCATCACGCTGGGGCGTCGGTAGAACAGATATTGTTGCACCGTCAAGCACAACTTGTGGCTCAATAGAAGTCTTGCCGTTTGTTACGAAATAAATACGGTAGCCCAGTGCAAACTCGGGGACGAGTTTCAGGTTGTCATTCACCTGAGTGCTATCGAATGTAAAGTAGTCAGCCGCGACGCCATCGATGAGCCATTTGCCAGTGAAGACCAATCCGCTTCCGCTGTCTGTTTTGTCGGGGATATCAACGCTTATCTCGGAGAGCGTTCCACCATCCGCCACACTCGCCGAATACACCACAACGCTATCGTTATCATCTACAGAGCCACTGAGAAATTGTACCGTATGACCCGTTACATCAAATTTGGCGGTGACCGTCAGATTCTTTGTGATTTGAACTGTGCCGAAATCAAACTCTTGCTCTGCGCCAAGCTCATCATAGAACCAACCGGCGAAGACTTCGCCGTTCGGAGCTTTGGGTGGTGCCTGCTTGGGGCACAGCTCACCCTTTGCAACTTCAATTTTCTTATCGGGATTGACGCCTGCTACTTTGAAAGTGACAATATAGGTGTCCACAATATTGGCAGCCGACCAAGGATTGATAGGAACAGCCTGGGCTTGGAGATTCCCATCACCGTCATTGCTGCTAATGTAAAAAGCTCGCTCGTCCGGAATGACAGGGTTATCAGTCGCGTTTACTGTGGAATTCCCCTCCGATGGAGGGGTGGCAGGCGTAGCCTGACGGGGTGGTTGAGCGGCAGAATCTCCGCCTTCGCTGTCATAGAGAGCGGAGCGAACGTGGGCTTGACCCGCAATCCAGTCCTCACTGCTACTAATGGCTTCCGGCGCGGGGGCCGGAATGACAGAGTTATCGCCCGGAATGACATCGGTGGCGGCAGAGGCGTTACCTAAATCCCCCCCCCATTGGTAGAATATGCCATTACCGAAGTAGGCAACAGCGTCATGACAAACAGAAGCATGGCAACAAACCCAGTCATCACCTTCCTGCCAAGATGCTTCCTCTTAGCACCCCACTTCACCTCTCGCTTCCCATCAAAATAATTGTCCATTGTTTTCCCCTTTCCTAAAAAGCCGTTCATAGTTTCCCCCTTTTCCGAAAACCCATTCATAGTTTCCTGCTTCACTGTTAAAATTTACACTACATTACTACTAGATTCATACTGTAGCAATTGGATTCCGAATCAAGTCCGGAATGACCTTCATCAGCCCAAAACCAATACATGCCTATACTATATATATACCCAATAATATTGATTTTAAACACAATTATTGAAAAATCTCTGTAAAATTTATTTCACACGTCATAATTCCCGCTCAAAATTCCCCAATAATCAACCTGACATTACTAAAGACAGGCCAAATTCAAAAAACCCTACCAATTTCCCAAAATTATTTTGCCAAATAAAATGAAAAAACCTCGATATTATTTGCCATTGTAGCGGTTCAGTTAATCTCCACACCTCGGAAAACCGTCGATTTGCCTAGTTTTTCGGCCATATTTCTACGCAAATCGCCACTTTTCCGAGTTGCGGTGCAATTTACTTACCAGCGTCCCCTTCTCACCTAAACCTTTTCACCAAAACAAATATTCCAATTTCATAAATCAATTACATATATTGGTTGACAATCCATTTTTCACCTGATACAATGTGTGAATGGAGCGCAAGCTCAGGCGGTATTACTCCACCGATATAATCTGAACGTGATGTACTTGAGTGGTCGAAAGGCATTCATCAAGAGATCACTGAGGGGAGGTGGTTGCAATTTTAATGGTAGCATTTGGAGATCTTTTGACTCTGGGTTTGCTCATTATGGCAATAGTTACTTTCGCGTCGAGAGACAAGAAAGAATGAAAATGCCGCCTTACATTTTTTCGTAGTGTAAGACGGCAAACAATCCAATTGGAGTAGCCGCCAACCACGGGCGAGCGCTCCTGTTAAATTGATTATATGATACTATTCTACTAAACACAACACAAATAAAATCATGAATGCAAAGGGACGTTTCGTTTGTGTAATCTTAGACTTACTTGCTGCCGTTTTCAGAGTCAATAACATCTTCTATTATCCGCGTAAAGGCCGAAGCAATTGCTTTGTGTTCGCCACATCCGTCAGATAATATTTGCCATCTGCGGATTGCATTTTCAGTTGTCCGATATTTGCGGACAACTCACTCCCTTCCTCAAGTAGTTTGTTTTTCAAATCACCCCAATACTTTCTTGGTCTGGGGCTCTCAGTCAAAACTTCAACCACGTCAACAATAGAAAAGTACCAATCCTCTTTTTCATCATTCCAAGCGGTTCGTATTTTCCTGTTTTCAAACAACTTTACTGAGACATCTTTTTCTGACATAGTGGCTCCTTTTGCCTATACCTGTAATAGATATCCATAGTCTAACACGATAAAGTTGAAAGTCTATTTATTATTCGATGGGAATCTTTTTGATTTTCATTTTGATTTTCTTAGGCGGAGTTGGCCACAGGCGGCTTCTATGTCGCTGCCCAGCGAGTGGCGGACCGTCGCGGGTATGTGCATGCCGCCCAGAAGTTCTCTGAAGCGTTCCGCCGTGTGCAGCGATGAGCCCCTGTGCTCGTCCCCCTCAGCCTCGTTCAGAGGAATGAGGTTGACGAGGCAGTTCATGCCGCGGAGAAGTGTCGCGAGCTCCTTCGCGTGAGCGTCCGAGTCATTGAAGCCTTTGATGAGGGCATACTCAATCGTCGACCGCCGCCTAGTGATCTCGAAGTGTTTTCTGACGGCCGCAACCGTCTCCTCGATGCTGTATTTGTGTGCGATGGGCATGATCTGCTTTCTCAGTCTGTCGTTCGGAGCGTGAAGGGAGACCGCGAGATTGATTTGCGGAAGCTCCTCCGCGAGGCGCGCCATCATAGGCACAAGTCCGCAAGTCGAAAGGGTGATTGCGCGGCGGCTCATATCCCTGCCCGTTTCTTCCGTCATGTTTTCAATGAATTTCTTGAGGTTTTCGTAATTGTCGAGCGGTTCACCTATGCCCATGAGAACGACATTTTTTGTCTTTGCGCCCACAGCCTTTTCCGTTAGGAATATCTCCTGACACATTTCGCCCGAAGTGAGATTGCGAACCAGCCCCTGACTGCCGGACGCACAAAAGGTGCAGCCCATGCGGCAGCCGACCTGCGACGAGATGCAGATTGAATTTCTGTATTTGTATTTCATGAAGACGGTTTCGATGAACTGGCCATCCCTCGTCTTCAGAAGCATTTTGTTCGTGGTGCCGTCCGCCGAGCGAAGCTGCGTCTCAGGCTTCAGCAGCTCGGTAACAGTCCGCTCCTTGAGAATCTGCCTCACCTTTTCCGGAATATTGAACATCGCATCAACATCCGTTACACTCTTGCCGAACAGCCATTGGTAGATCTGCTTGGCACGATATGGTTTCTCGCCGATTTCCGCCATAAACGCCTTGAGTTCATCATAGCTCAAGTTGTATAGTTCAAGTTTCTCTTCAGTTCCGTGTTGAATGTTTTCCATAGGCTGTATTGTACCATATTGTAGCGAACGAGCGGAAGCTATGGTAATATTAATGCATGTTGGCAAAGAGGATAATCCCCTGCCTTGACGTTCATGACGGTCGGGTTGTAAAGGGAGTGAATTTCATAAACATCAAGGATGTAGGCGATCCCGTGGAGTCCGCTATCGAGTACGATAGGCAGGGTGCGGACGAGATTGTCTTTTTGGACATCACCGCTACTCATGAGAAAAGGCACACTATGGTCGACGTCGTGCGGAAGACTGCGGAGAACGTTTTCGTGCCTCTCACTGTGGGCGGCGGGATACGGTCTATCGACAACTTTCGGGAGCTGCTTCGTGCGGGTGCGGACAAGGTAGCTGTGAACTCAGCCGCCGTGGCAAACCCTGAGCTACTCTCTGAGGCGGCCAAAATATTTGGAAATCAGTGCGTCGTCTTGGCTATCGACGGCAAGAAGGTGAGTCAGCCGGACGAGCCGCCGAAGTTTCACGTCTTCGTAGCGGGTGGCCGGACCGATACGGGTATCGACCTCATAGAGTGGGCAAAGCGTGGCGTGGCACTCGGGGCAGGTGAAATACTTCTCACCTCGATGGACACCGATGGCACCAAGGCAGGCTTCGACCACGAAATGCTGAATGCCGTGCTCAAAGTGGTTGATGTGCCAGTAATAGCATCCGGTGGTGGAGGCAGTCTATCTTCTTTTGTAAATTTGTTTGATGAAACCGAGGCGGACGCAGCTTTGGCCGCATCTATCTTTCACTTCGGAGAGCATACGGTCGATGATGTGAAACAGGAGCTCCGAAAAAATGGTATCTCGGTCAGATAACAAAATCACGTATTTCGGCACTATTGACTCCACGAACAATGAAGCCCGACGGCGAATTACTGCGGGTGCGTTTTTGGACGACTTGAACGGTACGGTTCTCGTTGCCTCAAAGCAGACCGCTGGTCGTGGTCGCCACGGCAGAGAGTTTTTGTCACTCAGTAACAGGGCTATATATATCAGTTTTATATTAAGAGCCGATGGTGTTCAGCTTTTGACGGTCGCTGCCGCCGTGGCCGTTTGCAGGGCACTGGACAAGGTGGATATCGAAGGAGCTCAAATCAAGTGGGTCAACGACATCATCATAGATGAGCGAAAAATCTGCGGAATTCTCGCCGAGACCGTTTCCGCTACGGGAAACCCAGATGACAAATTTGCTGTTCTCGGCATCGGCGTCAACGTGAATGTAGATGAGGAGAAAATTCCGGCAGAGCTGGTTAGCATTGCAGGTGGAATCAGCATGAGTGAAGAAAAACGCGTGCAACTTATTCACGCAATTATTGACGAGGTGACGGGGGAATGCTACGAAGCACCGGTTGACACTTTACTTGAGGAATATAGGCGGCGGTCTATGCTCATAAATAGGGCCGTCACCGTTCACAATTTAGCGACAAAGGAAAAGACCCCCGCCACAGCGATTTCTATCGCAGATGACGGCGGCCTCAAAGTTCGTTACGAAGACGGCACCACCGAAATTCTGAACTCAGGAGAGGTAAGTGTCCGCACCTAGCTCAAATCAAGTATTCTTGTCTACAACCTTCATCTCTTTCAGGTTGCCCTTTTTCTGCATGCGGCTCCGAAGAAGCTCGTCAACCTCTTCAGAAGTAACGCCGCTTTCGACCATAAGGACTGTCAGATGATAAATGAGATCGCCGAGCTCGCCGACGAGTTCTTCTTTCGCCTCTTCATATCCGACACCGCTTATCCTCGCGGCCTCGAGTGTCTTCGCGGCTATCAACGTTTCACCGCTTTCCTCAGCGACCTTCTTCAATATCTTGTTGAGGCCCTTTTCAAAGAGGTAGACGGTATAAGAACCCTCTTCCTTCTCCTCCTGCCTACTGACGACTATATCGTGCAAATCTTTAAACAAATCACTCATATCGCTCCCATCCTTATTTTGAACTTTACACAAACGAAACGTCCCCTTGTGTAATTAGTTTAGCCTTTGAAGATCGGGGGGGCGTAGAAACAGGTTCTGTTTCCTGTGTGGCACGCCGGCCCTGTCTGCTCCACCTTTACCAGTAATGTATCATCGTCGCAGTCGCCAGTAATGCTCACGACCTTTTGCACGTGGCCGCTCTCCTCGCCCTTCTGCCAAAGCCTCTGGCGAGAGCGGCTGAAATACCAAGTCCACCCTGTTTCAAGCGTCTTCCTAAGCGACTCCTCGTTCATATAGGCAAGCATCAAGACTTCCTGCGTATTGGCTTCCTGCACGATAGTCGGCACAAGCTCGCTCTTAAAAAAGAACTTGGAAATATCTTCCAGCTTGATTTCATTTCCATTAATGTCATTAAATTTATTATTCATAAATCCATTATATACGCTGACGGCCAATTCAAACAACTCATTTGCATACTTTACTCACTTTTTACAATCAAACAACTCCGGTGTGTTAGAATTATATTGGAAAATATAAACTTCTTCTGTATTGACAAACCAACCGGCCACACAAAACGACGCATGAGGAGAACTATCTGAATTGAAACGCTTTTTTCTATATTCCGTTCAAGGAAGAATAATAATGATTCTAATGTTCTTCATGGCGATTTCCCTCATCATGTCATGGAGCACCATCAGGTATGTGTCGCATACAATTGTGAACGAGGAGAAGGAAGAAAAGCTGATGAGTTTCGCGACCCTCCCAGACATCGGGCTGGGCGACAAGAGCTACGACGATATTCTGGCTGAGCACGATGCCCTTGACGAAACAAATGAAGCGAAAATAGAAATTCTCAACAAGGCTCTGGCACCGATGACAGACGACATTGCCAAGGCTTATCCCGGGCTGGGGATAGGATTTTATTCGTTCGAATTGGACGCCATCATCACCTACGGCCCCTCGTCGGAATTTCGGGATTTCATAGGGAAGTCAATAGGCGAAGACCATCCAGGAAGAATTGTCATGGACACAGGCAAGGAGCTCGTGATCACAGGCACCATGCTCAGAGGCGACATCATGAACGCGATGCATCCCCTTGTCAGAGACGATGAAGTGATAGGGTATATCTGGGCGAATGAACTCACCACCGAAATTGAAAAGAAATTTTATAGCACCACGACCAGCATGATTATATTACTCTGCCTCTTCTTCGTGATTGCACTCACCATCGCAATCATTTTTTCCAGACGCACCATGCGAGACCTCAGCAAGATTGTTTCCGGTGTCAGGGAGCTTCATTCTGATCTTTCCAAAAAATTGGAGCCGGCAGCGGGTGAGCTCGGGGAGGTCGTCAACAGTATCAACACTATGGCAGCAGACGTAGCAAAGGCGAATGAAGAGAGAAACGCACTAGTAATGGCCGAGGCGGCAAACCTCGCCCAACGTGATTTCCTCGCCCGCATGAGTCATGAAATTCGGACGCCGATGAACGGGGTGCTCGGAATGACGCTCCTCGCAATGGACGCAAAATCCGAGCCTCAGAGACTCAACTATCTGGGCAAAATCCACTCCTCCGCCACTCTTTTGTTGGGTATCATCAACGACATTCTCGATTTCTCAAAAATTGAGGCCGGAAAAATGGACATTGAAAATCAACCGTTCTCGCTCAGGGAAAATCTCAATAATGTTCAGGACCTCATCATGCCCCGCATGGAGGACAACAATCTCACGCTGACCGTAGATATTGAGGACTCCACGCCTGACAAGGTCATCGGCGATGGGTTACGGCTTTCCCAAGTGTTGCTCAATCTGCTGAGCAACGCGGCGAAGTTCACGAAGGACGGCTCTGTAAGGGTTGACGTGAAATGGGATGTCCTGTCCGCAGGTATGGTCAGGTTGTTTGTTTCGGTAGAAGATACGGGCATCGGAATGAGCGAGGAGCAGCAGGCAAACCTCTTCAAGCCATTCTCTCAAGCCGACAGCTCAACAGCTAGGAAATTCGGCGGCACCGGATTGGGGCTGTCGATCAGCAAGGCCTTGGTCGAATTGATGGATGGCAGTATCGCGGTGAAAAGTGAGCCCGACAAGGGAAGCGTATTTTCGTTCTATATCAGCCTTGAGCTCTGCAAGGACGAGGACTGGGTGGAGGCCGAAGAGACACATATGCTCACTCAAAATTTTGCGGGACATACGATTCTGGTTGTCGAGGACAACGACATCAATCGCGAAATTGCAGGTGCTATTTTCGGAGAAATGGGGCTTATTACCGATTTTGCGGAAGATGGCGAAAAGGGTGTGGAGGCGTTTATGGCGAAGAATTACGACCTCATCTTCATGGATATTCGGATGCCAGTAATGGACGGGATTGAAGCCACGCAAAAAATCAGGGGAATCGAGCGGCAGCGGACGCTCCTCGACATAGACACCGAGCACATACACCACGTGCCCATCATCGCAATGACGGCCAACGCCATGAAGGAAGACAAAGAAGCGAGCTTGGCAGCAGGAATGGACGGGCATATTTCGAAACCCATCAGCCTCACGGAAATACAGGCGGTGCTATCAAAGACCTTTAATTCATGAGGACCGCCATAAAACGTGGTACAATTACTGTATGGACAGTTCACGGATACATTTGAGCCATAAGGAACAGGTCAACTTGGGTAGCTTTTATACGCCGCCTCATATTGTTGACCTTACTTACGCGCTACTTTTCAAAGCCTGCGGAGATATTGGCGATTACACTATTTTGGAGCCGAGTTGCGGAACCGGAGCCTTTTTGACAGGGGCCAAAGGGAAAAAAATTGTGGCGGCTGATATCGACGAGACCGCTCTTGAAATTGCGCGGGGAAAATTTCCGTCCGTGAGCTTTTTTCACAGCAACGCACTTCACGATGTAAGCCGGCAAAAATATGGGATTCAGGACGATGAAAAATTGGTTATCATCGGCAATCCGCCCTACAACGATAAGACGTCTCAGGCAAAGAAAAGCATGAAATCCGGTCAAATCTTTCAAGTTGATGATGACATAAAATCTCGCGATATTGGGCTCAGTTCGATGCTCGCATATGAAAAACTGCACGCTGACTACGTCGCAATTCTTCACCCCCTTGCTTACTTGATAAAGAAAACAAACTTTACGGCGGTTGGAAAATTCATGAAAAATTATAAGCTTCGCGAGGCTCTCGTTTTCAATAGTCAGGAATTCTCGAACACCTCGAAGCTGAGTGCCTTTCCTGTCGCCGTTGCCGTATACGAAAGAAACGCCGTGGGGACGAAATATGAAGACATATGGGAGTGGAAATTTGAGACACTTGAAGGCGATGTTTTCTCAATGTCGGACTTCGACTATATCGGAAGCTATATCGACAAATACCCGAATAAAGCCGCTCAAAACACAGGCGAGGACATTCTTTTTTACACCATGCGTGATATAAATGCACTGAAAAGAAGCCGAACCTTCATAGGTGAAGACATCCCCAATGCCATTCACATCGACAAGGCCGACCTCGATTATTACTGCTATGTTGACGCGTTCAAGTGGCTCGTTTCCAAAGATCTTCCCTATTACTATGGGAATTTCGACATTCCGATAAATAATGCGGGCTTTGACGATGTCCGAAGCTGTTTCAGGAAAATTGCGCTGCATAGACACCCCGATATATTGAAGGGAAAGATTGACGATGTAGCACTATCTATCGAATACGCGACCGATGTAGCGCGTGAATATTTTGCAAAGCTGATAAAAGGAGTAGACAGATGAAGAAGTATATCATGGCGTTTGATCAGGGAACGACTAGCTCCCGCTGCATCATCTTTGACAAATCGGGGGCACGGGTTTCCGGTGCTCAGCGTGAATATCCGCAGTATTATCCGCATGAAGGTTGGGTTGAGCAGGATCCTATGGATATCTGGTCTACGCAAATCAACGTGGCTCAGGAGGCTCTGCTCAAAAGCGGACTTACGTATGAAAACATCGCTGCCATCGGCATTACAAATCAGCGTGAAACGACCATTGTTTGGGATCGTGAAACCGGCGAGCCCGTATACAACGCTATAGGCTGGCAGTGTCGCCGCACCTCAGAATTTTGCGATAGACTCGCCGCCGGTGGGCACGCCGAAAAAATACGGGAGAAGACCGGACTTGTTGTCGATGCGTATTTTTCGGCGACGAAAATTCGTTGGATTCTTGACAATGTCAGCGGCGCCGAAGCAAAGGCTGAAAAGGGCCAACTTTTGTTTGGGACAGTCGAAACGTGGCTCATCTGGAAGCTGGCACATGGACAAATTCACATAACTGATGTTTCAAACGCTTCAAGAACAATGCTCTTCAATATCAATACGCTCAAGTGGGATGACGAACTTCTGAACCTCTTTGGGATACCTGCGAAGATGCTCCCTGCTGTCAGACCATCGAGCGAGATATATGGCGAGACGGATTCCGATATTTTCGGCGGTGCGATCCCGATTTCCGGAGCTGCGGGCGATCAGCAGAGTTCGCTTTTCGGACAAGCGTGTTTTGGCACAGGCGACGCAAAAAATACTTATGGAACGGGTTGCTTTCTTCTGATGAATACCGGAACGAAGCCAATCGCATCTTCGAGCGGACTTCTCACAACGATAGCTTGGGGACTTGACGGGAAGGTGCAATACGCACTCGAGGGCTCAGTCTTCATCGCAGGTGCTGCGATTCAGTGGCTACGTGACGAAATGGGGCTCATGGCAAATGCGGCGGATTCAGAGAAAATAGCGGAGGATATTTCCGATACCGGCGGCGTCTATCTCGTGCCCGCATTTGCCGGATTGGGCGCCCCGCATTGGAATCCATATGCACGCGGCACCATCACAGGACTCACGCGAGGGTCCACAAAACACCACATCATTCGTGCGGCACTCGAATCGATTGCCTATCAAAGTGCTGACCTTTTGAACGCCATGAAAAGCGACGCACAGACGACAATCACTACGCTGAAGGTGGACGGTGGGGCTTCGGCCAACAATTTCCTTATGCAGTTTCAGGCTGACATTCTCGGTGCTCCGGTTCGCAGACCGACACTCATCGAAACGACAGCACTCGGTGCAGCGTATCTCGCAGGACTCGCGGTTGGTTACTGGGAAAGCACAGATGAAATCACCTCCAACTGGCAGCTCGACAGAACTTTTGAGCCGGTAATGGAGGAGAAGGTGCGTGATGAGCTTCTAGCGGGTTGGAACACTGCTGTTGCGGCGGCTTGCGTAGGGTGGATTCCGGCTCGGAGGCCGGAATGACAATGCTATTCGCGGAATGACTGTATTACTGACTGTCCGGCATGATGTCTAGGTATAGGTAGTCCATATCCACATTTGTAGGAATTCCGGGGACTTCTCCCGTGGCTCTATATTGCCACATACTCGGGTATTCGTCATTCCATGCCATGACAGACGGCTCAAGCTCAGAGTCGTTTTTGTACCAATTTGCAATCCATATCGGATAGCCCTCTTCAAACAGAGCATGAGCGTCAAATTCCTTGTTCGCCCATCTTAGGAAGGTATAAAATCCAGGACGATAGCCCAGTTCCGCCAAATCCTCAAGCCCACTGCGGACAAAATTCGTGCGATAATCATAGCCGCCCAACTCATCGGAGCCGACCTTCAAATACTCCTCGTCCTCAACGTCGAGGAACACGGGCAGATCAAAACGCAACCTGCTATTTTTCGAATGGGCATCGAATTCCTCAAGCCCCGCACGGATACGGTCCTCCGTAAATCCGTAGAGATAGATGTATGAGCCCACGGAAATCCCGTTCGCCTGTGCCTCCAGCACGTTTTTTTCATAAAACTCGTCGGGAACGAAAATCTCATCACCTACCGATGAAATGTAGCCAGCCCGCACTATTGCAAACTGAACGCCACTGCCAGAAACCTTCTTCCAGTCAATCTTTCCGGTCTGGTGAGAGGACACGTCAATCCCCTTACAAATCTGCATTTTTTCCTTGTTCTTGATTACTCCGTCATCACCAATCGTGTATTTATATTCCTGAAAATACATGGTGCCCGTCATCATGCCACCGGTACTGATGCTGAAAAAATATTCCTTGCCATCGACGGTCTGTTCGCCGAAAATCTGCCCATCATCCGCTTTGTAATAGACCTTGCGGCCATCCTTGTGTGTCAGCCAACCCTCCACAAACTTCGTGCCTTCTTGCGTGTAATAAAACCATTTGCCATCGATCTCCTGCTCCTTGTCCCGAAGCATCTTACCGCTGGATTTGTCAAAGAAAAATAAATCGCCGTCAATCTCCTTTTCGCCCGTTATTACATGACCTTCGTTATCAAAAAAGTAAGTGTCTGCGTCTATATCATAAAGCTGGTTTACTATCGTATTGCCGTGCCTGTCCAAGTAGGTGCGATCCTCACCCTCCGAGGTCCAACCCGACAGATTCGGCATCCCGAAGAAAAATATATGACCGTTGTCAATGCGAACCCCTGTCAGGCATATCGCCAGAGCCACAATCAGCAAAGCTATTGCAATTCTGCGTTTCTTCGGTTTTCTGCGCGTCCTATGCTGTCTATTTCTCCTGCGAGAATCCTGTCTGTCTTCAATTTCCATATATTTAGTGTAGCATATTCGCCGAAACTTTCGAACAAACTTCGTGGAAATATTTAATTCTTCAATATTATCTTTTATCGTGTATAATGAATAGTACTTTGAGGGGGCGCATAGTGAGCAAGGAAATTGGTCAAAAGAAAAAATCGAGGAGATCCGTCAGCCGAAGGCTCACGCTTTTAATCATTTTCATGATTGTCGGAATAAGTGCAGTCATGATGATAATCGGGTATCTCAGATTCAAAGATGCAACCGAGGAATACTATTTCAAGCTGGGAGAAAACACCGGTGGTGTGGTCGCACAGCTGATTGACCCCGACCTCTTGCCGAAATACGCAGATACGCTGAAAGAGGACGCCGCGTTCAAGGAGGTCCGCAAAAAACTTCAGGAGGCACGCAAGGCAAGCGGTGCTCAAATGCTATACGTATTCACAGTAAATCCGGATGGTGTCACATATATCTATGACACCGATCCCGAAGGTGGGCTCGGAGCCTTTGACGCATGGACTTACGAGGGTGAAGACGGGAAATCCGAGGATCTTTATCCCGAAACAACGAAAAATCAAATTTTGTCCGGCGGAAAAGTTGACACTATCATGGGTGTTACCTCATACGGTTGGACCATCACTTCAAACATTCCCCTATATGGCAGCGACGGATATTCCAAAGGCTACGTTGGCATCGATTTTGATGTAAACCAGATGATGCAGGAGCGGTCGGATTATTTCAGAAACTTGATGATCATCATACTTATCACGACTGTGGTATTCGGTGCGATTTATCTTTTCATCATCCGCAAAACCATCATCCACCCTGTCAATACGATGGCGAAGGCTGCTGACAGTTTCGTAGTCGAGGATCTAGACAATGACTGCCGTGATGCTATCGCGGATTCTGAGATATTGTCCATGGAAATTAATACAAAAGACGAATTTCAAAGTCTTGCAGAATCCTTGAAGTCCATGGTTTGGAAGATTGATGAACATCTGACGAACCTAAATCTTGCCACTATCAAATCGGAAACAGACGGGCTCACATCTCTAGTAAACAGGGGTGCGTTTGAACAGCGTGTCAATGCAATCCTGAACCTGAGACAGGACGAAGGACAACTGAATTGCTTCATGATGATCGATGTGGATTATTTTAAATCTGTAAATGACAACTATGGACACGCCGCAGGGGATTTGGTTCTATCTTCCTGTGCGAAGGCATTGAAAAAGATTTTTCGGGAGTCCGATGTCGTCGGTAGATTGGGCGGCGATGAGTTTGCGGTCTTCTGCAAAAGCATAGGCAGCGTTTCTATGGCGGAAACAAAGGCAAAGCTCATTCAAAAGGAATGGGCAAAAATAGTTCCGCCGGGTGCGAAAGATGGCGTTACTGCAAGTATAGGCATAAGTTTTGCGCCGACCGATGGACAGGAATACCAAGAGTTGTTCAATGCCTCGGACGCGGCACTATACCGTGCAAAGGACGCAGGCAGAGATTGCTACGCTCTATCAGATTGATGCAATGTAGATGAGGGTAACTCCCACGAGAGCTATCGCTGCGGCGATAGTTTTTCTTTTGAGCGAATCTCGTTCCTTCAGGAAAATGACGGCACATATCATGGTCGTGATGAAGGAGAGCGAGCTGATATAGGTCGCCGTGCTGAGTATGCCTCCTGCGGCGAGAGATGCCGTGAAGCCGTATGCCGATATGCAACGCGTGAACATGAGCGAGGCATTCGCCTTGGTCTTGAGAACCGACCAGTCTACATTTTTTAGCCCTCGCGCAATTACTATTACCCAAATGACAACGGCTATCATGATTGAGGTCGAGAAAATGTAGTCCGTATAGCCCATCTGCGTGATGAGATATTTGTCGAACAGGTTTGTCAGACTAACGAAAGCACCGGCTAATATTGAATAAATGATGCCTTTGGCTCCGGTGCGCACTTTCCCAATCAGAAGGATGGCCGACACGAGGACAATGCCACCGCCAAGGATTCGCAGAGGGACGATTTCCTCTCTTAGAAACACTATTCCGAGCACAGTCGTGAAGCAAATTCTCAGGTTGTATAGGAAGGTGTAAAAACTCGCCTCTGTGTATTCAAGAGCCTTCACGTTGAACAGGTGAAAACTCAATGTGACGATGATGGCTCCAGCGTATAGGACTGACGTCTTAACATTGAAAAACGAAAAGTCAAATCCGGTGATGATGATACCCGGCACGGCGGGAATGGCGATGGAGGTTGCCATGATAGCGACGAGGAACAGGCTGTCAACCTTGTCTTTGAACGCTGCGCGCCGGAGCTCAATATTGTAACCGGTGTTGCCGATCAGGTGTACGATAAGCAGTAATATCCACATTAGGATACTATATCATATTTCAGGCTTTAAGTGCTCGCATCGCATTCAACACTGCAATGAATGCTACTCCTACGTCGCCGAATACCGCCGCCCACATCGAGGCTAGGCCCAGAGCACCGAGCACGAGGAGCACACCTTTGACGCCGAGTGCGAATACTATGTTCTGTATGACTATCGCGTGCGTTTTGCGTGAAATCCTCACGGCATTCAGGAGCTTTGACGGCTCGTCCGTCATGAGCACGACATCCGCCGCCTCGATTGCTGCATCCGAGCCCATAGCGCCCATCGCTATGCCGACATCAGCTATAGCGAGCACAGGAGCGTCGTTGATCCCGTCGCCCACGAAGACTAGGCTGCTCTTGCTATCCTCTGCTTTTTCGCCCGCAAACTTTTTCAGCGTTTCTACCTTGTCCTGCGGCAGCAGTTCCGCATAGACGTTGTTCTCATTTATCCCGAGGTCCTCTGCGACAGCTTTCGCGACGTTTTTGTTGTCGCCGGTGAACATCGCTATTCGCCTCACGCCCAATTTCATGAGACCGGCTATCGCCTGCTTCGAGTCCTTCTTCACTTCGTCCCTGAGAATGACCCTTCCAAGATACCTATCGGCCTTCGCAACGTGAACGGCGGTGCCATCGAAATTGCCCTCATTACTGATTACAATACCGTGGTCGTTCATCAGTTTCTCATTTCCAGAAAGAACTGTCTTTCCGCCTATTTTCAAAACGATGCCCTTCCCCGAAACCTCTTCATAATTTTCAATTCTGCTACCGTCAAGCTGCTTACCGGTTTGCAGGTAATAGGCCACAATCGCCTTTGCAATAGGATGCGTAGATGACGACTCAGCATAAGAGGCGGCCTCCAGTAATTCTTCCTCTGAAACGCCATCCGCCGTGATGATGCCGTTGACGGAGAGCTTGCCCTGCGTGAGGGTGCCGGTCTTGTCGAACACTATCGTATCAACCTTCGTCAGGGCTTCGAGGTAATTCCCACCTTTGATGAGGATGCCCTGCCTACTCGCCGAGCCTATCCCGCCGAAGTAGCTGAGCGGCACCGAGACCACGAGAGCACACGGACATGACACGACGAGGAAGATAAGTGCCCTATAGACCCAATCCGAAAGTTCGGACCACCCGAGGAACAGCGGCGGCACAAAGGCCAGAAGCACCGCGAGTATTACTACGATGGGCGTGTAAACGCGGGCGAATTTCGTGATGAAATTTTCGGGCTTTGCTTTCTGTGCCGTTGCGCTTTCTACGAGTGTGAGGATTTTTGCAACCGTAGATTCGCTGAATATCGATGTGACTTCAACCGTAATGAGACCGCTGATGTTGATGCTTCCGGAAAATATATCACTTCCCTTCGTAGCCTCTACGGGGAGGGATTCTCCCGTCAATGCCGACGAGTCGATCTCCGTATTTCCCGATACGATAATGCCATCGAGAGGAATTCTCTCCCCTGGCTTGACGACTATGAGATCGCCCTTTGAAACTTCCGATGGATCAACCTTTTTTGTATTTCCATTTTCGGGCTTTCCAACGACCAGATTTGCGTAGTCGGGTCTGATGTCCATGAGGTCTTCAATCGATTTGCGCGAGCGGTCGACTGCTCTATCTTGGAATATTTCACCGATCATATAGAAGAGCATGACGGCGACACCCTCGGGGTATTCACCGATTACAAAGGCACCTATACTCGCGATTGACATCAGGAAGTTCTCGTCGAAGACTTGACCGTGGAGAATATTTTTCGCTGCGTTCAATATGACTTCATAGCCGGCAATCAGATAAGCTACAAGGAAGATAGCTATTTCGAGCAACGGTGTAAGCAGGTCAAACGCATTTAGAACGAGACCGGCAGCAAAGAAGATTGCTGCTATTATCAGCTGATAAATCTGCTTGTTGCCTTCGCTTTCGCCGTGTTCGTGGCTGTGGTCATGACCGTGGTCGTGGTCGTGACTGTGTTCATCGTGATGGTCTAATTTTGCTTCGCTTGGATTGCAGCAACTACATGATTTTGACATTTGATTTCTCCCTCCTATGAATGAATATTCCTGCTATTGCCTATGAGCCGCATGCAACAGCCCCTGTTTTAGTAATACCTCTACGTGTTCATCGTCAAGCGAGTAGGCAATCATCTTGCCGTCGCGCCTAGACTTTACGAGCCGAGCCTGCCTGAGTTTCGCCAGATGGTGAGAAATCGCCGGCTGTGACATATCCAGAAGTTCAGATATATCGCAGACGCATAATTCCTCAATCTGCAATGCAGAGACAATCTTCAGTCTCGTCGGGTCTCCGAGAACTTTGAATAGGTCGGCAGTCCAAGCAATCATGTCGTCTCCGGCAATCTCCTTTTGGACGTTCGCAATTGCACCCTCGTGTATCACTGTGCATTTGCAAAGCAAGTCATCATCGCGCTCGTGAAGATGGTCATTATTTTTCTCCGGCTTCTTGGTTGTCATATTACTCTCCTACATAAACATATATACATATAAGCACTTGTTTATATGTATTATATGACCATCTCATTTCCCTGTCAAGGAAAAATAATAAAAAGGCAACTCGTTGGAATTGCCTTAGTTATATATGAACTTTTTTAGAGTAACCGACCGCCGACAGCAAAATCACTTGGCAATCTTCATGTTTTTCGCACCGAGGTGTGAGGAGTCGCAAAATGGCATATTCTTTGATTGCCCGCAACGGCAGAGCGTGCGGCGATTTCTGATTTCATATTCGGTCCCATCTTCAGAGACGACAGTGATACCACCTTTGACATAAATCGGGCCGTTGAATCCCTGAAAGACATCTTCAAGAAGCGTGATCTCCCTATCGAGCTCCGGCTCAAGCTCGACGCCGTTTCTCCTGACGGTGATCCTGCCGGACGGGCAACGCTGCGCCTGATAAATCGCCTCTTCCTCCTTTTCGGGAGTGTCTTCCGTGCAGTTGAGCACGAGATGCCAACAGTTCTCAAACCTGTCGCAAAACCTCGCCACAGCACAGAGGTCTTTTCTGTCCATGAGCTGAAGGTCTTCCTTGCCATCTCTGCGAGGGTAGATTTTCACCGAATCGGCGTAGCAATCCATGTTCGCAGTTTCTTTCCCATCAAATCCGACCTTTGCATGAGTGCCGTCGCAAAACGGCTTGTTCTCTGACTGCCCGCACCTGCAAAGCGCATACTGCTGACCGTCCGCAATTTCGTAGTCCTTCGTTTTCTTGTAGTCGAGCCCATTGCCGTCCTCGTCCGGAACGATCGTCTCATCAAAAAGCGGAACCCCGCCCGTGACGATATAAGGTCCATCTACCAACACCTGAATCTTCTTCCGCGTCTGTGCCATAAAAAACACCTCCCCCGCAGGAATTATAGTTTTGCGTAATCTTCTATTATGGTTTCTATTGTAACCCCATTTTCAAGATTTGCAAGTAATTCCCTCGCCGGATTGGTCAGCCGCTCAGCTCTAGAAAACAGCGGCGCAAGATAAACATCCTCGCCAAGCCCACGTTCTCGTAGCCCGCTCTCCGCGATTTTGAGCACCTGCAAGAGCAGTTTCGTCAAAGCAGGAAAATCGACAAACTCCGGCCATTTTCTCAAATTCAGCAACCTCCGAAGCTCCGTAGCCGTATAGCCCCGATGATAAAGCACCCTATCATTACTCAGTAATTCATTGACTTCCGACACCTTGTTTATGAGCCCGAGGTGAAAGGCTGATACGGTCCACTCGTCCCTGATAGGCTGGCAGCAAACGCTGCGAAATTCGATAGTTCCTCTGAAGGTCAAGTCCTCAAACTTGAACGACCGCAGGTAGGCCAAATCCTGAACCTTCGGGACAAACGTGATGTCCTTGTATTCGCCGCCGCAGTAATATTCACCTGTTACCTGCTCCTTTGCGAAGTATTCGACGATATTGATCGGCTCGAAGTTGATATATTTGCTGTCTTGCTCCGTGCAGTAAATGCTCGTTGACGCGATGTATTCGATGAGCTCATCGATGCTCTCCGGCAGAGCGTCGAACATGCCGATGTTGTGCGGATTGATACCGTGGGTGCTGTTCTCCCAGAACATATCACGATAGCAAATGAATTCTTCGTGCTCCTCTGTAAGCACCGAATTCGAGAAGAGCACCGCCTTGAGTGGCTCGAGTAGCGAAAATGCCTTGATCGTGTCGATGAGCTTATCTTCTTGAACGTCGAGTTGCACCTGCGACGCACTCGAAAACATGCCATAGGCGGGATACGGATGGAAGAACATCGGCACCCTCGGTCGATATTTTTCGTAGGTCTGAAGGTGGTGAAACAGCATCCGATAGCGTCCGTTGGGAATGGGAACAAGGTTGTTGTATTTCCTGTATGGATTGATTCCCAGACCCGTCAAGGTATGATTTTTCACGCCCAGAGCCCCTTCAAGGAATTCGTAATACTCCGTGAACCTCTTGTGCGCGACACCTATGTCCGCCTCCTTGCCCAAGGATAGCTCGAGGTTGTTGTATGAACAATCGTAGGAGAGAATGTCATCGTTTTGAAAATTGACCAAGGACTGCGTCTCCTTGTTTTCGTCTATGACGGCTTTGTAAAATCCAAACCTGTCCTTGAACTGCTGTGTAACATCTTGCACAAGAGTAAAGTCAACAGGCTTCTTATCCAAGTTGATCACGGGCAGTTCGATTTCAATCCCCGCGAAAAGGTCTCTATTCTTCTTCGTCGGCTCAATATATTTTTTATACAATAATTCGAGCACATCATTTCTGTTCATAAACGTCCCCCTACAATCCGGAAAAATCTCCGTATAGATACTTTATATCATCTTCGCTCTCAATATACTCAAATTCGTGCTGTTGTCCCTCAAATAATTTCTCGCCATCTTTGTACGCGAGCACCGTGCAAACCTGAATCGGCTTCCACTCTCTATCGTCGAGCGGCACGGTAGCAAACAATTTCGACTCACCGTCGTCAAACTCATAAAGGTAATCATTTTTTGCAATATCCCCGAGAAGCCTACTTCCCGAGCGGGAATTTCCATGTATATAGAAAACGCTCCCATCATGAATTATCACATTCAGCTTGTTGCCACAAGACACCTGCGTGATAGTTCTATCGACGATAGCAAATCGCTCCTTTTCACGCAGCGGCACACGGCTGCTTCTAATCTTGTTGTTCATTCTGCTCACCAAGTGGAAGAGTAGCCGCTCGCTGTCGGTCGTCCCCTTCTGCCCCGGAAAATGATCGTCAATCTTGTCAGGGTTGAACAGTGTGCCGTTGTGTATGAGCGTCCACTGCCGACCTGAATAGTCTATCGTCGAAAACGGGTGCACGTTTTCCGGCACGATATCGCCAATCGTCGCATACCTGATATGGAAGAAAGCGTTTTGCACTTTGAGCGGAGTCGCCAAAATTATCTTCAGATACTTACTCTCGAAAGCGGCCTCGAGCTCCTTCTTGATGAAGGTGCGGTTGCCCGTGAAGTCAGCGTAGCCCCACCCATGCTTGTGAATGTGGCTGTTCTCTGCGAAGCTCTTTAGCTCGTCATTTATTTGTAATGGTTCCCTGCCCGTCACGGCAAATAGCTGGCACATATTTTTCTCCGCTACTTATTGCATATAAAACATATATGTATACTATACTTGTAGGTATTCCCTGTCAAGTAATTCTACAGCAGAAATATTTAATTTAAAAAAGTGCTTGCTATTATTTTCTACCAATGGTATATTATACCATACAAGGGCGGAAGCACACCCAATCCGAGAGGAAACAGGTGAAGCTTATGAAAACCATTATATTGCAAGTTGCAACATCAATGATTCAAATTGCTATTGATTGTGTGAGATTTTACATCGTGTACTTGACCCACAGAAAATAGCCGCTCATATAGAACGGCCATCTCTACAGACTTAAAATCTAAACGGGGTGTGCCGTCTAGCCGGACGACCGCCCTTGTATTCCCCATTATATCAGTCAAACCAAAAATTACAAGTAAAAGTTTATTTTCTCTCAATAATGTCTGAACCACTTTTGATAATGTAACAGAGAACCATTTGTGAAAATGAGACGGTTTTGTATACTTTCCTTGTAAGTTAACACGTAGGTCGACATACAAGGAGGTAAAAGTTATGAGAA
>JAISKC010000083.1 GCA_031261345.1 Eubacteriales Family XIII. Incertae Sedis bacterium | reverse complement strand
TTCTCATAACTTTTACCTCCTTGTATGTCGACCTACGTGTTAACTTACAAGGAAAGTATACAAAACCGTCTCATTTTCACAAATGGTTCTCTGTTACATTATCAAAAGTGGTTCAGATTATAAAGTTTATAATGGCGAAACTTGTTGACAAGGGGTGGTCCTTGTTGTAATATAGATAAAACATATATGCTTACTATGTAATATGAGAAAGAAATGACACGGCCTGCGTGTCTATGAAATGGAGAGTATGACGACACCAATTATCAAGATAGACCATTTGACTAAGGTTTTTCATTCGGAGGACGACGGCTCTGAGCTCGTCGTGCTTGACGACGTCAATTTGGAGATAGAAAAAGGTGAGATATTCGGCATCATCGGTAGAAGCGGCGCCGGAAAGAGCACGCTCGTCCGTTGCATCAACTATTTGGAGAGACCGACAGGCGGCGATGTTGTGTTCGAAGGAACGAGGCTCGCTGACCTCACGAAGAAAGAGCTATACAAGACGAGGGAGTCCATGGGCATGATTTTTCAGCAGTTTAACCTCCTCATGCAGAGAAGTGCCCTCGGCAATGTCCTCTTCCCGTTTGAAATAGAAGGTGCAAAGAAGTCCGAAGCGAAGGAAAAGGCCTTGGAATTACTCGACCTTGTGGGAATAAAAGACAAGGCGAAAGCTTGTCCGGCGCAGCTCTCCGGCGGGCAACGCCAAAGGGTTGCAATTGCAAGGGCTATCGCACTCAACCCGAAGATTCTCCTTTGCGACGAGGCTACCAGTGCACTCGATCCTGAGACCACGCAAGGCGTCCTTGAATTACTGAAGGATATCAACAAAAAGTTTGGCATTACCATTGTGGTCATTACTCACGAAATGTCCGTTATCGACTATATTTGCAACAGGGTCGCCATCATACATGAAGGAAACATCGCGGAAATCGGCAAGGTCAGCGAAGTATTCACGGCCCCACAGTCTCCCATCGCGAAGAAACTTCTCGAGCATTATCGATACGAACCGAAAAGTACTATCGAGGGGGGTGCCTTTATCTAATGGCTGAGATATTCGCAAGTGAAGCTTACAGAAATATGATTATACTGGGCATCTGGCAGACGCTCTATATGACGATTTTTGCGACGGTGTTGGCCTATGTGGTCGGGCTGCCGCTCGGCGTGCTTATGGTGACTACGGGCGACGGCGGTATCACGCCGAACAAGGTGGTCAACGCAATCTTCGGGTTCATCATCAACATCCTGCGCTCGGTGCCCTTCCTCATTATGGTCATTTTGCTTATCCCCTTGACGAGGGCAGTAATGGGAACGACTATCGGCTCGACGGCTATGATATTCCCGCTTTTCATCGCATCGTTCGCCTTCGTGGCTAGGCTCGTGGAGTCGTCGCTTCAGGAAGTGGACAACGGCATCATCGAGGCGGCTTGGGCAATGGGTTCATCGCCGTGGCGCATCATACTGAGGGTGCTCATACCGGAGGCGAGAGCATCTCTTCTTCTGGGCGCGGCCATTGCGGTTACGACGATTCTGAGCTATTCGGCCATGGCAGGCATACTCGCGGGCGGCGGGTTAGGCGACATCGCCATACGTTACGGGTATTACCGTTACCAAAAACCTATCATGTTTGTTACTGTCATTCTTCTGGTCATCATCGTGCAGATATTGCAGGAGATAGGCGAAAGATTTTCGAGGAAGGTTGACAAGCGGATTTCCGCAAAGAGGAAAGGCAAGAAGCCGGTGGACAGCACGGTCGCCAAGGAGGCAATCAATACGCTGCATTAGAAAAAGTTATTTTGAGAAGACAATTTGCTCTTCTTTTAATATAGGAAATTAGAATTCAATCAAAATTTCCATCATATACGTTGCAGTCAGGTTTTTAAATTACAAAGGAGAAAAAAACATGAAAGCATTGAAAAAAGGTCATAAGCTATCACTGGTCGTATTGGCGCTCATCCTCGCAATGGGTCTTTTTGCAGGATGCTCAAGCAGTAGCGACGACGAAGCAACCTCGGCAGACGCAGGCGCAGATGACGCTGTAGTGCTCGTCGTAGGCGCATCACCCGCACCTCATGCAGAAATTCTTGCTCAGGTGGTTGAGGATCTCGCAGCGGAAGGATATACGCTCGACATTCAGGAATTCACTGATTATGTGCTCCCGAACACAGCACTTGACAGTGGCGACCTCACGGCAAACTATTTCCAGCACAAGCCCTATCTCGACTCTTTCAATGAGGAGAATGGCACGGACTTGGTCGCAGTTGCACCTATCCACTTTGAGCCTATCGGTCTCTATCCTGGAAAGACAGCTTCACTCGACGCTCTTGCTGATGGAGCAACAATCGCAGTTCCGAACGATCCTACAAACGAAGCTCGCGCACTCCTTCTTCTCGAAGCTGAAGGACTCATCAAGCTCAAGGATGGTGTTGGACTCGAAGCTACAAAGACAGACATCGTTGAAAACACAAAGAACCTTGAAATTCAGGAAGTAGAAGCCGCACAGCTTCCGAACATTCTTCCCGATGTCGATCTCGCAGTCATCAACGGCAACTATGCTATCGAAGCCAATCTCTCGATCGGAACAGATGCACTCGCCGCTGAAAAAGCCGATTCTACAGCTGCTGACGAGTTTGCAAACTACATCGTAGTCAAGGCCGGCAGTGAGAATGATGCAGCGGTCCTCGCTCTCGTCAAGGCTCTCCAGTCAGACAAAATCAGGGCATTCATCGAAAGCACCTACGACGGCGCAGTAGTTCCTGTATTCTAATTTTAAAGAACAATAGAGAACACAGACTTTACAAAAAAATTACAGCGGAGTCGGGCACACGCTCGGCTTTTCTGTTATACTGAAAAAAAAGAAGAGTTCGCGTCCAATTACAAATAGATTTCAATTTGAAACAGGTGGATACCAAGACAGGAATATGACAGCAATACTCGTTTGCGTAATAATAACAGCTTTGATTTTTGAGTTCATCAATGGGTTTCACGATACCGCCAATGCTATCGCGACCTCCGTTTTCACGAGGGCACTCACGCCCTTTCAGGCAATAGCCATTTCATCGGTCATGAATTTCGCCGGAGCTCTCGCGGGGACAAAGGTCGCCATGACAGTCGCTCACGGCATCGTTTCTGCCGATTTTCAGCAATACGTCATATTTGGTGCCCTCCTCGGTGCCATACTCTGGAATCTTTTCACGTGGTGGAAAGGTATCCCCAGCAGTTCGTCTCACGCCCTCATCGGCAGCCTCGTAGGCGCGACGATAGTGTTCGGCATGAACACGAACGGTGTCATCTGGACCGGCGTTTTGCAGAAGGTGATAATCCCTCTGGTTACTTCTCCATTCCTCGGCCTCCTCGTCGGTTTTGCGTCCATGAACCTCATATACAAACTGTTCTCTAGGACAAATCGTGCGAAATCCACCAATCTATTTTTGAAACTTCAGGTCGTCTCGGCGGCCTTTGTAGCTTTCGAGCACGGACATAATGACGCGCAGAAAACGATGGGCATCATCACCCTCGCCCTCGTTACAAACAGCGTCATCGACGCCTCCGATGGAGTCCCTTTGGAGGTGAAACTCGCCTGCGCCGTCATGATGGCAGCCGGTACAGCACTCGGCGGGCGAAGGATAATGAAAACTATGGGTGGCGGTGTGACGAAGCTCGAGCCTGCGGGCGGTTTTGCGGCTCAGACTTCTTCGGCGATCATCATCGCGGTCATGTCGCACTTCGGAGCTCCTATCAGCACTACGCAGGTCCTCACGACCTCGGTCATGGGCGTCGGAAGTGCAAAGAGAGCCTCCGCCGTCAAGTGGGGCACCGCGAAAACGATAGTCTTCGCATGGATAGTAACCCTGCCGGTAACAGCGGTTTTGGGCGGCATCTGCGTCTTCATCATGAGATTGTTCGTAGGGTAATTCTACACGGGAAGCGAAAACTTTATCTTTTCGTCAGCCACGGACATCCTGACATCACCAACGGTTACACATTCGCCATCGATTGAAAATACCATCTTATCCACCGGTCTGAACGTCGCGGATTTGCACCTGTAATACTTCATTATTTTCTTGATTCTATCGTCGTGAAAATGCGTTCCCTTTTGATATTTTCCGACGAGTGAAATGAAAAATCTTCTCGTGACAGCCTCGATGATCATGACGTCCATGAGCCCGTCGCTCACCTGCGCCGTCGGAATTCCGTGGAAACCGCCGCCGCTGAATCCGCCATTGCCTATGCCGCCAAGGAGGACATCGCCTTCATACTCTATGGTAGCGGGATTGTCCACAGTCGTGCCTTCGGGCAGATAAAGCTCGTCCAGAGTCCTCTCGCCGGACGGAACGGTGCCCTCGATGGTCGCCTCGAGTTTGACGGAGGAGAGCTTGATAAGCTCATGACCGACACCGGCTATATATGCTCCGGTGCCTTTCAGAAAAGGCTTTTTCTTGTAATAGGACATTCTGACGACAGCCTGTGCGTCAAAGCCGAGGTTGAACATGTTCATCGCATAGCCGAAACTTTCGCCCACCTGATTGACGTCGCCTCCGAGAAATTCGTATTTCAGACAATCTACTTCTACCGCATTCCCGTTTATCTGCGCGGCTATGTCAAGAAAAGCTTCGGCGGGTTCACTGAAGTTTCTTATGAAATCATTGCCGGTCCCCGCAGGGATTACTGCAAGCTCGCAATTTGGCTTGCCTACAATGCCGTTCAGGACTTCGTTCAGCGTGCCGTCGCCACCACAGGCGTAGAAACGCTTCTTCTCGTTCGGCTCTTCCTCGCAAACCGCCTGAGCGATACGCGTGGCGTCACCGATGTTCATCGTTCTGTGTATGACGTAATCGATCTCTGCGGCGTTTGCGGCGGCGAAAATCTTTGGGAGGAGCTCGGTCCGAACCTTCCCCTTGCCAGCGACAGGATTTGCAATAAAGTAATGTTTCATGCATGGATTATATCACTAAATAGAGAAGAGTAGGATGTCAATAGAGGCAAAATGCTGATATAATTTAGACATCGGAAAACAATCAGAAAAATTAGGAGGCAGTAACATGGCAGAACATCTTCATACAGACAAGGCACCCGCGGCGGTCGGGCCCTATTCACAGGCGGTGAAAGCAAACGGATTTTTGTTCCCCTGCGGACAGCTCGGGCTCGTGCCGGAGACGGGCGAACTCGCCGGTCCGGACGTAGCATCGCAGGCTGAACAATCCTTCAAAAATCTCATCGCCGTCCTTGAGAATGCAGGATTGACCGAGGCAAATGTCGTGAAGGCGACCGTATATTTTGCGGACATGGGAGACTTTGATGAGGTCAACAAGATCTATGCGAGATACTTCCCGAGCAAGCCGGCTCGCACGGGCGTGGCGGTGAAGACGCTGCCGAAAAACGCTCTTATCGAGACAGAAATCATTGCCGCTTATGAGTAAACTTCCTGAAGTTCCCAAACGTTTGATGCAAAAGACGGGGGACGAGGTTTCTCTCCTCGGTTTTGGTTGCATGCGTTTCAAAGGGAAGTTTGGCAAGACCGATATGAAGCTTGCCGAAAAGCTCGTGGCGGAAGCTCTTTCCTCCGGCGTCAATTACTTTGACACTGCCTATATGTACCCTGGAAACGAGAAGGTGGTCGGCACCCTGCTTGCCAAGGAAGATGAGCTGGGCAAGCGGCGCGACCGCGTATTCATTGCCACAAAACTTCCTGCTATGCTCGTCCGCAGTGCGGATGATTTTGAAAAGATGCTCGCCACCTCGCTTGAGCGGCTCGGCACGGACTATATCGATTACTATCTGGTCCACAGTATTTCTTCGTTTGAGAAGTGGGCACAACTTCGTGAGATGGGGCTCGTCGAGTTCCTTGAAAAGGCTCGCGATGATGGGCGGATCAAGCACATAGGGTTTTCCTACCACGGCAATCTGCTCGATTTCAGAAAGATGGTGGATGACTACGATTGGGAATTCACGCAGATTCAGTACAATTATCTCGACGAGAATTTTCAGGCGGGCACCGAAGGGCTCCTCTATGCAGCTGAGCGAGGTTTGGGTATCGTCGTGATGGAGCCGCTCCGAGGCGGAATGCTCATAGACAAGATGCCGCCCGCCGCCAAGAGGCTCATTTCGGAGTATAAGGATTCTGATGGAATTTCGCGAAAGCCCGCCGATTGGGGGCTTCGCTGGGTGTTCAACCACCCCGAGGTTCACTGCGTTTTGTCCGGTATGAACGAGATGCACCACGTGAAGGAGAACGTAAAGGTCGCCTCAGATTCCTCGGAATGTTCGCTGACGGCGGAGGACCTTTCGATGATTGAAGACGTCAAAGCTGTGTTTGACAAGGATATCAAGATTCAGTGCACGGCCTGCTCATACTGCATGCCCTGCCCGTTTGGCGTGAACATTCCGCTTTGCTTCTCTATATACAACACGTATTCGATGTTTGGCGGGTTCAGCACGAAGTTCATGTACAGTTTCAACCTGCGTGGCGCCAAAGGCAAGACTGCGAAGGCTTCGGCGTGCACGAAATGCGGTGCCTGTGAGAAGAAATGTCCCCAAGATTTGCCGATAATGAAGACATTGGACGATGTAACAAAGACGCTGGACAGCAAGCTCATAACCGGAGCGCTACGACTAGCAAAGCCCTTTTTGGGCAAGTAATTAGGAGATAATTTGATGGATGATAGAATTAAAAAGTTAGCCAAAGGTTTGGTGGGGTACTCCTGTGATGTGAAACCCGGCGAGCGCGTGCTCGTTTCCTACGAGGGTGAATGCACGAAGGAGCTCGTACTCAGCATCATAGATGAGATATACGCCGCCGGAGCCTTTCCCTACACTGAGATACGGGATTCCCAGATAACGAGGCAGGTGATACTTCAGGCGGACAAACCCCAAATTGAGTTTTTATGCGAAACCCAGCTCGCGCAGATGAAGGGAATGGACGCATATATCGCGATTCGTGCCGGTGCCAATTCCTCTGAGCTCTCAGACGTTCCATCTGAAAAGCTTAACATGTACAATTCCACACTCAGACCTGTGCTTGACTACAGGGTCAATCATACGAAATGGGTCGTGTTGAGGTATCCGAACCCCTCCATGGCACAACTCGCAGGCATGAGCCAATACGCATTCGAAAACTTTTACTTTGATGTCTGCAATCTTGATTACGGCAAGATGGACAGGGCTATGGACAATCTCGCTGCCAGAATGGAGCGGACTGACCGCGTGAGGCTCGTCGGTCCGAAAACCGATTTGAGCTTCTCCATCAAGGGTATCCCCGCGATAAAGTGCGCCGGCGAAAAGAACATTCCAGATGGAGAAGTCTATACTGCGCCGGTGCGGGACAGCGTGAACGGTATCATCTCATACAATACCGCGAGCGAGGAGCAGGGCTTCACCTACGAAGGCATAGTCTTCGAATTCAAGGACGGCAAAATCGTCAAAGCAACGGCAAACGACACGAACAGGATAAACGAGTTACTAGACACCGACGAAGGCTCAAGATATATTGGCGAATTCGCCATCGGCGTCAATCCCTACATACTGCATCCGATGAAGGATACCCTCTTCGATGAAAAGATAGCCGGTAGCTTCCACTTCACGCCCGGCGCCTCCTACGAGGATGCCTTCAACGGAAACAAGTCCGCCAATCACTGGGACCTAGTGATGATACAACGTGCTGACTACGGCGGAGGCGAAATCTACTTCGACGACGAACTGATAAGAAAAGATGGCATCTTCGTAACAGAAGACCTAAAATGCCTAAACCCCGAAAACCTAAAATAGGGACACATCACTCACCAAACACAACATTATTGCAGTAATTCGTCAACCTACGCCTGTACAAAAGCAGCTTTTCAGGTCTTGCAGATAAAATATTTACTTTTTTTCTATTTTATGGTAATATATAAAAATAAACACTCCCTGCCTAAATAAAGTAGGGAAATGTTCAATTTGCAACTATACTTAGTTGCAAATGTTCAACTCATCATTTATAATTATGAAAGGAAACCGGTAATGAGTAAAAAAGCAAAGCTAATAGCAAGACTACTCTCAAAACCATCGGATTTTACATTTGACGAAACCATTCGCCTACTTGGGTATTTTGGATATTCATCTGTGACGACAGGTAAGACCAGTGGCTCGCGAGTAACATTTGCGAATAGCGACAACGACTATATACGTTTACACAAACCTCATCCAAGAAACAATCTGCTATCATACCAGATTGATGACTTGGTTGAAGCGTTGAAAGTGAGGGGATTGATATGAGTAATTACATTCATTATAAAAATTATTACGCAAATATAGAATTTTCCGAACGTGATGAAGTATTTCATGGCAAAGTTCTTGGAATCCGCGACCTTATTTCTTTTGAAGGTGACAATGTAAAATCGCTGATACAAGATTTTCATGAAGCCGTCGATGAATATCTTTCATTTTGTGAGTCACAAGGAAAGGAACCTGAGAAACCCTTTAAGGGCTCATTTAACATACGTATTGGCGAAGAATTACATCGAACTGCGGCTTTGGAGGCCGCCGCACGAGGTATTTCACTAAACGCATTAGTCGAGGTTGCGCTCAGACAAACTATTAAAATTCAAAACGGCTTATCGGATTTGGAGGGGGTTGGCGTTTAGGTAGTCTAGGGATACCAGTTTGTATTCAGTAGTCTCATACTTTCCCATAATACCTTTTTGGTAAACAGATGTCCCGTGAAGATGACCGTATATGGCCGTTTTCACGGGATATTTCTCAATCGCTTCCGTGAAAACCGACTTGTTTGAGGGGGTTAAAGCCGGTGGATAATGAGTGGCGCAGATGATTTGGGTTGCGCCGGCCGCTATACCTGACTCAAAAGACATCTCGAGCCGCTGAACTTCCCTCGCCAAAATTTTGTCGTCGCTTTCGGCCCTATAGTCTTCCTGTCCTGGCAAAATCCAGCCGCGCGTACCGCAAACCGCAACATGCTCATCTATCATGAAATGCGTATTCTGCAAAAAGTACATATCGTCATAAAGCTCGTTCATCTTTGTGATTCCGTGCCACCAGAGGTCGTGATTTCCTTTGAGTAGAATTTTGTGCCCCGGCAAATTGTGTATCCAGTCAAGGTCGGGAATGGCGTCCTCAAAACGGAGCGCCCAACTTATATCTCCAACGACTATGACATAGTCATCATCTGAGATTTCCCTCTTCCAGTTTTCAGCAAGGCGTGAGTCGTGGTCTTCCCAAGCACTGCCGAAAATACCCATCGGCTTCTCCTGCGAGTTTGAAAGATGAGGGTCTCCTATTGCAAATATTTTTGGGTTATTCGTCATCGGAACTGTCAACTACGGAGCTGTCTTCAAAACTCAGTACAGCTCCTGCACTGCTTTCGAGCACTGCTCCCGCGTCTTCGTCCGGCAATGCTTCGACTGAACGCAGCTTGCTGTTGATGAGCCTTGTGCGAGTGCCAATCAGTTTCTCAAGGTCTTCGTTTGCCTTGTCGATACGCTTCTTGTAGCTGTCGAGCACGTCCTCAAATTTTGAAAACTCGGTCTTGACGGCCCCGAGCACCTGCCAGACTTCACTTGAACGCTTCTGGATCGCGAGCGTTCTGAATCCCATCTGGAGGCTGTTTAAAAGCGCCGCCATAGTGGTTGGACCAGCTATACTTACCTTATATAGATGCTGGAGTTCATCGACCAAACCCATGCGAACGACTTCCGCATAGAGTCCCTCGGTCGGCAGAAACAGTATTGCAAAATCAGTGGTTTCCGGCGGTGATACATACTTTTCATGAATTGTCTTCGCCTCGTTTTTAATAGTCTGCGACAATATTTTGCGTGCGGTAGCCACCGCCTCGGGGTTCGCAGACTCCTCAGCATCGACAAGGTTTCTGTAGCTGTCGCCCGGAAACTTCGCATCTATCGGAAGATAGACCGGATCGCTACCCTGCCCAGGCAGTTTCACCGCAAATTCAACACGGTCGGACGAACCGCTCTTGGTAGGGATATTTTCTTCATATCTATCGCGCGACAAAATATCTTCAAGAATTGCACCGAGCTGAATCTCGCCCATGATACCGCGGCTCTTGACATTGCCAAAGAGTTTTTTCAAATCTCCGACACCCGTCGCAAGGCTCTGCATTTCGCCGAGACCCTTATAGACCTGCTCAAGTTGATCGCTTACATTTTTGAATGACTCCGATATGCGAGATTCCAGCGTCTTCTGCAGCTTCTCATCGACGGTTGCCCTCATCTTGTCAAGCTGAGCGGCATTGTCCACCTGCATAGCCTCAATGCGGGACTCCATCGTCTTTCTGATGTTTTCGAGTTTCTGCTCGCTCAGAGCCGCTTGATCGGTGAGTTTGGTGCCGACCTCGCTGCGAAGAGCCGCAGAATTGTCAGCCTGCTCAGCCCTAAGCTTTGTAATATTCTCAGAGAGTTCACCTCGCAAGGCAGTGTTGTTCTCCGCAAGCTCGCTACGGAGCTTCGAATTGCTGTCCGCAATTTCGCCTCTGATTGCAACGGTCTGAGTCAAAAATTCCTGCCTTAGCTCAGCCGTAGCCTGCCTCTGTGCACCCGTGATAGCGTCCAAGTCCTCACGCCTAAGCGCATTTTCCTCAGTCTTACGACTAGCGAGTTTGGAGATTGCAATTACGACCACAATCAGAAGTAGAATTGAGATTATCAGCAGAACCAGCGTTACTGTAGGTAAGAAGTCCATAGAGTTATTCCTCTTTCTTGTCTTCGTCTCCGGATTTGCCAGAAGCGTCCCCGTTCGGGAAAAGATTTATCACCTTTCCCGTCGCAGACTTGTTCAGCGTTGGGTCGATGGGCTTGACGACATCCTCGACGACAAACTTTCTCTTTTTGTAGGCCGTGTTTGCAGAATTCAATATAAGTGCGAGCGCACCCACAATCACTATCAATCCAAGAATAATAAGTGGCATCGTTCCTCCTGTGCTACGTTCTGATCCTGATGTAGCTACCGGAATGCTTCCCGATATTCTCTCCCTGAGCTACCTCAAAGTCATCAAGGCTCAAAATAAATTTCGAAAGTTGCGTAGGCCTGTTCCATTTTGCAGGATTGAAATCGGGGTATTTCCTGTAAAGAACACTGCCAATAGGAGCGATATTTGCCCAGTCATCGTCGTCGAGATCTTGGTTTTCTATCGCAGTGATGATCGTATCAATCACGTTTTTCGGAACCGGCTGCACCTTGTGAGCGTCGTCCTTGTCAAAAGAAGAACTGTTTGCAAGCACCGCATCCTTCACGGTTTGCTTCTTCTCCGTCTTCTTCGCCGCCTTCTTCGCTTCACGCTGCGGCTTTTGCTCGTTCAAGTAATAAAATTTCGTACAAGCATTCACGAAGGACTTCGAGCAATCCTGTTCGCTCGTGCCCATGCCTATGACCTCCAGACCGGACTCGGCAATCCTCATCGCCAGCCGTGTGAAATCACTGTCGTTTGTTACTAAGCAGACCACGTCTATCGTGTTTGAGTAAAGCAAATCCATAGCATCTATTATCAGTGCAGAATCGCTCGAATTCTTGCCCCTGCTGTTCATTATCTGCTGAACCTGACCGAGGGCGTTTTCGGACACTATCTTGTTCCAATCAGTGGCCTGCGAAGATTTCGAGTTTGCGCTGAAATCCCCATATATCCGCTTGACCGTCGCACGGCCTTCGAGCGACGCCTTGTCGAGAATTTGGTCGATGTTCTTCGAGCCGATATTCTCAGCGTCGATCAGAACGGCTACGCGCTTTTCATTAATGTCATTCATTTAAACTTGCCCCCTCATTTTCTTTCATTCGGCGTCCTCGCTCATTACTTGGTTTTCTATCGAGTCGCCCGGGGGCACAATAGGCCACACGTTTTCATCAATGTAAAGGTCGCATGCGATAACCGCAGCCTTGCCAGTCTTTTTCGCAGCAGCAATCGCGTTCACAAGCCCATCTATATCGGAAACCTCGTAACCCGTGAGTCCAAAGGAATCCGCAAGTTTCGCATAATCCAAAACGTCCGGAAGATCGGTCGCAGAATACCTCTTGTCAAAAAATAGCTTCTGCCACTGCCGAACCATGCCAAGCGTGCCGTTCTTCATGACGATAACCAAAATAGGTGTCTCCTGAATTCTGGCTGTGAGCAGTTCGTTCATGTCCATGCGGAAACATCCATCACCCGTGAACAACACGACATTCTGCTTGGGATTTGCAATCTTCGCTCCGATTGCGGCTCCCATTCCAAAGCCCATCGTGCCCATACCGCCTGAGGTGATGAGCTTGCGAGGCTTTCTGAACATCCAGTTTTGCGCCGTCCACATCTGATGCTGACCGACATCTGTCGCAACAATAGTGTCGTCGCCCAATATTTCGTTGACCGTACGAATGATGTTTCTGGGCGTGAACCCTTCCTCGCCTTGCAAATCGCGTTTCCACGAATGAACGGCCTTCACCCAATCAGCCCGTTTCTTCTCCTTGACGAGCGGCAGAAGAGCCGTCAAAATATCCTTCACATCACCGACAATCCGAAGCTCCGCAAGAATATTCTTGTTTATCTCCGAGCGATCAATGTCGATGTGAACAACCTGTGCGCCCTTCGCAAAACTTGAAGGATCACCTGTCACCCTGTCCGAAAATCTCGCACCGACCGCTATGATGAGGTCGCTACCCGTGATAGCCAAATTGCTTTCTCTCTCGCCGTGCATTCCTGCAATACCAAGGGAAAGCGGACTTTTTCTATCAAAGCAACCGAGACACATGAGCGTCGTTGCGACAGGAATATTCGACTTCTCCGCCAGTTTCCTAAGCTCCGACGAGGCGTTCGATACATTCACGCCGCCGCCCGCATATATTACTGGTCTCTTGGAAGAATTAATCAGTTTTGCCAAATTCTCCACTTTGGGCATATTGATTTGCGGGTGCTTGTGTTTGGGCAGAGCCTTGAGTTTTGTGTACTCACAGGTGGCAGCAAACAGGTTTTTCGGAATGTCGATGAGAACCGATCCTGGTCTGCCGCTGCTCGCGATTTGGAAGGCCTCCCTGACCGCCGGCGCGATTTCCTCCACGTCCCTTATTGCGTAGCTATGCTTCGTGATGGGTAGCGTAATGCCTACGATATCGACCTCTTGGAAGGCGTCCCTGCCGATTGAAGAAGCCACGACCTGCCCAGTAATGACGACCAGAGGGGAACTGTCAATGTTTGCTGTGGCGATACCCGTGACCGTGTTCGTTGCGCCTGGGCCACTCGTAGCGAAGCAGACGCCGACCTTACCGGTTGATCTTGCGTAGCCATCGGCAGCATGTGTAGCACCCTGCTCATGTGAAGTCAAAACATGCTTCACCCTGCCATCCTGCGTGTAGTCGTAGAGAGCATCATAGAGCGGCATTATGGTGCCGCCCGGGTACCCGAAAATGGTGTCCACCTTTTGTTCAAGCAGACACTCCATTACAATTTGTGCACCTGTTAAAATCATAAATTTATCCTTTTATTTTGACCTATTTTCCCCAGCTGTATAGTTTGCGCAGTTCTCCGCCTACCTTTTCTAGCAGGTGGTTTGCCTTGATGCGTCTGGTTGCTAGGAAGTGGGGTCTGCCAACCTTGTTCTCCGTGATCCACTTATTTGCAAAAGTTCCGTCCTGAATTTCCTCGAGAACCTTTCTCATTTCCTTCTTCGTATCCTCGGTGATGATACGCTTGCCCGTCTCATAATCACCGTATTCAGCCGTATTCGAAATGGAATCTCTCATCTTCGAGAATCCACCCTGATAGATGAGGTCAACGATGAGCTTGACTTCGTGAATACACTCGAAGTATGCACTCTCTGGCTCATAGCCCGCCTCGACAAGGGTTTCAAAACCTGCCTGCATGAGAGCCGTAACGCCGCCGCAGAGGACTGCCTGCTCACCGAAGAGGTCGGTTTCAGTCTCTTCTCTGAACGTTGATTCGAGGACTCCCGCTCTCGCTCCACCGATGCCGGCTGCATATGCGAGACCGATGTCGTAGGCCTTTCCCGTGTAATTCTGCTCGACTGCTATCAGGCACGGAACGCCCTTTCCTTCCACATATTCCGAGCGGACCGTGTGGCCAGGGCCCTTAGGCGCTATCATGAGCACATCGACGTTTGCCGGTGGATTGATCTGCTTGAAATGGACATTGAATCCATGTGCGAATGCCAAGGTCTTGTCCTCAGTAAGATTCGGAAGGATACTTTCTTCGTAAATTTCCGGCTGTCTTTCATCGGGCACGAGTATCATGATAAAATCGGCTTCTTTCGCCGCATCAAAGGCTGTTGCAACCTTGAGTCCCGCCGCCTCAGCTTCCTTCCAAGACTTACTGCCTTCATAAAGACCAACGACGACATTGACACCACTCTCCTTGAGGTTGAGTGCGTGTGCATGACCCTGACTACCATAACCGATTATCGCTACAGTTTTTCCGTCCAAATATGAGATATCCGTGTCGCTCTGATAATAAATTTTTGCCATTTTGAAGCTCCTTCTACAATTACATAAGTTACATTGTCCAACAACTACTATACAGCCTATAATTATATCAAAAACCCCAGAACTTCACAACGGATTGAAAGCGTTTCGCGTACTATTCGGGAATAAGTAAATTCCCAAAGTAAGTTCCACAGTGGACGAGGGAGTGGAATTTAGTGTAAGACGGAATGGTGTAGAATCTTATCTGGGAAATTTTCTTGGATAGGAGGATATGATGACAAATGAAAAAACATCAAAGAAGAACAAACACCTGACGGACGATGATCGTCAGGAAATACA
>JAISKC010000024.1 GCA_031261345.1 Eubacteriales Family XIII. Incertae Sedis bacterium | reverse complement strand
GCCCAGAGCCAAAAGCATTTATTTGAGAACATATCTAGTCTTGATTTTTTTTAGCCGATTTGGGGACTTTTTCGAAAAAAAATGTTTAAAACCCGAAAAAGTGGGTATATATAAAGTATGGAAGAAGTTTTTAGAGGGGGATCCAAAATGAAAGATCAAATCAGTAACGGTAACAGTAATTTAGGAAAGCTATTGGGAAGGCGGGCGTCGGCTGTATTGCTGACACTGGTGATGCTGACAATGGCGATAGTACCACAGTTCGCGATGGCAACAGATCAATTGGAAGAAAATAACAGGGGGGGGTGCTCTCCGAGCAATTAGCTGATAGCTCCGCCGACAGTACTGTCATTCCGGCCTCTGAGCCGGAAACCATTAGCAGCAATGAGGGCTGGATTGCGGATCAAGCCCGCAATGACAAAGACAGCGATGACCCTTCGGACGAAAGTTCTACCGTTCAACCACCCCGTCAGGCTCCGCCTGCCACCCCTCCATCGGAGGGGAATTCCGATTCAGCCATTGCGGCTGATAGCCCCGTCATTCCGGCCTCTGAGCCGGAATCCACCAGCGGCACTGACGGTGATGGCAATCTCCAAGTGCAGGCTGTTCCAATCAATCCTTGGTCGGCTGCCAACATCACAGATGTTCCTGTACAAGACCTCCTATCTATCTTATCCGTCCCTGGTATCTCCGATGAATACACAGTTACCTTTGAGTCAGAAGGTGCCACTTACAAAACAGTAACCGTGGCGAAAAACCAAGCTAGCCCTGCAGTTGCAAACCCTACATCGGCAGGCAAGGTCTTCACCGGCTGGATATACACCGACACCACCGTTCCTCTGAACCCTGTAGAGCGTCCCTTCAACTTCATAGATGATGCAAACGCTACCATCATTACTGGCAACTTGACGGTTACTGCCACATTTGCAGCCAGTACCCACAAAGTCTATTTTATGAGTGCAGACCCTGCCAATGACACAGAAACGTCAAAAGCCTTTGTGCTCTATACCGCAGAGGTGGCAGACGACGACAAAACAACTGCTAGCGTTGTGGACTTCCCCGAAGGCTCTGTGCCTCAAAACCAAGTCTTTGCTCACTGGAGCCTTAAGGATCAAACAGCTGAGTTTGACTTCACAAACACCTCCATCACCCAAGACATCACCTTGATACCTCAGTTTGTAGACGGCTATATAGTCACCTTTATCTCCGGTGGCTCAGCAGTGGACCCACAGGTGGTTGCCAAAGACGGCTTGGCCACAGACCCCACCGACCAAAGCGTCGAGCCCAAAATCCCTAATCGCACCGGCTATTATTTTGTTGATTGGTATGACAACGCTGCTTTTGAGGGTGCCCCATTTGATTTTGCCACCCCCATCAACGCAACCACAACGCTGTATGGTAAGTGGACAGGGTATCCAGTTAAATACACCGTTGTTTACTGGTTAGAAAAACCCAATATCCCTCTAACCGAGAACAGCGCTGCTGGTGGCTTGAACGAGGCGCAGAAACAAGATGCTGATAATTTTATCTTTGTCTATAGCGACGATAGTAAAACGGCAGCCGCCGGAACATCTGTGCAAGTTAGTGAGACAGATGCAAACAAAACCAATGCCGCTACGGCAAACAGTGAAATTATAAGCTTATTGAATGCAACAGACTTCCCATCACTCAATATGTATAGTTATAGTCATAGTGATAATAAAGTGATTGCCGGCAATGGCACAACCGTCGTCAATGTTTATTTTACCCGCAATGTCTGGACCTTTAACATTAATGTAAATACCTATCCGAGCAGCTACAATAATGCAAATGCATCTTTGGCGATGAAGGTCAATGGTCAGACATTGACGGGAGCGAGTATAAATTACCAGCTCTTTACAAAAATTGGTTTGAGAAACGATGAAATGGGTCCATCTGCCTACGATGAAGCAACAGGAGCTTCCGATGTTTTTTGTGTGAGCAATGCAACAGGCAACCCAGTCAATTCTACTTTTACAGGGTGGGGGAAAGTAAGGTTTGATACTTTTAAAAATAGAACTAGTGCCGACAGGATAGGAACTTTTGCCAACTCATACAACAATTCAGACTGTACGGCAACATATAACCCGACGTCGTGGATAACTAACGTGGTGCCAACACGAGGAATATTTTTTGTTGAGTCCCTTGACCAGGATTCTCCTGCTGCAGCCCTGCCTAATCCTGACTATACAAACTTAACAGAGCGGGGAACCCGTATCAAAATCACGACATTGCAAAAACGCCCCGATGGAAACGGCGGAGGTGCACTCAGTCCCTATGCCATACCGGAGGGAAAGCAAATCTTTGACCTTTATAGTTCCGGGAGTATCTATCCTGCATATGGCGGTGACCGCCAGGTATCAAGCGGGGTTTCAGGATTTTTGCCGACTTATCTTGGTGGTTGGTATGTTGGTGGCAATGGGAATTGTTATCAGTGGGAACAAACGCCAGGGAGTGGATTATTCTATCAATTGAATACTAGTGGTAGCAACCGTCACGACTCCCTACGTTATTACTTTCTGGCCAGAGCCTCATATTCCCTGACCTTTGACTCACAGGGCGGCACTCCGGTCTCTGGGTATTCTGGTGACAACGCCATTCTCTTTGAAAAGCCGCTTTCTGATTATGAACCTGCCGACCCGAGCAATGGTACCGCAACCTTCCTGGGCTGGTTTGAGAAATTAACGGACACTGAGCCTTTTGATTTCGCTACAACTATGCCGGCAAATAATCTACCCCTCTACGCAAAGTGGCTCGAAAACCCGCGCAATGTGACGTTTTATGCTGATTCCACAGGGACGGTTGAGGCAACCGATTTTGCTGCAAAGGTAGCCAACGGTGGCTTCATCTCTGACCCCGGCGCCCTTAACCCCACAGACTGGGGTCGGGACGGCTCCGACGAATTTCTCGGCTGGTATCAAAAAACCGCCAACGGAGCTTTGGTGCCATATTCTTGGGATGTGCCGGTAACTGAAGACCTAGCGCTTTACGCCAGATGGAACCCGCCTTACACCCCACACCACATCACCTACAACACAAACGGTGGAGGAGCTGCACCAGTTGATAGCACCTCGTATTCTTCAGGTTCCAAAGCGGTAGTCAAAGACGGCTCCAACTTGAGTAAAGACGGCGGCGCCCAGATCTTCGTCGGCTGGCGCACAGCTAGCAGCGATGCGCTTTACAGGGCTGGCAGCAGCTATGTCATGGGCGGCACAGATGTGACCTTTGTTGCCCAATATGTCCCAACGTCCAATATCGCAGTGCTTACTTTCAAGCAAAACGCCTCGAAATCCGACGCTACCAAAGAAATCTGGAATGCAGTAAAGGGTGCTACAATCACTTATCCTGATGCAGACTATTTATCATTCAAAAGGGCAGGCTATACATTTTTGGGTTGGTCTACCGACAAAGATGTTACATCGCCGGATGCGAATTATTCATCGGGAAGTATTGCTAGTCTCGATGCCTCGACTACTCTGTATGCCATTTGGAAACCAATAGACTACACGGTGAAGTATCTGCCGGGCGAGCATGGGACATTCAGCCCGAAGACTGTGAGCGGTCTTAATTACTCAGGGAATACACCCCCAAATACACCTGCAGAGCCTAAAGTTACTGGCGAAGTTGGCTGGAAATTTGAAGGCTGGGATAAGGCTATCGCCTCGAAAGTTACTGAAAATGCGACCTATACCGCGCAGTGGAGCAGGATTTCCTACACGGTTACGTATCACGGTAACGGTCATTCCTCGGGCGATGCGCCAAAGACCCTCACGGTCAATCACGGAGAGGCTTGGACGGTTTCACCTATCGGCAGTCTTGTGAAGGACGGTTACTCGTTCCTCGGCTGGAGCACGAAGGCGGACGGCAGCGTTTCTCATAAGGCGGATCAGCAGGTGGCTAACATCACGGGGAACGTCAATCTCTACGCTATTTGGCAGGCTGAGGAGCCGGAGATTGTGGTCAATCCTCTGGTCAGCTACACTGTTACTTACGACGGCAATGGGAGCACTTCGGGGAATATCAATCCGGTGGCGAACATTTTGGCGGGCTCGAGCCACTCCATACTTCAGAATGCTTTCGCTCGGACGGGCTATACCTTCCTCGGTTGGAGCAGGAATGCGGGTGCGACTGCGGCGACTTACACAGGCGGCGAAAATCTAACCATTACTAGCGATGTAACGCTTTATGCCATTTGGCAGGCGAATGTTGTGGCGCCGACGGTTGTGAATCCGCCGACGGATACGAATGTAACCGAGGAGTCTGAGCCAGTTGTGCCTGAATCTCCGAGTTTCGCTGGGTTCAGCCCCGCGGATCAGCAACGCTTGGAAGCGCAGACGGGCAATATCCTGAGCGACCTTGCGAACGGCAATGTCCCGCTCGGTGGGTTCGGTGCAAAGGGTGCTTGGAGTTTGCTTTCGGGAATCATGTCGATAGTGGCTATCATCATCTCCATCGTTCTAGTAATAGGTGCATTCGCGAAGCGTCGCCGTGGCGATGAGGCGGATGAAATAGCCTATAGATATGAAGAGAGCGAGAAGAGACGCAGGCAGGGCAAGCTACTCAAGGTGCTGACATGCCTCGTGGGTGTGGCTACGCTCATTGTCTGGATTGTCCTCGATGATTTCTCGCAGCCGATGGTTTGGGTCAACAAGTGGACGCTCTTCGTGGGAATCGCCTTCATCGTGCATCTTTTCTTACTGGTAGTTTACAAGCTCAGAAGTGCGAGAAAGGATTCGGAGTACGAAGAGGAATACGTCGCATAAGGGCAGGGGCTGGATCCAGGGTGCAAGCCCGGGATGACGGCTTTGCAAAACGCGAACGGAGTCGTAAATTCGCCTCAGAAAGACATTTTTTGAGCGAAAAAGCGATTCTGTTTGCGTTTTGAATTGCGATGGCTACATATCGGCAAGCGAAAATGCCGCATAATCCACTTTGTATTTTTCAAGCGGCTTTGCGATACTCGCGGCTTTGCTCTCGAGTGTGCTCATGCTTATGTGCTTTGGATTTGTCTTCACCTCGGCTACAAGTGCTTCGTTGCTGAGTTCATTCAGGGCAACTACATCAATTTCGTTCGTTCCCTTGTTGTCCCAGCTACTGCCGACGCTCGAGTAGGGGCCTTCCTCCATCAGTTTTTTGCGGAAATAATCCTCGAGGATGAGCCCGCTGTATTGCTGATAATCACGTTCTATGAGTTCATGAAGAAGCTCATATTTTTCCGTCTCCACAAGAGACTGATTTGCATACACAAACCGAAACCAAAATCTGAGGTAGTTGTCCCGAATCCGCCATTTGATGTTGCGGCTTTCAGGCTTTGAGAAAATCGGCTTGTTTCTTTCTATCAAGGTATATTCCCTCTCAAGGTTGTGCAGGTAAGCCCCCGTATTCTTTCCGACGATGGAATCGATTTCGCTCTGAGAGGTCTTTCCCGACGCAATGAGCTGCAAAATTGAAAAGTAGGTGGTGTAATCCTTGCCGAATTCCGAGATGAGCACGTCCTTTCCGTCTGTCAAAAGCGGTGATCCGCCGCCGCAAAGATACTTGAGCATCTTCGCCTTGGTGGTGGCGCCTCGGTCCATCAATAGCGATACATACTTGGGTGTCCCGCCCGTCAACATATACAGGCAGAGCAAATCTTCGGGCTTCCACCTCGGGTTGTGGTCTCCGAGTATCTGCTTTATGACGCCTGTCGCGAACGGTTGCAGGACGATTTTCGATGTGAGTCTTCCAAACAGCGGCTCTCTTTCATCTTCGAACAGTCTTGTCATCATCGAATATATGGACCCGCAAGCTATGAAATTTATTTTTGACTTCGCCCTGTGCTTGTCCCACAAATTTTGTATTTCGCTGAATATGGATTTGTTCACTCTCTCGAAATCCTGAAACTCATCTATCACAAGCGTGAAAGAATTTTCTTCGGAATATTTCAATAGCTGCCCAAAAAATTCGCCGAATCTGTCGGCTTTGCCAAGTATCTGAATGTCCAACGCTTCGGCGGCTGCCAACTGGAATTCTTCGCACAGCAAGACCTCGCTTTTTCTTGAGACGAAGAGGTATAGGGATTTTTGGTTTTTGAGCGACTCCACTATGAGCGCGGTCTTTCCCACCCGCCGCCTGCCGATGAGCAAGGTGAAGTTCGCGCTGTGCTCCGCGACTTGCCGGTTCTCTTCCAGCAATGCCAATTCGTTCGACCTGTCATAGAATTTCATGCATCTACCTCCGCAGCATTTCCGTTGATAATTTCCACCGGCGATAAGCTAATGTTTATTAACTTAACCGTCATTAACTTAATGGTCATTATATTAATATATATTATATTAATTCAATACGGGGGTAATGTCAATCGGTTCTGAATGGGTTGTGAGGATCCTGAATGGGTTTAGGAGCTGATGGATTCCCACTTTTCCAGTAATTCTTCGAGGGTCCTGTGCTTTTCTATGATTTTTTCGCCGAGGGTTGCCAGCAGCTCGAAGTCGGAGGAATTTTCGGGGTTCAGCTGGTCTTCTTCGAGTCCTAATATTTCGTTTTCGAGGGCATCGATGGCGGCTTCGGTTTCGGCGAGTTCACGCTCCCTGCGGCGGCGTTCGGTCTCTCTTTCCTTCGTGATGCGGCGTTGTTCCGCTGGCGATAAGTCCTCGAATAGAGGACTGTCAGGCTCCTCCCAAGCGGAGACAGCCGGCGACTCGTATTCCGACGATAGACCACCAACCTTGCCATTGTGAGCCCCGCGCGGCAATCCACTTTCCGCTAACCCACCGCTCTTCTCCAAATAATACTCGAAATTCCCGGGATAGCTTATTAGCTCGCCTTCCGTGAGTTCCACAATCCTCGACGGCAACCGCTCAAGCAAATACCTATCATGCGAAATGACAAAGAGCGTCCCTTCGAAGTCGGAGAGGGCGTTTTCCACCACATCCATCGAAGCGAGGTCGAGATGGTTCGTCGGCTCGTCGAGAAGCAGAAAGTTTGCCCCCGACATGATGAGTTTCAGTAGCGAAAGCCGAGCCTTTTCCCCGCCCGACAGCGAGCGAATATTCTGAAATACCTTGTCGCCTTTGAAGAGAAAACGCCCGAGTATCTTCCGAAGCTCCGTGTCGGAACGAAGCGGAAAAGCGTCCCTCATCTCCTCAAGTATGGTATTGGAAATGTTCAGGTTCTCCTGATGTTGGTCGTAGTAGCCGATGCGGACGCCGACACCCTCCCTGATATAGCTTTTTTCCATTGGATTTGAGCTCTCATCAGGGGCGAGCTCCCCCGTCAGAAGTTTGAATAGGGTGGTCTTGCCGGCTCCGTTTGAGCCAATCATACAAATCTTTTCCGAACGCTTGATGTCGAGATTTATATCCTCAAAAATGATTCTGTCATCGAAGGATTTCGATAGATTTTCCGCCTGCAGGACATCGTTGCCGCTTTTTTTTATATCCGCAAACCTCATTTTGATACTGTCCGTGCGGGACTTCGGGCGGTGAAGCGGAGTCTGCCCCTCGCGCAGAAGTTTCTTCTCTCTGGAGGCCGCCCGCTTCGCGAGATGTTCCGTGCCGCGTTCCTTCATCTTGCGAATGATTTCTTCCTGACGTTTCCGCTCGGTCAGTTCCTTCTCGTAAGCCTTCTCGGCGGCATCGAGCAAAGCCTGTTTTTTCACCTTGAAGTCCGAGTAATTCCCCTTGTAACTATAGAGTTTGCCATCTTCTATTTCAAAGATTTTCGTTACTGTTTTGTCTAGGAAATATCTATCGTGGGAAATGAGAATGACCGTGCCCGAAAAACTGCGTATCCTTTTTTCGAGCCAAGTAAGCATACTGAAATCGAGGTGATTTGTAGGCTCGTCGAGAAGTAACAAATCCGGCTGTGTGAGCAATATCGCCTCAAGCTCCTGCCGAGCCCGCTCGCCGCCGCTGAGCGTGGACTCGTCGCCAGGTGCCTTCTTCTCCTGCCGAAGATACCCGATTTTCGTATCTTTAGCGACAAAAAATGTCCCTGAAGTCTGCTCAAGCTGACCCGCGAGTATCCGAAGAAGGGTGCTCTTGCCCGCGCCATTCGCCCCGACAATACCAACCCGATCGCCCTTTTCAACATTGAAACGAATGTCATCAAAGACGACATCAATCCCATAAGATTTTTCAAGCTCGGAAGCACTTATAAGCAACATACAAATATCATATCACGAAAGGCGAACGTCTCGCAATTTGGGCACAGCATTACACAAACGAAACGTCCCCTTGTGTAATTGCACAAGCGAAACATCCCCTTGTGCAGTACCAACGCACTTCGCTTTCGCACATTTTAACACACGTGTGTGGTCATCTTTTAGAATGCGGAAACCTATGTTTTTCGTTGTCTTTCCGCATCGTATAATTGTATTGAAGGCATTTTACAAGTTCAATTGTTTTGCTGAAATACATGTATACAAACCGCAGAATTTCAGCGATAATGGTATTGGATGAATAAAATATCCAAGAATCAAGAGCCTTGTATGGCTTGCATAGAAAAAATAGAATGCGGAAACCTATACTTTTTACCGACTTTCCGCATTATATAGTGGAGTATCCGAATGAATATCGATATCATTGGACGGAAAGAAGAACAAGCAGAATTAAGGGAGTACGCGAAATCAAAGAGACCTGAATTCGTCGTGATTTATGGTCGAAGACGAGTTGGCAAGACATTTTTGGTTAGACAAACTTTTCACAACGAGTTTGATTTCAGTTTTACCGGTATTGCGTCCGCAACTATGTCTGAGCAATTGGAAGGTTTTTCGGCAGCATTGCGAAAGTATGGGAAAATAGACCATGATGTTCCGAAAAACTGGTTTGAGGCATTCGACATGCTTACGCATCTGATAGAGCAATCAACATCAAAGAAGAAAGTTATTTTTCTTGATGAGATGCCGTGGATGGACACGAAAAAGTCAAAATTTGTTTCGGCATTGGAACATTTTTGGAATGGGTGGGCATCAGGCCGATCTGATATTTTGCTCATTGCATGTGGCTCCGCGACATCATGGATGACAAACAAACTATTTTTGAACAAAGGGGGGCTTTACAACAGGGTTACTCAGCAAATATTACTTGAACAGTTCACTCTTGCAGAGTGCCGAGAATATTTTGAACGAGCATCTATGCGTGTCAGCGATTACGATATTCTTGAAAGTTATATGATATTTGGGGGAATACCATACTATTTGAGCCTGATGAATAAGAAATTGAGTATCGCACAGAATGTTGACAAGCTTTGTTTTGGTGCAAATCCAAAACTAAGAAACGAATACGATAGCTTATATCAGTCCGTATTTGCGAAACCCGAAAGGTACATCGAGGTTGTGACAGTGCTGAGCTCGAAACGGACAAAAGGCCTGTCCCGTGATGATATTGTGAAGCAAGTCAGCTTTCCCGACGGAGGCAATTTAAGCAAGATTCTTCGGGAGCTGGAGCAAAGTGGATTCATAAGGAAGTATCCTCCGTTTGATGGAAATAAAAAAGGAGCACTTTATCAGCTATGTGATTTTTTCACTTTGTTCTTTTTGAAATACATGCAGACAGGAAAAAACAACGACCCGCATTACTGGAGTGCTTCAAGAGAAACGTCTTCAAGTCGGGCATGGAAGGGGTACGCATTTGAGCAGGTATGCCTTGCGCATATTCCTCAGATTAAGCGGACTCTAAGCATTGCTGGGGTAATTTCAAATATTTCGGCTTGGCGTAGCAAAAGTAGTACACCTGGTGCACAGATTGATTTACTGATTGACAGAAATGATGGCGTCATCAATATGTGCGAGATGAAATACAGCAAATATGAATACACTCTCACCAAGGAGGATAAGGATGATTTTGAGCGGAAGGAACGGGTTCTGAGACTTGAAACGAAAACGAAGAAGGCAATACATAGAACGCTTGTAACGCCCTATGGCATCAAAGACAACAGCTATGCACCAATTGTACAATCAGTAATAGATGCGGATGGATTATTCTCGTAGATTGCTCTTTGGAGGATGGCCAATTTAAAACTAATTTAAATTTTACGTTTTTTTCAAATTGGGTTTCCGTCTAGGTCTGTGGTCTCGAAGTAGCCGCAGAGCGTCTCGCCACTCTCAATGTCCGAGACGATTCGAAGGTCAGTTTTGCTCGTATCATAGACCTTGATGATGCCGTCGATTTCGCTACCGGCCGCCACATCGGGCACAATCTGCGTCAGAAGACTCTCGGCCTCGCCAAAGAAATCTTCATCGTAATAAATCGTCGACCCCTTGTTCTCAAAGATGGAAGCATAGAAAATATCCGCCTCAACGAGGTCGAGAAAGAAGTGGCTGCCATAGGAAAGCTCCGGCTTGTAGCCCGCGCCCTCATAAGAAACCTCGCAGGCAATACTCACATTGCTGATCTCAGCGAAGCTCACCGGCACGCCGAGCTCGGGCGACGAAGTGCCGAGTCTGCCAGGCACGAGCAGCATCAAGGTCTTGCCGCTGTCCTTGTAATGTTGGTTGATCTGTCCGGTAATGCGTGCGATGGTCGGCTTGGAATTGTAGGCATACTCGTAATATTTCTGCGGGTCAATCCTGATGACGACATCGACTTTCTGGTAATAAGCACCACCCATTGTCCCTCCGTTGAGGTGAAAGAAGGTCTGCGGCTGCTCGACCGATGGGAGCAAGGCTCGAAGACCGGAACCACCCACCTGAAGGGGCCTGCACTGAAGCAAGTTGATTACGAAGTCGCCCTCCATAGAGAAATTGAGCGCAAACTCGACATCGACAGGATAGCTATATTCCGACTGGACTGTGTGAATGATTTCACTGATGTCATGAAGGAACTTTTCATTTTCCAGAATATTTTTGCAGGTCGTGAATTCGAACTGACGTTTGACACCGAGGGCCTCGAGGTCAGCTGAGCGCTTGGGGTCCCGTTCGATCATCATGGCTTTGAACCAATCCGTCATCTTGTCCGTTACCTCAGAAATCTCAAGCGTGGTGTGGCTGTTGACCGTGAGATCCAAAACGTCAACCTTGTGCTGCGCAAAATCCGAAATGTAGTCGCCATGCACGGCCTGACTCTGCGGCTGGTCGAGTGCCGCAATGCGAGGATAGTCGCCATCCGTCCTATCTACGGCGCGAGTCCCGAGTCCCATGACGAGGCGAACGACTCCGGCGTCTGGGTCGATGGTCGTGTTCCACCGATATTGATTGTAGGAAAAGGCGACACCGGCCGCGGCAGGCATATAGATGTCCTTGAACAGCGAGCCGGAAACCCTCTGCACGAGCAGCGCCATCTGCTCCTCCTTGCCAGCGAGGTCTCTCTGTAGGCGATATTCCAGAACAGAATCGTCCATCGTGCTCGCATAAACCTGCTTGACGGCGGCCTCAAAGTCTTCGAGCCGCTCCTCGAGTGTCCCCTTGTTGACGCAGAAAACGGAGTCATATTTTCCGGCGAAAGCGTTGCCGAAACCGTCCTCGAGAATGGAGCTTGAGCGGACGATGATAGGACTCTGCCCATAGTATTCGAGCATGCGGCGGAACTGTTCCCTGATATTGTCCGAGAATTGCCCCTCCATGATTTTTTCCTTCAGAACTTCGGCGATCGGGAAGTAACCCTTGCGCTTCCGCTGCTTTATCTTCAGCCCCCAACACTTGTTTTTGATGAGGAAGGTATAGTAAAGATTTGAGCAAATGTAAAAGGAATCGTGCGGTTCGAGCACCTTCGCAATCTCGGGCAGCTGCTTTTCGACTATCATTCTGGACATCAGCATACCCGTAGCCTTGCCACCTATGCGTCCGACGCCAATCATACGAGCCTTGATGTCGAGAATATCCTGAAGGCCGGTGTTCCTCTCCGCGATGTCGAGCATGTGCTCGTCCTTGCCGAAGATAAGACTGCAAAGCGAGCGTATATCCTCGGAGCTCAGATTGGCGTTTTCGTCCGTCGCGTGGTTTCTGGTCTCGAGGAAAAACCTCTCCCAGTTGTCGAGATTTTGGCTCGAATCGAGGTCGCCGTTCGCGCCGACGAGCGTGAAGTAATGCGAAAGGTCAATCCCGTTTGTGAGCGGCCTTATGATGTCGTTGTCATGCCTATCGACCACGTGAGGCAGAAATATTGTCGGCAGATATCGCCCCTCGACCTTGAGCGGCTGCATGTACATATGCTTCGTCCCGCGCACCACGTCGATGAGTATGGACGAGGCCTCCCTGATTCTCGCGAGCGATTCCGTCGAGTGATTTGTCCTCGTGTAGGCGAAATAGGCGATGGACTTTGCCTTCTTTATCTCCGGTGCCGTAACCACGAAAAAGTTTCCCATCGTGAAATCGGCGATCCACTCGACCTGAAGCTCCGTCATGCTGTCGAACACGTAATGAGTTTCCGGCCCCTCCTCCTGAATGATGTCGTAAACGCTCATTACTGCGGTCTCGAACCCCTCGCTGATGTCGATGTCTCGGATTTTCAGCGACGAAACGCCTTCGATTCCATCGAGCGAAATGTTGTGCTTGCCGAAACGAAAATAGACCACATTCTTGTGATTGGCGATGCTCGTCCCTACGAACGGCCCCACGAAATAGTCGTATTCGTCAATATCCGAAACCTGCCAGACGACGCTGTCGCCGTATCGCATGAAATCGAGCGCGCTGTCGAGCCCCTCAAACCCGCTGTAAACTTTCTTCTGATTTATCATAATCTTCTCCCTGCCCACTTAGATGTATTACCTAAGTATACCGATTTTGTTGTATCATGTCATTAGGAAGTAATTTTGAAAGGGCTATACGTTAATGGATAAATGTCATAGTGAACGAAGTGAACGTGAGTGAAACGAAGCAATCCATATGGGAGTAATTTTTTTAGGACTGGACGGTAATTGATAATGAAATTTGATATTTTGACGTTGTTTCCTGAGATGTTTGAGCCTGTGCTCTCTGCGGGCGTGATCGGCAGGGCAGAAGAAGCCGGACTGCTCTATTTTGACGCGAGAGATATTCGGGGCTACACGACAAACAAGCACAGGAAGGCGGACGACTATCCGTTCGGTGGAGGGGCCGGCCAACTGATGTCAGCACAGCCGATCTTCGCCGCACTTGAGGCCCTCGGAATTATAGGGCATGGATTCACTGCGGCAAGCCCCAGCACAGGTCGGGTCGGGGCCCGCAATGACAGTGCTGGGGTTCGGCTGCTTTATATGTCTCCTCGCGGCCGTCTTCTCGATGAAGCGCTTGCGGTTGACCTCGCGAAAGAAGAACGTATCGTCATACTCTGCGGGCATTACGAAGGGGTGGATCAAAGGGTGCTGGATCACTTCGATTTTGAAGAGGTCTCAATCGGAGACTACGTCCTCACGGGCGGCGAGCTACCGGCAATGGTCCTCATCGACACCGTAGCAAGGCTCGTGCCAGGTGTCCTCGGCTCGGAACTCTCCCACAACGAAGAATCGATATACTCGGGGTTACTCGAATACCCGCAATACACGCGGCCTGCAAACTTCGAAGGCTTAGAAGTACCCGAAGTCCTCACAAACGGCAACCACAAACTCATAGAACTCTGGAACTTCGAACAGTCCCTGCTACTGACAAAAGAAAGACGCCCAGAAATGCTGGACGCCTTCATCAAAGCAAATTACGAAAGTCTACCAAAGGATAAAAAACGGATAGTGGACGCAATCACCTGTTGTTGAACGTTGCCTTCCTCTTTTCAAGGAACGCACCCATACCTTCCTTCCTGTCCTCCGAGCCAAACGCCGCAACCGAAGCCTCCGCTTCGAAATTGACACCCGTCCTAAGGTCGGTATTCAGCCCGTTATCAATCGAGACCTTCGCCATCTTGACAGCAATCGGAGCCTTCGTCAGTATCATGTTCGCAAAAGCTTCCGTGCGATCCATCAGCTCATTGTCGGGAAATACGCGCTCGACGAGGCCGATGTTTCTGGCCTTCCTGCCGTCGATCATTTCAGCACCGAAAATCATCATCTTCGCAACCCCCTGCCCGATCAGGCGAGGCAGTCTCTGTGTGCCGCCAAATCCTGGAATGATGCCGAGATTGACCTCAGGTTGACCGAACTTCGCACTCTCCGACGCAAACCGAAGATCGCAGGCACAAGCCAGCTCGCAACCGGCACCGAGCGCAAACCCGTTCACCGCGGCGATGATAGGCTTCTCGGAATTTTCAAGTTTCCTCATTACTGCCTGTCCCTTAAGCATGAAAGCCCTGCCCTCGATAGCGCTCATCTCATTCATCTCCGCGATGTCGGCACCGGCGATGAACGAACGTCCGGAACCGGTGATGATGATGATTTGTATTTCGCTGTCCGCCTCTATCACGTCGAAGACATCGGATAGCTCGTTCAGAACCTCGGCGTTGATGGCGTTGAGGACCTCGGGCCTGTTCATGATGACATAGCCTATGCCACCCTTTTTTTCAAATATAATCGTTTTATAATCCATCATTTTGTGATCAATCTCCTTCAGCTTTTTACTACTTCAGTGGGTTACTACGGAAAGTATCTCATCCAAATGACATACCTATATAGTCCACATTATATCATTGGAAAGCCGAAATCCAAACAGGCAAAGACGATTTTTCGCCCAAGAAAGTGCCGTGTACGAGCACAATTTCAAGCCGAAATTATCCGGTAAATTATCCGTAAATTCCCAAAGTAAGTTCCACAGTAGTAAGGGATGGAATTTACATTGAAAAATCAATAGAATTTAATCAAGGAAATGCTTGAAATGATGAAAAAAGCGATGTGGGTTTAAGACA